>DASCOT010000225.1:0-6654 GCA_036012155.1 Acidobacteriota bacterium
TTAGGCTACCGACCACCGGCCCCGGAAGCGCTGTTGTTGAATCCGGCTGCGCTGCGCTTCGCCGGCCTCAACAACCCCTTGTCAGCACCGAGTTACTGAGATAAGACGTGGTACTAACCGTGGGGTCAGGTCAGTTGCACGGCGATCAGAGGATCCGTCGTTCCCAAGCAGTGAGTCGCAACTCGAACTCTCGCAGTCTTGTATCAAGAAGTATCTCACGCGGCTAGAACGAACTGGTTGCTGTGCACAGGTCGCTCTGCCGACAACCTCCTAGCCGATTCCCTGCCAGAGGTCCTCGACCCGGAAGACCACCTCACCGTCGCTGCGGATCTTCCAGGCGGTAACCCGGTTCAGATGGTACGAGGCGTCGGGCCGGCTCCGCACGTGTGACCGAATTCGAAGCGCTCGGGCCAATCATCCGGCACACGCTTCGGAGCCTGCGCTGTCGCCTCCTGAGTCCCGACTGGCGAAGGGGATCTCGTCGACGCGTTGGTGGCTTCCCGTCCGGGGTCGCTCAACAGCAGGGCCACGGCGAGCGCAGCTGCGACTCTCATCAGCCGAGCGGTAGACGTGCACGCGGCTATCGGTGCGAGGTTTGCGGAGCCGCGGCTCGATCGGCGGAGGAAGATCACTGGACGCATCGGCAGGCGATGATACCGTTCGCGCGCGGGTGATGTTGACAAACGGAGGCTCGGGGCTCGGCGCCACGCAGTGTGCGAGGAGGCACAAATGGCGAAACGTACGCGGATCGCAGCGCTCGTTCCCTTGCTTGTGTGCACGGTGTGCTCTCCGCCGGCTCCGGATGCGGACGATTCGAGCGCCAACGACGAGGCGCATACGGCAGCGGAGCTGTCCGGCCTGCCGGACGGGGTCTTCTCGCGCGTCCACGAGTTGTCCGACGACGTATACGTGTACGAGCAACTGGCCGGACCTGACGAGAAGGTAGTGACCACTCTCAGCATGTTCGTGGTTACCTCGGAGGGGGTGCTCGTAGCGGACGGTCAGGGCACACCTGAAGACACACAGCGACTCATTGACGAGATCGCCAAGGTCACCGACAAGCCGATCACCCATGTGGTGATTTGCTCCGACCACGGGGACCATACGCAAGGCAATGTGGCCTTCCCGACGACCGCCGTTTTCTATGCGCATCCGACGTCCGCAGCGACGTTGGAGACGAGCGCCAGCCAACGTGACCGTTCTGCCGACGCGCCCCCGGTCATCCTGCCCACCGCACTGGTTGACGAGCGGCTGGTCCTGCATCTCGGCGGCAAGGAGGTTCAGATCCTGTTCCTGGGTCGGGCGCACACCGGCGGCGATCTGGTTGTCTACATGCCGACTGAGAGAGTCCTCTTCATGGGCGAGACCTATTTCAACGACATGTTTCCGGCAATGCGCTCAGCTTTTCCGACGGAGTGGATAGCCATGATCGAGCGGGCCGAGGCCATGGAGGTCGACATGTACGTCCCCGGCCACGCCGTGGTCCGCTCAGCGGGGCTTCTCGGTAGGCGGGAGGTGGCGACTCACCGCGACGCCGTGCGGCGGGTGATCGCCGAGGCCAGCCGGCTGCACGCCGCCGGCCTCACCGCGGACGAGGCGGTGGAACAAGCGAACTTCGGTGACATGGAGGGATGGGTCGATCGAGTGCCGCAGGGCCCACGCGCCGTCCGGCGCGTCTTCATGGAGATCAACGGCGAGTTGGCTCGCTAGACGCAGGAGTGGACATGATCGCTAGCCGCGTGTATTTCCGGCCGACCTTCGGTGCGATTCCTCAAACCTCTGTTCGATGCAGCGTGATCGCCGGTTGTCTCATCATAGCTCTGACGATCCCGGCATCGATCCTGGTGGCGCAGGAATCAACCCGACTCGACGTCGCTGGGCTCGACAAGCCGGTCGAGATCCTCGTTGATCGCTGGGGTATCAGCCACATCTATGCCGAGACCGAGCACGATCTGTTCTTTGTTCAGGGGTGGAATGCGGCGCGAGATCGGCTTTTTCAGCTCGAGCTTTGGCGCCGCCAGGCGACCGGAACTGTGTCCGAGATCCTCGGGCCGCGCGAGATCGAGCGCGATCGGGGAATGCGACTGTTCAAGTTCCGGCGCAACCTGGAACAGGAGCTGAATCACTATCATCCCAACGGGGTGGCGATCATCGGTGCCTACGTGGATGGCATCAACGCCTATGTCGAGCAGACGCGACGCCAGCCGAATCGGCTGCCGATCGAGTTCGAGTTGCTCGGCATCAGGCCCGGGATGTGGACCCCGGAGATCGTAATCTCGCGGCACCAGGGATTGCTGGGCAACATCGGCGCGGAGCTGCGAACCGGCCGGCTGGTGGCCGAGCTGGGTGCCTCGACGGTGAAGGAGTTGGGTACCTACGGGCCCGGCGATCCGTTGCTCGAGCTCGATCCGTCGATCGACGGATCGGCCCTTTCGGAAGACATCCTCGGCACTTACAACGCCTTCCGGCGAAGCGTGCGCTTCTTGCCCGAGGACATCGTGACCGAGCATCGTGGTGCTGGCGAGGCCCTGGCCCGGCTCGAGCAGGCGACCCAGGCCCCTGACAAGGTGCCGACCTACGACGCCGGGCTGGACATCGGCTCCAACAACTGGGTGGTCGGCGGATCTCGCTCCGAGAGCGGCTATCCGATGATGGCCAACGATCCACACCGGGTGCAGGCAGCTCCGTCATTGCGCTACTGGGTGCACCTGGTGGGTCCGGGATGGAACGTCATCGGTGGAGGCGAGCCCAGCCTTCCAGGAGTCTCGATCGGGCACAACGGCCACGGCGCCTGGGGGTTGACGGTGTTCTCGACCGATGCCGAGGATCTCTACGTATACGAGACCAATCCGCAGAATCCCAATGAGTACCGCTATCGGGGTGGGTGGCGGCCAATGACGGTGCTCGTCGAGGAAATCCCGGTGAAGGGGCAGAGCGCCCATCGTGCCGAGCTCAAGTACACGCACCACGGACCGGTGGTCTTCGAGGATCCCGCTCGCAACCTGGCATACGCCGTGCGTGCCGGCTGGATGGAGATCGGCGGCTCGCCCTACCTCGCCTCTCTGCGTATGGACCAGGCCAAGACCTGGGAGGAGTTCGTCGAGGCGTGCAACTACTCCAATATCCCCGGCGAGAACATGGTCTGGGCGGGGCGTGACGGCACCATCGGCTGGCAGGCAGTGGGCATTGCTCCTATTCGCCGCAACTGGAGCGGCCTGGTACCGGTGCCCGGCGATGGGCGCTTTGAGTGGGATGGATATCTGCCGATCAAGGCAAAGCCGCGCGTGGCGAATCCCCCGGAGGGGTATTTCGCAACAGCGAACAACGAGCTGATCCCGCGAGACTACGAGTACATGGATGCCATCGGCTTCAGCTGGTCGGATCCGTATCGTTGGTTGCGTCTCGTCGAGGTGCTGGGCGGCGGCACCCGCTTCTCGATCGCCGACATGATGCGTCTGCAGACCGACGAATTGTCGATTCCGGCGCGCCAGCTAGTGCCGCTGCTGGAGGAGATCGAAGTCGACGACGCTCACACCGAGCGCGCTCGAAAGCTCCTGCTCGGGTGGGACCACGTGCTTGACAAGCGCTCCGTCGCGGCGGGAGTGTATGTGGCGTGGGAAGCGGAGCTGCGGCGCAGTGTGAATGCCGCGCTGGTGCCGACGGGAGCTCGAGTGTTCTTGTCGTTGAAGAAGACGATCGAAACGATCATGATCCCGCCGGGGACGCTAGGATCCGACCCCATGCGCGAACGCGACCAGATCCTCGTCGAGGCACTCGAGGCGGCGGTCTCGAGGCTGACCGAGAAGCTGGGTTCCGATCCTGATCGCTGGATCTATGGCCAACCGGACTACAAGCACGTCACTCTGCGCCATCCGCTGGGATCGGCGGTGAGTGAGCCGATGCGCCAACGGCTGGAGGCCGGCCCGCGCCCGCGCGGCGGCTACAGCTATACCGTCAACCAGACCGGCGGCGGTGACAACCAAACTTCGGGCGCCTCGTTCCGGATCATCATTGATACCGGAGACTGGGATCGCGGAGTGGGCATGAACACTCCGGGGCAGAGCGGCGATCCCGACTCACCCTTCTATCGCAACCTCTTCGACGACTGGGCCAACGACCAATTCCACCCGGTCTTCTATTCTCGGGATAAGATCGAGGCTGCTACGGCGATGCGCATCGAGCTCGCGCCGGGTGGCTGAGCAGTCTGTCAGAGCTGTCGTCGTTCCACAGATACGAACCAGGGAGAGAGAGCAATGAAGCGCGCATTGTATGGAGTTGCAGCCCTCGGATTGGTGATGGCGGGTGCAGCAGGCGCCCTTGCAGTGACCGGAGCCGCCAGCGAGGACGTCATCAGACCGGCGGAGCTCACCGCGGCAGAGATTGCCGGGGCCATCTTCGACCACCCGGATGCGGTGGTGAGAACGCGCGGCGAGCGGACTACCCACGACTTCATCACACACCTGAGCAGCGACAAGAAGTTCGTCAGTGGGATATACCGCGCCACTGAGGGGCACTGGACCTACGACGACAGGACGTATGGTGTCGATGAGTTCATGTACTTCATCGAGGGCAGCGTCACGTTGACCTCGGAGGACGGCACGGTCCAGGAGATCAAGGCGGGCGAGACGGCGACCATCCCCAAAGAGTGGAAGGGCACCTGGGACACCCAGGGCTACAGCAAGCTCTACGTGATCTACTCGGCGGACGGGGTCGATTAGCGCCAGCGCCGCAAGCTGACCTTCACAGCCACGCTGACGGGCTCGTACGGGCCCCTGCGCTAGCTTTCCGTCTGGTCCAGATAGATGTCGATCACAGGGTCGACGTAATCGCCGCTGTCGAAGTCTCCACGGTTGGACAGCAGGATGACCGTCAGCCCGATATCCGGATGCCGCGCGATGTGTGTCCGGAAGCCCACCCAACTGCCACCGTGCGCGATGCGCTGGTAGCCACGGTACTCGCCGATGGTGAATCCGAACCCGTAGCCAGTATCGTCCCCGTTGTTGAGCCTCGCGGGCGTGAACGCTTCCTGTAGGGTCGCGTTGCTAACCAGCATCTCCGTGTACAGCGCCTGGTCCCATTTGTAGAGGTCTTCGAGGGTGGAGAACATGCTGCCCGAGCCGACGATGCCGTTGAGTGGGTGTTGGTCGTTCTCCACGTACCCGTCGCCGTCCGGATCGTAGCCCACGACACGACGGGTAATGGACGGGCCAGTGTGATCGTGGATCAGCGAGTCGTCCATCTCCAGCGGAGCGAAGACACGCTCACGCATGAAGTCGGCGAAGCTCATCCCCGACGCGGCCTCGACCACTTGGGCCAGCATGTCGTAACCCGGGTTGCTGTACTCGTAGCGTTCACCTGGCGGGAACACCGGCTCACCCTTCTTCGCCAGCTGAGCCAGCGCGTCTGCGTTGGACGGCATCCCGGCCGAGGTGTCGATGTCGGCGTAATACTCCGGCAGGCCGCTCTGGTGGTACAGCAGATGTCGAACCGTGATGTCTTCGCCGTAGCGCGCCAGCTCGGGCAGATAACGGGCGATGGGATCGTCGTAGTCCAGGTGGCCGCTCTCGGCCAGCAGCATGATCGCCATGGCGGTGAATTGCTTGGAGAAAGAACCCAGCCGGAAGGTCGAGCCGGCGCCGATGGGGACTTGGCCGCCGATCTCCGCATGGCCATACCCCGCGCTATGGACTACCTCCCCATCCTGGATGACCATGACCGCGGCGCCGGGCTGAATGCCTTCGGTGAAGTGGGCGAACAGGGTGTCGACCTGCGCCGACGGGTTGATGGCCGGCGTCTCGAGCGTCGGAGCGTTGCCACAGGCCAGTGCCAAGCACGAAAGCAGGCCAGCCGTCAGCAACTGGAGACGTCGGCCCCCGAGGCTACGCATGCTGCCCGCTGTTGTCTCTAGCGGCGTTGGTGGCGTCGTCGATCATCTTGCGTCGCTCGACGGGATCGGACCAGCGCCTTTGGCTCTCCGCAGGCAGCGCCGTGATCGGGTCGTAGTAGAAGAAGAACCCATCCTTGACCGATGGCGCCGTGTAAACGCTGATGCCGGTATCCGGGTCGTAGTGCTCGTAGGAGTGGACGTCACGCTTACCACCGCCGCCGGGCGCGTCGACGACGACCGTTGGCGTGTTGAAACCGGCGGTCACCCCGCGCACGTGCTTTTCTACGGCGATGCCGGTGGCGACGCTGGTGCGTAGATCCTCGACACCCTTGACGAGATCATGCATGTACACGTAATAGGGATGCACGTTGATGTAGCTGAGACGCTTGACCAAGTGCTGCATGGTGAGGACCTTGTCGTTCACCCCCCGTTGCATGACGCTCTGGTTGCGCGAGGTGAGCCCGCGCTCGAACAGCACGTTCATCGCGTCGTGAGTGATCCCGGTGATCTCACGACCCGTGTTGAAGTGCGTGTGCAGCACCACCTCCTTACCTAGCTGCCGGCCCCGCTCGTGCACATCCGTGAGCGCAGCGACCCAGGCGTGGTCGGTGAGCAGTTTCTGGGGCATGACCGCCGGGCCCTTGGTGGCGAATCGCATGCGGCGCACCTGGTCGATCTCCAGCAGCGTCATGCCGATGGTACGAATCTGCTCGGCGCGCAGGTTGTAGGCATCGCCACCGGAGATGACGATATCCTCGAGCTCGGGG
>DASCOT010000226.1:0-3540 GCA_036012155.1 Acidobacteriota bacterium
GTCCGCGGCGGGTCGGTATGTGGATCCTGGCCCCGACTGCGGATGACCTTGGCGGGAACTCCGCCGCAAACCGCCATCGAGGGCACCGAGGCCGTCACCACGGCGCCCGCCGCTGCGACGCTACCGCGACCCATGGTCACACCCGGGAGAATCGAGACCTTCGCCCCGAGCCAGTTGTCGCCCTCGAGCACCACGCCCTCTTCCGATTCACGCAATCCCTGTTGCGCCATCGCCAGCTCCAGGCGGTCTATGTCGTAGTTGCCACCGCCAGCGATGTAGCACCCCGGCCCGATGATCTGATCGGCTCCGAGCTCGACACGACAACCATTCACGGCGTGGATCACCGTTTGCATGCCGATCCCGGAGCCAGCGCCAATTCGCGCCGTCCCTCCTTTACAGGAGACCGTGACATTGTTGGCCAGGATTACGTCGTCGCTGATGTCGATCGCCTTGGCCGCATCTTCGCTTCGGGCATCGAGGACACAGCCATCGCTGATCACAACCCGATCGCCCAGATGGATGCGATGTGGGTGGCGCAACGTTACGTTGGCGCCGAACACCACGCCCTTGCCACAGTTACCGAGCAGCTTCGGCCACAGGCTCTTGCGCAGAAGCAGCCCGAGCGCACCCGGGACGATCGCCAGCCAACAACAGATCTCGAAGTAGATCAAGGCGCCCCAACCGGGCTGCCCGATGATCACGCGCCGGTACCGCTGCAGCGCGGAGCCGCCCTCGGTGATGGTCGCCTGCGTCTTGGTCTGTGTGGCCATTGCGTCTAACCCTAATCGAACGCGTGGCTGCCAGCCACGCGGAGAGGCGCTGTGGCGTCGACTTCCGGGGGGCTAATTCATCACCCCGCCGGGACCGCGGCGCGGGAGCTCGACAGTCGATCGGTGAGCTCGAGCAACGAATCGACGCTCTCGTTTTCGAAGTACAGCCGGTGCCAGAACTCGAGGTTGATCAAGATCCACAGCCGGTAGTCGTGGTTCACGCCGCCGGCCATATGCTCATCGATGATCCCGTGCACATGGCTGGCGTCGAAGATGCCCTGCTCGATGAAGCGCGATTCGGCGAACAGGTTGCGAATGAAGGGCTGCAGATCGGTGCGCATCCAGCGTCCCAGCGGAAAGCCGAAGCCCTGCTTCCGCCGCTCGATCAGCTCGCGCGGCAGGTAGCGCGCTGCAACTACTTTCAGTATGTGCTTGAGATCGCGACCCTGGAGCTTCATTGATCCGGGGATCGATGCAGCGAACTCCACGACCTTGTGATCGATCAGCGGCGGACGCGTCTCCAGCGAGTGTGCCATCGACATGCGGTCGACAATCGGCAGCAGGTGGTCGGGCATGCGCGTGTTGAGGTCGGTGTAGAGCATACGGTCGACAAGATCATCCACGCCGTCGGAGTCGAACCACCGGAGGATCTTGGATACGGAGTCGTCGTCGTCGATCTGGGCCCGAGCTTCGGCAGTAAACAGCTGCTCCTTGGCATCGGGTGTGAAGCGCAGGAAGCTCATTGCATGCGCGTAACGTGCCCCGCTGTCGTGGAAGGACATCTCGTTTACCCAGGTCAGCTTCTGCGCCAGGCTCTTGTAGCCGAACGACTCGGGAACCATGCTGAAGAGGCGGCGCATGATCTGACGGCGAACAAAGGCCGGCAACAGACAGTAGAGATCGACCAACCGCTGACCGGCGAAACGATCGTAGCCGGCAAAGTTCTCGTCGCCGCCGTCGCCCGAGAGCACCACCTTTACCTGTTCGGCGGCCACTTGGGAGACCAAGTAGACGCCGACGCCGAACGGATCGGACGGCTCATCAAGGTGGTAGACCATCCTCGGCATCAGGTGGATCAGATCGGCCTTGACGATGCGCTCATTGGCCGCGAACCCGTAGCGCTCGTTCACCATGCGGGCGTATGGCAGCTCGTTGTAGTCTTGCTCCTGCACGCCGATGGAGAACGTCGGAATGGGGGCGCTCGCCGCCCTGGCCATCATCGCCGCGATCAGGCTCGAGTCGATCCCGCCGCTCAGGAAGGCGCCTACCGGCACGTCGCTGAGCATGTGCATCTGAACGGTATCGAGGAGTAGCTCCTCGAGTCGATCGGCCACCTCGGTCTCACTGGTCTCGAGCTTGTCGTTGAAATCGAAGCTCCAGTACCTGTCGACCTCGATCTTGCCGTCCTGCCAGATCAGTCGAGAAGCTGCCGGCAGCTTCTGAACGCCCTCGAAAAGCGAGTACCGATCGGGGATGAACCGTAGCGACGTGTAGTGCCAAAGCGCGTTCAAATCTGGGCGGCGATCGACCATGCCTGAGGCCAACAGCGCCTTGATCTCGCTGGCGAACAACAGCTGATCGTCGACCTGAGCGAAGAACAGCGGCTTCTGGCCCATGTGGTCACGTGCCAGCATGAGGCGGCGGCGAGCGCTATCCCAGATGGCGAAGGCGAACTGGCCGCGGAGATACTTCACGCAGTCGGGACCGTGATCCTCATAGAGGTGGAGGATGGTCTCCACGTCGGTGTGGGTGCGGAAGACATGACCCGCGGCCTCGAGCTGCGGTCGCAGGGTCGGAAAATTGTAGATCTCTCCGTTGGAGACCATCTGGATGGTGCCGTCTTCGTTGGCGAGAGGCTGGGCGCCACCGGCGACATCGATAATGCTCAGGCGTCGGTGCCCCAGCGCCACCGACGCATCACTGAAGAAGCCGTCGCCGTCGGGCCCGCGATGCGACAGGGCCGCGGTCATCGGCCTCACCGCATCGTGGTGATCACGCGTCAAGATACCCGTGATGCCGCACATTGCGCGCTCACCTCGTGTTGGGGCGTGCCGGAATGCGGTCAGCGCCCAGCTCGACTAGTGGCCCGTAACGATCATCTGTTGCTGGCCATTAGAGATATCCCTCGGCCCGATACCAATCCGCTGTTCGACGCAAGCCCTCATCAAGTCCGACGCTCGGATCGTAGCCGAGATCACGCCGCGCCTTCGAGATATCGAAGGCGCGGTTCTGCCGATACCAGTCCACCCGACGGGGAAAGATCGGTGGGGCGATGCGCAGCGGCTTGCAAACCTTTTCGAAGACGTGACCGGCGATCACCAGCGGCCATACGGGAAAGTGGCGGATCTTCACGTCGACATCCATGGCGCGGCCGACCGCCAGCACCAGGTCTTCGATCGACACGTACTCTGCGTCGGCGATCAGGTAGGCCTCGCCATCGCCTTTACCGGGCTCCTGCGCCAGCACCAGCGCGTCGACCAGGCTGTCGATGTACAGCGGGTGGTAAAGGGTGCGCCCGCCACCGAACATCGGGAAAGAACCGTTGCCGACCCGGCGGAAGATCATGAAGAAGCGCTCCGGATCTCCCGGTCCGTAGATCGCCGCGGGGCGCAGGATGACCGTCGGCAACCCGCGCGACGGATACTCGAGCACCAGCGGTTCCGCCTCGTACTTGGTTTGCTGGTAGTAATCGGCGGCGTTGATCGGCGCGGACTCATCGGCCGGTGGGTGCTCGACATTGCCGTGTACACCGCACGTACTGCAGTAGATG
>DASCOT010000227.1:0-8392 GCA_036012155.1 Acidobacteriota bacterium
CGCCAGGCCGGGCTTCTGAATGCGTTGATGGGTGATCAGCTTGTCGACGCCGGACGCCCCGGCGACGAGCTCTACCTCCAGGTATTCCTTGCCGGCATCGAGTAGCTCGACAACCGGTACTCCGGCGGTTTCATCGGACGCCGCTGAGCTCACCCGTCTACGTCCCGATCACCCTCAAGACGCTTCGACCGGCTCGGAGATGTCGGAGGTAGCGTGGCGTCGCCGCTCGACGAGCTTGTCGTGCGCCTCTCGCGTCTGACTATCGAGTCTCCGCAGCACGTCACGCACGGCATCCGAGGGGTCGGGCGCCTCTTGCTTGGCAGTGAATGTACCCAACCGATGGCGCAGGATGATCTCCACTGTATGCCGTTCGAAGGGGCCGTCTCCCTCCTTCTTCACGACCACATGCGCGCTCTCGTCGCCCTGCAGAAAGCGCTCGATCTTGCCCAGATGCTGCTCTATCTTGTTGCGCAGGGCGCTGTCTATCGAAGTGCCACGGGCGGTCCAGTCAATCTTCATGGAGTCGACTCTCTCCTTGACGAAACAGGACGATAGGTTCGATACCCACTCAGCACACTACTACCCTATCGCGCGGCGGGCTCTGGAGGCAGGTATCCGCATCTCCTCGCGATACTTCGCGACGGTGCGCCGAGCGATCAGCAGCCCCCCTTCCCTGAGCCGGTTGGCAATGGCCGCGTCGGACATCGGCTTCCGCGCCTCCTCGGATTCGATGAGCTTGCGGATCTTGTCCTTGACGCTTACCGAGGATACCTCCGAGCCGCTGGCATGCCCCAGCCCGCTATGGAAGAAAAACCTCATCTCGAACAGCCCCTGCGGCGTATGCATGTACTTGCCGTTGACCACGCGCGACACTGTCGACTCATGCATGCCGATGTCCTCGGCCACGTCCCGAAGCACCATCGGCCGGAGCGCCACCAGGCCGTGGTCGAAGAAGTCGCGCTGGTACTCGAGGATACTTGCGGCAACCTTGCCGATCGTGCGCTGCCGCTGTCCATAGGACTTGATCAGCCACAGCGCCGACCGCATCTTCTCCTGCAGGTATTCGCTTGCTTGTTTGGAGAGACCGTTGTCGGAACGAAGCATGTCGCGGTACAGACGCGAGACGCGCAGCTTCGGAAGGCCGTCGTCGTTCACCGTGGCTACGTACTCATCGCCATCCTTGCGCACGTAGACGTCGGGAACGATGTAGCGCGGCGACTCCGACGTGAACTCCTGGCCAGGCTTCGGGTTGAGCGTCCGAATGATATCGACCGCGTCGGAGATCTCGTCGACACGCGCGTGGGTGGCCCGCGCGATCTCCTTGAAGCGGTGGGCGGTCAGCGCCTCCATGTGATCGCGCACAATAACGCCAGGCAACTGCCGCTCGGCCCCGAGGTGCTCCAGCTGCAGGTACAGGCATTCGCGCAGGTCACGGGCCGCCACGCCGCGCGGATCCAGCTCCTGCACGGTCGCCAGGACCCTCTGGACCTCGAGCTCAGACCACGACCCCATGTCGGCGATCTCCTGGCAGCTAGCACGCAGGTACCCACTCTCGTCCAAGTTGCCCAGAATCGCTTGGCAGATGGGCCTCTGCCCAGGCGCCAAGGCGGTCCCCTCGAGCTGCCAGAGCAGATGGTCGACCAGCGACGGCAGCGCGGTGAGCGTGTTCTCGAACGGCGGCGCCTCGCCCTGCTCGTACATGTTCGCGGTGGTGGGCTGGTAGTCGAACATCTTGGAGAAGAACTCGTCGGCATCGAAGTTGTCGCCTAGCTCCTCTGTGCCGGCCGGCGCGGTGTCCGCAACCTCGGCTGCGGCTTCGGCCTCGGCGCGCTCCGCGACACTCGGCTCCTCGAGCTCCTCGAGCTCCTCGAGGACGGGGTTCTCCACCATTTCCTGCTGCAGCGTGGCTTCGAGCTCGAGCTTGTTGAGCTGCAGCAGCTTGATCGCCAGCTGCAAAGCCGGCGTCATCACCAGCCTTTGCTGCAATCGCGCCGTTAGTCGTTGCTCGAGTGCCATGGCTCAGTTGAGGCTAAAGGACTCGCCAAGGTAGATCTTGCGCACCTGCGGATCTCGCTCGAGGTCCCCGGGTGCCCCGGACCGGAAGATCTGGCCGTCCGTCAGGATGTAGGCACGATCGGTGATGCGCAGCGTCTCGCGCACGTTGTGGTCGGTAACCAGAACGCCGATGCCGCGCGTCCGCAGCTCGCCTACGAGCTTCTGGATGTCGTTGATCGCGATCGGATCGATGCCCGTGAACGGCTCGTCAAGGAGCAGAAAGGAGGGATTGGTGGTCAGGGCACGAGCGATCTCGACCCGCCGTCGCTCGCCGCCCGAAAGTGTATAGGCTCGATGGTCGGCAAGATGCGTGAGCCCGAGATCGGCCAGCAGCACCTTGCAACGGCGCCGGCGTTCCTGGCGAGTGAGTCGCAGGCCCTCGAGGATCGCCATGAGGTTCTCTTCCACGGTCAGACGCCGAAACACAGACGGTTCCTGCGGTAGGTAGGAGATCCCATGGCGGCGCGCCCGGATGTACATGGGCTCGCGGGTGATCTCGACGTCAGCGGCGCGGATCCTTCCGGCATCTGGACGAACGAGCCCAACAACCATGTAGAAAGTGGTCGTCTTCCCGGCACCGTTGGGGCCGAGCAGGCCGACGACCTCGCCCTGCGAGATGCCGAAGTTGATACCGTCGACCACCCGACGACCGCCATAGGCCTTGACCAAACCGTCAACCTGCAACGTTCGCAACTGCTCGCCGGGTTCGGTGCGAGACAGCGGCCCAATGCCACTCACCGCCACTCCGCTCGGCGTTTCCGGGCGCTTCGATGGTTCCTGCATGCAGATATCGTACCAATGCGGCGACAACCCGGTCAACGCGGGCCGATACCACCGATTCCTCGAATTTCCATTTGTTTAAGTGAACTTACGAGCTCAGACCGCGCCGGATGTCCTCGTAATTCCGCTGACACGGCGCGGGGCCGTCACCAGTGGACAGCATTGTGCCACAAGAGCATATTCAGTCCAACTTTATCTTTTAATAATGATAACAGATGTTAGTTATGTTTTGCTATCTTTCTATGATTCCATGATGGCTGGAAATTCAAGATTGCTCTGCTGGATAGACGTATGAAGCTTGGACAAATCCTTCTATTCCGGAATCTGATCGCACGCGATCAGCTTCGCGAGGCTCTACGGCGGCAACACGAAACGGGACGCCCAGTCGGAGAGATCCTGCTGCGAATGGGCGTGATCTCGCGCGCCGATATCGTGGAGGCGCTGCTTGCGCAGCCCAAGGCTTCGGTCAGTGCATCGGCCCTCGCGAAGCTCAACGCCGACGTCGTGAGGTCGGTTCCGCGCCCGCTCGCCGAGCGCCATTGCTGCCTCGGTTTGGTCCGCAGCGGCGGGCACCTGGTGCTGGCCATGGAGGATCCGCTGGATCAGTCGGTGATCACCGAGGTCGAGGAAGCAACGCAGCTCTGTGTACTACCCGTAGCGGCATCCGCAGGAGATCTGCGGGAGGCAATCGCCGCCAAGTACGCCAGTTCGTAGTTATGTGGCGCCGACTGAGCGGTTCTCGCGACTGAGGCCGAAGATGGGTACCGACAGCAACCAACCCGAGGCCATCGAGTCGAGCGAGCTGGCAGAGGCACTACGACTCCTCGACATCGCTGTTCAGACCAGCCGCATGTATCCCGCGTCGGCGCCAGCGGTGGTAAAGGCGGTCGACACGGCTCACGCATCACTCGTTGCAGCGATCGGTACCGAACCCGTATCGGTCCAGATCCGTCCCGGCGAGATCTGCTGGTTCGACCAGGCTTCGGAAGAGGCTCAATCTGCTGCCCTGCAGAGACTCGCTGAGCGGCTCCATCGACGCAGCGTGGCGCACCTCACGCTGGGCCCTGGCCTGTCGCTGGACGCCGTGCTGACGCTGATCAGCGGCTTGGCGCAAGAGGAGTTCGAGCGCAGCAGTGATGCGCTCCTGCTCGGCGCAATACCCGGAATCCATACCGACCCACTCAAGCTACAGGGCCTCGTCGAAGGCGGCTCTGAGTCCTTTGATCCGGACGACGTGTGGGGCCAGATCCTGGCCGGATTCGGTGCGAATTCGGCCGGTCTCCGGGCCGACTGGAAGAACGTCGCGTCCGATGCCGCTCTGGCGCGCGACTTCTTCCAATGGGCCCTTGACCCCGATCATCAGCCGGCCGAGATGGCCCGCCACTCGCAGACGGACGGTTTCACGCTGCTCGCCGAGCAAATCGCCGGGCGCGCCCCTGAGGTCGAGCGCCTGATGGAAACGCTCGTCGAGGCATCGGCAAGCCTGTTCGACGAGCTCGACCCGGAGGCCTGGAGCGAGATCTTGACCGACTCCATGCCGCTGCAGGTGCGCAAAGCCGGCGACTCCGTGGATCTCACGAAAGGCATCGCCGCAGCGCTTACCAGCGGCCAAGTAATGCGGCTGGTGAACTACGCCATGAACTCACGATCACGTGCTACGCCAAGGCTGTACAAGTTCTTGTCGCGCGTCGTCGCCAGCCGTCCGGATCGATCGCAGATCGCCGACCGTGCGGTAAAGATCGCCCACAGCTCCGAGACCGACCTCGCCAAGGCGTGGCCCGGGCTGGTCGAGGTCATGACCGGCGAGACACCCGACCCGTTCATGCACGGCGACTATCAAGCGGCACTCGAAGACGCCCCCGAGATGAGCAAATCGCCATGGAACGCCGCCAAGGTGCGCTCGCGCTTCCGCGAGCTGGACGATGACTCTCTCCGCGTTCGAAAGGCTCGGATCGCCCACTCGCTACTGGTGAGCAACCGCGAATCACGCTTCTACGAGTATCTGGTCGATGCCCTGGAGAGCTCGCTCGAGACCATCGTGCGCATGGACGAGCTGACGTTGCTGGAGGAGATCCTGTCGACCCTGGCCCAGCACGTGAACGACGTAGGCCGCGCCGACGCAGAGCGCCAGCTGGCACGGCAGGCACTGCTGTGCATGCAGCAACGAGAGCTCACGGAGCTCCTCGTCCGCCGCCTGGCCCGCGCTGGTGGTGACGGATACTGCGCTCTGTGGCGGATTGTGGAGCACTTCGGACCGGGGCTCCTCCCCGAGTTGCTCAAGGCACTTGCCACAACCAGGTCACAGTCGTATCGGCACCGTGTGCTACGAATCCTGAAGGAGGTCGAGGAGCTGCCGCTTGACCAACTTCGCGAGCCACTCTCCGACCCCCGCACACCGTACGTGCGTGATCTCGTGTGGCTGCTCGCCGAGCTGCGACATCCAGAGTTGGTCCCGCTATTGCAAACTGCGGCACGCCATCCCGACGCCAAGGTCCGGAGCGAGGCGACCGGCGGCTTCGCATTCCTACCCGACGAATCAACGGAGCAGGCACTCCTTGAAGCGCTGGCCGACACCTCTCTCGAGGTTCGAGTCACCGCGCTGCGAGCTTTCCGTCAACGCTTCGCAAGCCGCTCCCAAGAGCGCCTGCTGGGCTACCTGTCACTACCCAACTGGAATGGCAGCAATAGCCGACTGATTGCCGCCGCCGCCAGGGCTCTCGGTCAGATCGGAGATGAAGCTGTGCTTCCGATCCTGGCGCCGCTGACGCGGCGAGCCTGGATCTTCCGCCGGCGCAAGCGCGCCGTCACCCAGGCGGCAATCGGCGCGGCGCGCAGCATTGGCCAACGCGCACACGAGCAGCAGCAGCGCGACGGAGCCACGCAACCGCAGGAGAACGCCCGTGCCGCTTGAGCGTAGCACTCGAGAGAGCGTGTTGGTCGAGCTCGGCCGATACCTGCTGAGCGCCCAACAGAGCCAGGCGATCTACCCGAAAGATCATCCGCGCGCGGTCGCTGCGCTCCGCGACCTGTACCTGCAAACGGTCGAGTTGCTGGCCCGGGAAGGCGACTTGCGGTTCGCGCTGGCCGACGGCGAATTCATCATTGACAACGAGCCGTTGCCCATCCGCAACGAAGTGCTGGAAGGCCTGTCAGACCTCTTCTATCGGCAGGGCATAGGCCGCATGGCGGTGTCGCGCGGCGTGCGACGGTGGGAGCTCACCTGCCTGGTCAAAGCGCTCAACACGCGGGCCGAGGCCGACGGAGGCATCGAGGCACTACTTGCACGCGAGGGCGTCCAGCATATCCAGGCAGCCCCGCTTACCGGCGGGACGGGTACCGGGACGACCTCCGGGGGCCCGACTCTATCTCGCGCCTGGGAAGTCTACTCGGCGAGTCTGGAGAACATGCGCCAGCTCAAGAGTCGCCTCAACGAGGGAATCGACGCCGACTCGATCGCCCAGGCGGCGTCTTTCGCCGGTGACCTGGCCGACGTCGTGCAGGCCCAGCCGCAGGCCTTCTCGTTGCTGTACGCGCTCAAGAGTCACGACGACTATTCCTACACCCACTCCCTGAACGTAGCGATGCTGTCGCTGACCATCGCCCGGTGGCTGGATCTCCCGCACGAAACACTCACCCAGGTCGCCATGGCCGCCATCCTGCACGACATCGGCAAGGTGATGGTGCCCGACGACGTGCTCAACAAACCTGGAAAGCTCGACGATGAGGAGTGGGAGATCATGCAGCGCCACGGTGATGACGGCGCGCGCCTGCTGCTTGAATCACCGGCCAATGACCTCGCCTTCGTCGTGGCCTACGAACACCAGCTGGCCTACGACGACCAACACGCCGACTTTGACCGATGGCCGCTGCACCTGGTATCCGAGGTGGTGTGCCTGGCCGATGTCTACGACGCGCTACGATCGGTTCGGCCGTACCGCGGCGCTCTTCCGCCCGACGTGACCATGCGGATCATGGAGAAAGACGCCAAGGCCAAGTTCGATGCCGACTTGTTTGCCGGGTTCCGGCGGATGCTCGGCTACTACCCTCCCGGCACCTGCCTGAAGTTGACCGACGGCCGCATTGCTGTCGCGCGCACCACCAACCTTCTCGATCCAGAGCGACCCCGTGTGCTCGTGGTTCGTGGCGCCGATGGAGAAGATCTGGAGCCCCCCGAGGTACTCGACCTGGCTGCAGCCAATGTCGGGGTAGAGGAGGTTGCGGACCCGGAGCTCTTGGACATCGACCCCGTCGACTACCTCTGACGAGGTCATTGACTAGCGACTCTGCGTTACCTCGCGAGGCACCGGGATGGTCTGTGTTCTGCCGTCTTCCGTCGACTCGATGACGACTTCCTCCGCCTGGTAGACGACGCGCAACGCGTCGCGGCTCTGGTACTCGATGCCTTCGTACGAAAACCGCGCCGGGGCAGCGGTCGTTCCGAGTAGAAACAACTCGCCGCTGTTCATGTTGTAGGTGAGCTCGTCACCGCTTGCCTCCGCCTGCGTGTCGCGGAACTGCACCGCCTCTTCAGCAACAACCTCGCTCCACTCACCGCCCTCATCGACCTCGACACGAAGCTTGTCGGCCTCGATAACACGGGACCGTTGCCGCATGCTGGCGGCCCCACCGAGCCGCAGCTCCATACCGTCTTGCTCGACCAGGAGGTTGCTCGCACTCACCGTCGCATACTCGGGATCTCCAACCTCTCCCGTCGCGGCTACCGCCACCAGCTCGACCTCCCCCTGGGCACGCAGACGTCCCGGGTCGGCCTCCAGTCGCAGCTCTCCGCACTCCAACGATTGCGACTCCCAGATCACCTGGACTTCGCCGCGCAAGATCAGCACTCCCTCGATATCGAGCTCGGCTGCCTGGGAGCGCATCTCGACGGCCGGCGTATCACCGAACAAGACACTCGCCGCGTCGAGATACTGGTCGGCCACATTGGCGCGAACCGTCCCGGTCGCATCAACGCCCTCGTCCGGCCGCCACCGCATCTCATCGGCATGAAGCACCACACCGCTCGCCGACATGACCGGAGCTGGATCGCCGGACAGGTTCCACGCACCGCCCCCCGCGGGATCTGACTCCAGCACCGGTGTGTACGCCGCGGCCCCCGCCGACATCGCGCGACCGTCGGCTTCGAAGCCGACTCCGTCGGGCCACTCCGCCTCGTCCAACACCCCGTCGGCCCAGCTGGCGACCAGTCGCTCGCCGCTGAAGAGAAGCGATTCGCCGTCGCCTGCTGTCGCCAAATCCGCCACGACGCCGCCGACTGCTTCGACGCGCTGCAAGCCAGCCGCGCCTGCGGCGAGCACGAGATCCATCGCGGTCAGCTCGCGCAAGCTTTGGCCAGCGCCGCGTGCCTGCCAGGCGACTCCTCGGTGCGCCTCGATCGACTGCAGATCGCCCTCGGGACGGAGCGAGATATCGCGCGCCTCCAGCCGCCCCAGGCCGGGCAGCGTGAGTCGGGAGCCCAACCGTCCGCTGTTCGCTTCGAGAGCGGAAAGCTCGCCGGCCGCAAACTCGATCCGGATCTCAGCTCCGCGGAGAAGCCTCG
>DASCOT010000228.1:0-6587 GCA_036012155.1 Acidobacteriota bacterium
GTGGTCGCGACATCGTCGCGGTACGGGGTTCGGGCGTCACCAGCCACGGCCGCGGCTGGATGTTCAATCCGTACTACGAGCTCGTGAACGTCGGCGCCTCAGGCGGATCCGCCCCTGGCGAGGTGATCACGATGATCAACCCGCCCTCCGAGGTAGGTGTCTACGGGGTCTCCCGGCGCTCGATCACGCAGCCCTCGTTCGGTCCGAGAGGGCGCGTCTACTTCGCGGAAGACCAGTCGAACGCCGACGGCGACTCGGTCGTCGCCTTGGTGTCCGTGCAGCGGGACGGCGGTGACGAACGGGTCCACTTGACGTTCCCCTACGCCGACGAGATCGCCCCGTCGCCCGACGGGCGCTGGGTCGCCTTTCAGGAAGGTGACAACGCCTACATCACGGCGTTCCCCGCCTTTGGCACCGGCGGCAAGGTGCCGCAGATTCAGAAACGCGACGGCGACCTCCCGGTGCGCCAGGTCAGCTTCGAAGGCGGCATGTTCCTGCGCTGGCGTAGCGCCAACGAGCTCGAGTTCGGCAGCGGCAACCGCCACCACGTCTACCGGGTGGATACCGAGGATGTGCAGACCACCGAAGCACGGCTGAGGCTGTCGCGACGCATCCCCGACAAGGCAATCGCGCTCACCGGCGCACGCATCGTCACACTCGACGGCGATGTGGTGATCGAGAGCGGTGCGGTCGTGGTGCGCGGCAGCCGTATCGTCTGCGTCGGAGAGTGCGCGCTCGACGTCGATCGGGTCGTGGATGTGACGGGAGCGACGATCATCCCGGGCTTCATCGACATGCACGCCCACCATCACCGCGAGACCCGCGGCGTGATCGGCAAGAAGAGCTTCGAAGCGGCCGTCTACCTGGCCTACGGGGTCACCGCGGACCTCGACAACTCGATGTGGAGCCAGAACATCTTCACCACCGCCGAGCTGGTGCGCTCGGGTGCCATCCTCGGGCCCCGCACCTTCAGCACCGGCCCGCCACTGTATCGGGGCGATGCCTTTCGGCAGAACGAGATCACCAGCTATGAGGTCGCCGAGCAGAACATCGCCCGCCTGCAGTCGTGGGGAGCAGTGTCGCTGAAGCAGTACATGCAGCCGCGCCGCGACCAGCGCCAGTGGATCTCGGACGTGGCCCGGAAGGTGGGGCTCATGGTCACCTCCGAGGGAGGCGATCTGAACTACAACCTCGGCATGATCATGGACGGCCAGACCGGCTGGGAGCACCCGCTCGATTACCTGCCCCTGTACAGCGACGCCACCACCTTCTTCGGGCAAGCCGAGGCTACCTACTCGGTCACCTTCGGGGTCGGCGCGGCGCCCTGGAACGAGAACTACTGGTATGCAGAGAGCAACGTCTGGGAAGACGACAAGCTGATGAGCTGGATGCCGTGGCGCACGATCCTGCCGCACGCCCGCCGGCGACCGCTGCGCCCCGCCACCGACTACAACTTCCCGTACCTGGCGCAGGCAGTGGAGGACATCATCGAGGCCGGCGGCCACGGCGCCATCGGCGCTCACGGACAAGGCCACGGGATCGCACCCCACTGGGAGGTGTGGATGGCCGCCTCAGCAATGGGCCCGCTGGGCGCATTGAAGCTGGCCAGCCAGCAGGGCGCATACTTTCTCGGTGTGCAGGAGGACCTCGGCTCGATCGAGGTCGGCAAGCTGGCGGACCTGCTCGTCCTGCGCTCCAATCCCCTCGACGACATCCGCAACACCACCGACATCCGCTACGTCATGCAGGGAGGCATCCTCTTCGAGGCCAATACGCTCGACGAGGTTTGGCCCGAGCAGCGACCGTACGGTGATCGACCGTGGATGGAACAGGACGCGATCCGTGCCGACGACCGTCCGATCGACTACTGGGACCAACGTCAGTAGGCGTTCCTATCTGAAGCCTCTCCGATCCGCCTCCGGCTTCATTCCGAACGCAGCGCCGTCAGAACGCCGTGGAGCTCGACGCTCGCATCGCCTCGAACAGCTCGATGTGGCTCTCGACGATCCGATTCCGCGCCTCCTCGTTGGGCTCGAGATCCCAGACGTCCCGCTCGGCGGTGCCCCCGAGCGCGATACCGTCGCTGCGCGGCGCCATGTGGATGAATCCGCCGCGCGCGGTGGGGCTGCCGGGGACGCCACCGCTGGTTGCGTAGTCGACCTCGGGCTGCGGAACCAGCATGGTGAGCTGACCCTTGACCGGGATCATTTCGTCGTCGTTGAAGAGCTCACGCGCCCCGAGCCCGGTGCAGTTGACGATGAGCGTCTCACGCAGCGACATCAGATCTCGCGACGTCGGAAACTGGCGAATCACGATGCGGCCGCCGAACAGAACCACGTCGCGCATCAGGGCATTCAGATAGATTGCAGGCTCGATCAGGAGCCACGGCGTGCGGGTGGCGAACCGTGACGGAAATGGGTGCTCACCGGGCTCCAGCACCGCGTCGCCCGTTCGCAGGGCCGCCGGCAGCAGCGGCGAGAGCGAACTACCCTCTGGTGCTACAGGCCGCTCGCTTGCCATATCGTAGCTGTCGATCCATGAGACGCCGTAGCCTCCGCGAACCAGCAGCTGGAGCTGCTCGTAGGCGATCTCTGCAGCGCGCCGGAACTGTGCATCCCATTCCGGCGTTCGCAGGTCCCTGTCAACCAAACCGGACGTCGGCGTGAAGCCGGCCAGCGCCTTGTTGGAGGTGGTATCCGGCGGTACCGACTTGGCATACATGGTCACGTCGAAGCCGCGCCGCTGCAGTTGCCGCGCCGTGGTCAACCCGACGGTGCCGCAACCGATGACCGCAGCCCGCCGGTCGCCGTGCTGCATTGCGAGCTCGGCCGCGAGCTCGGCAGTGCCCCAGCCGAGCGAGTGGCCGGCGCCGCCGTGACCGTAGTTGTGGATGACGGTCTTGGCATCGAGCTTCTGAGCCCTGAGAACGAACCCGGAAGGGCGGTGCGGACGCAACCCGACGATGGTGAGGATGACCCGGTCCCACGATGCTTCGATAGGGGCGAGGTCGACTCTGAACCTCGGCAGATCATTGGGCCTTGGCGCCCGCCCGGCACATCCCCCCACACCGAATCCGAGCACCGCCAGGCCACCGGACTTGAGTAACGCGCGCCTGTCCACCGCAGCTCCCCGCTTCGGGTCCGTCGATATGAGCCGCTTCGGCTCGTCGTGGGCGCCTAAAGCCTATCGCCAGAGCGGTCCAGATCCAACGGGGACCCGGGTGGTGACTCCGTTCCGAATTCCTGGCACCAGCACCTTTGCACATCCGCTGGCCATGGAGGCTAGCAGCGTGGGGCGCCCGTCAGGCGTCGAGCACGTGCTGGTCAACGGTACGTTCGTGGTGCGCGACGGTGAGAACGTAGAAGGGGCACGGCCGGGACGCCCGGTGCTCGGAAAGATGTACACCAGCGGGTAGGGCACCGGGAGACGAACGCTCAGCGCGGCACGCCTGGCCCCGGCGAGCCAACGTCGAAGCTGCCGGTCGCAGTTTCCAACCTTCCACGGTGGATCCGTGGCTCCCGAGACGTTCCTCAACTAAAATCCGGCGACGAGAGCAACGATGCCGTTGAACCCGAACCTGAGCATGTTGCCGCCATGGCTAGTTCACCCGATGCGCATATGGATCCCCGGATCACCCGGCGAGGATTCCTGCGGGCGGCGGGACTGACGTTCGGATTCGTCGCCGGTCTGCCTCCTCGCGTTGGCGCCTCTTCGTTGTCGCAACCGCGAGCGATACTGGCGCCCAACATATGGGTGAACATCGCGCCAAGCGGGATCATTACTATCGTCAACCCGTCGGTCGAGATGGGCCAGGGGACGATGACGGCGCTGCCGATCATCGTCGCCGAGGAGCTCGATGCGGATTGGAGCGACGTGCGGATCGAGGTGTCGCCCTCTGACGACGAGCTCTACGGAAACCCTGGATACGCGGGTATTCTCCGCACCGGAGCCAGCGCAACTGTGGCAGGCTACTACGACACGTTGCGTCTGCATGGGGCGCAGGCACGTCGCGTGCTCCTGGACAGCGCTGCGGCCAAATGGGGTGTGCCGGTGGAGGAGCTCGCCACCGAGCCTAGCGTTGTCGTTCACAGACGAAGCGGCCGCAGATCGACCTACGGCGAGGTGGCCGGATTCACCACCATGCCGGAGAGTCCACCGGACATCGAGCCAAGCGATCTCAAGGATCCTGCCGAGTTCCGGCT
Source organism: Acidobacteriota bacterium (assembly GCA_036012155.1). Lineage (GTDB taxonomy): Bacteria > Acidobacteriota > UBA890 > UBA890 > WLXD01 > DASCOT01. Next base: position 4,203 of record DASCOT010000228.1, read on the forward strand.
CATCGGCCACGACCTGCCGCGGGCCGACATCCCCGCGAAGGTGGACGGATCGGCGCAGTACAGCATGGATGTGCACTTGCCGGGAATGGTTTATGCGACGGTGTTACGCCCGCCGGTTAGAGAGGCTCTACCGGAACGGGTCTCAGAGGGGGAGGCGCGCAAGATACCCGGTGTCCTGGATGTCGTCAGGCTCCCCTACGGGGTCGGCGTAGTATCCGAGACGATCGAAGGGGCGCTGGCCGCGGCCGACGAGATCGAGATCGCCTGGCAGCAGGTAGCGGGATCCACCTTCGACAGCGATGTGGAGCTCGCGGCTCAGGCTCGCCGGGCCCGCGAGTTGAGCCGCGACGGTGCCGACCGACAAGACCGAGAGGTGGAGAGCGCCCTCGCTGCAGCCCCGCACCGCTACCAGTCCGATTACAGTACCGAGTTCGTCTATCAAGCCCAGATGGAACCGTTGAATGCGGTGGCCTCGGTCACCGAGGGTGGCCGACGCGCCGAGGTCTGGGCCGGCTCACAGACTCCCACTTACCTGCTTCGCACCGCCGCCACGACGCTCGATATTCCCGTCGAGGACATCACACACCACCGCATGTACCTCGGCGGCGGGTTCGGCCGCAGATCCGACATGAGGCACGAATACGTCGTCGACGCCCTGTTGATCTCCCGCGCGGTAGGCAAGCCGGTCAAGCTCGTCTGGAGCCGCGAGGACGACGTGCGCTACGGGCACTTCAAGCCCAGCAGCGCACACTACCTGCAGGCTGCTGTCGATGACCGGGATCGGGTGACGGCGTGGGAACACCGGAGCGTGACAGACAACGTTCAGGCGCAAGCCGACCCATACCTCAGGGAGCGGTGGTCGCAACTCAGCCAAGAGACCCTGGATGCACTGACCTTCAACCGCGATCGAGATCTGGGCCGCTACGATGTCGGACAGCGAAGAAGCCAGAATGAGAACCGGGCTCTACCGGTAAGGCTCGGCTGGATGCGAGGCATCAGCACGTTGCTCAACGAGTTCGCTGCCGAGTCGTTCATCGACGAGATCGCGGCCGACCGAGGGCTGGATCCGATCGAGTTTCGCCTCGCACACTTGAACGAGCCGCTGGCCCGGACTGTACTGGAAACCGTTGCCGACATGGGCACTTGGACTGGCTTGCGGGATCGAGCGCTCGGTGTCTCGTACGTGTCTTCTTTCGGATGCCTGATGGCGACGATCGCCGAGGTATCAGTCGATCGCCGTAGCGGATGGATCCGCGTATCCGACATCTGGGTCGCCATCGACATCGGTATCGCGGTGCAGCCACTCAACGTCGTCGGACAAGTAGAGAGCTGTGTGGTGTACGCGCTCAGCAACGCGTTGACGGAGCGGATCTCCTTCAAGGACGGGCGTGTGCAGCAGTCCAACTTCCACGACTATCCGGTGATCACCATGGCGGATACGCCACAGATCCACGTCAAGGTCGTTCGCTCGGAGCGACCGCCGACCGGGGTCGGAGACCGCGCTGGTCTCGGGGTGGCGCCCGCCGTGGCGAACGCTTTTGCCCGCCTGACCGGTCGAAGGCTGAAACATATGCCCATGACTCCCGAACGCGTCTTGGAGGCGCTGGCGTAGGCCACCCGGAGGTTTCTGTGCAGTTCACTCTCATGGTCAATGGCAGCGAAGAAACCGTGGAGGCAGAACCCAACACTCCTCTTCTCTGGGTCCTACGCGAACACATCGGGTTGACGGGCACGAAGTTCGGCTGTGGCATCGGGATGTGCATGGCCTGCACGGTTCACCTCGACGGTGAACGAGCTCAGAGCTGCCAGACGCCGGTCAGCAGTGCAGCAGACCAAGAGATCACGACGATCGAGGGCCTCGCGGCCACTCAGCACGCCCTCCTGGGGGCATGGGTGGAGGAGCAAGTGCCGCAGTGCGGCTACTGCCAGCCGGGGATGATCATGAACGCGGCTGATTTGTTGGAGAAGAACGACCGCCCCAGCCGTGAAGACATCGTCACCCACATGAGAAACATCTGCCGTTGTGGAACGTATCCGCGGGTGATCCGCGCCATCGAGAGCGTGGCAACGGACCTAAGTGCACGCAACGACAGCAGACAACAGCCACCTATCGTAAGAGCGCCTGGCAACCGACGCTAGGAACCAGGCCGACGGGGCACTGTGCTTCGGCCATCAAGGAGGAAACATGCCGAGAGTCGTCTTCATCCACCCGGTCAGTGATCTTGATCACTGGGTCAGCAAGCACTCTGAACGCGTCGACGCGTTCGCCTCATGGGGCCCGAACGTGGTCGACGGGGTGAGCGCGGATGGCAGCAACAACGTTTCTGTGAGCGTCGATGTTGATGATCTCGAGGCAATGGAGGCAGCCCTGGCTACACCCGAGAT
>DASCOT010000229.1:0-37676 GCA_036012155.1 Acidobacteriota bacterium
CCGGAGCTGGTCGAGCTGACCGGCGAGAAGTTCAAAGAGATTCAGGCAGCCTACGATCAGCTCATTGGCAGGCGCCGGCACTGACGGCAGCGCAGCAAGCACCCTACTGGACCGTCGCCTCGAAGTCGGCGGTGTACACACGGCCGGCGCGCTTTACCTGCACCCAGATGCGGTAGTCGCCCGCCTGCGGGAAGGCGTACGGAAAGGCGACGCGGCCCAGCTCGCCGTGGTGCATGGAGCCGGCCGCCACATTGCGGCGCTCGCTGGCGACCATCAGAGCCCCCATCGAGATGCTGCCGGTCGGGTGCAGATGCACGAAGACCGCGCCGTCCTCACGCGTGATAGCGCTGTGTGAAAGCATGCCCATGTAGGGCTCGAGCACGGCCGGCTCGCCGCCCGCCTCACGCACTTGAAACTCGAGCGTCAGGTCGTTGCCGGTCGCGATGGCACTGGCAGGGCGTATCCACTCGACCTCGGTGCCATCGTCGAACAGTACGGAGTCGCCGGTGTGAAGACCTGTCGTCCACGAGTCGTCGGGATCCACTGCCGGAAGGCCCGGTGGCGCCGTGCTCGGCATAGCTGGATCAGCGGCATCGGCAGGAGCGGGCGGCAGTCCGATCTCGTTTACCAGTGTCTCGCTGAAGCCGCTCTCGTGCACGATGTCGGCGTAGAGTCGATAGGTTCCGGCGGACAACGGCGGCACCTGCAAACGAAAGCTGGAGCGGTTCACCGGTACCGGGTGCACATGGGCAAAGGCGCCGAGGTCGTCGCGCACCAGGAACATGTGAATGAGCTTGCCGTGGTCGGGCACCAGTGGCGACAGGCCACCATCGATCCAGAGCTGGTCGGTGATCGCCAGATCAAGCACCCGGACGCCGCCGATCGTCTCGACCGTCGCGGTGGTCGACATCGGCTCGAAGATAGCCGCCCGGTAGGCGGCGTCGACCTCGCTCCACCAGTACCAGCCAAACCACAACACGACGGCGATAACGACTGCGGCGACGGCGGCAGCCATCACTCCGCGACGGCGGCGCCCGGGGTCGGCGACCTGACCCGGCGCGAGCGTGCTCTCGCGCGCGCTGGCACCGAGAAGGGTGACAGCGCCGACGAACAGGAACAGCCCCATGCCAACGAGCATGGCCGCGTACCAGCGGCTCATCTCCAACGTCTCGCGGCGGATCGACTCGAACGGCACGAGCGCGCGGCCCTCGCCCTCGGGACCCTGCACCGTCACTTCGACGCTGTGGGCTCCCGCAGTCATCAACCAGAGCTCGGCCGAGTACAGGTCGTCGTCGCCAGGTACTCGGGAGGCGGCCTCCGCAGGCGGAGCCCCCTCCTCGCCAACGTCCCAGCGAAACTAGCGGACCCCTATCGTGTCTGCTGGTGCCTGCAACCGGATCGCAATCTCCGCGAGGCCGGGCACGACACCCGGCGGGCGGATGATCACGCGCACCGGGTAGGGTCCGGCCATTCCCTCGAAGAAGATGTTCGGACTGCCCACGTGAGCGTCGACCGAAGGCGGCCCGAGCAGGATGGCCAGCAGAGCGAGCATTACCGTCCGGCGGGCAGCGGTCGCCCTCACGGTGCGCACAGCGATCACCGCTGCACGCGCTCCATCCAGGCGCCCCAACTCAGCCCCAGGCGCGCGGAGAACATCGCGATGACAGCAGCAATGGCCATCCCTCCGACATGCGCGGTCCGACCCCAGAAGGAAAACCACCAATCGCCGGGCTGCGCCAGGTAGGAGAACCGGTCGGTGACGAAGAAGGCGTTGCGTCCGAGCGGTGTCAGCAGTAGATCGCCCATCAGCCACTGGGCCACAAAGTGAATACCCAGGAAGACGACGCCGATCACCAGGGCTTGGAACCATCGCCACCGGCCGGCGAGACGCCGCAACATAAGGTCGATGGCGATTGCCGTCACCACCAGCAGGAGCGGAAAGCTCGGGGGGACCATGCGATCCACCGGGTTGTAGATCGGCGCCAGCATGGGTGTGGCGCGGAACAGCGGTAGGATCAGAATCATGCCGATCTTCAACACCATGTAGATGCCCGCAGCCGCGGTCGCCGGCCAGCGCAAGCCTCCGCCCTTGGCGGCGCTTACCAGGAGAAACGGGAACAGCATCGCACTAACGGTAAAGAACTCCTGGCTGTGCCATTGGTTCGGCCGCGCCAGGTACTCGGACGCCGCGGTGTCGAGCCCGAGGATCAGCAACCCGGCGGTATAGGCGTAGATCCACGGCAGCGCGCGATCGTCGGGAAACCGATTCTGACGGGCCAGGGCCATGACCAGCGCTCCCACCTGGATCGCCATGATTCCGAACAGCAGAACGATGTGCGGCGGGCTCAGAATCTCGACGTCGAGGCCGTAGGCGTTGTGCCACCAGTCGTCGAACGGCGCCGAGGTAATCATTGCCAGCGCCCCCCAGATGCACAGCCAGGCACCCAGAGGACCATAGAACCAGCGCCAGAAGCGGACTGCGGAGACTCTCCACTCGGCCGGGGCGATGAACGACAACCAAAGAACGTGGCCCCCACAGGCGAGGCCGGCCACCACGCCGCCCACGTAGATCGCCATGTGGGCGGGGGTCCAGAACGTGTCGCGTCCGATCGTCGAGTGCCAGGAGATGTCCCAGATCACCCCGACCAGCACCGATGTGGACGCGAACGCAACGGCCCACAGGAACCAGGGAACAGCGTTCGAACGAGGCAGTGCCATCGTGTCGAGTCCGATACGCTCGGCGGCAGTGCTCATGAGCGAGGCTCCTAACGGGCCGTGGCGGGCAACGACGAGCAACGGCGTGGGCCTTCCGGCCCGACACTCGCACTCTAGGCAGCATACCCGAAGCCGGCTGAGCCTGACCGTTAGGTACTGTTGTCGCCGCGGGGTTGGATGCGATAGACACATCGCTCATCACCCGCAAGCAGATGGGAGACGCGCTCTACTTCGAGATCGTTTCTAAACTAGGGAGACGGCCATGCACCTGGAACATGTCAATCTCACCGTCGCCGACCTCGGACGCTCGGTCGATTTCTATCGTCGCTTGCTCGACTTGCGAGTGCGTTGGGAGGGCGAGACCTCCGACGGTATGCCAGCTGCCCACGTCGGCACCGACGACTCTTATCTCGCCCTTTTCGAAGGCGACCGATCCAAGATCGTCATGGACTACGAGTCCGTCGGCTTCAACCACCTGGGGTTCGTCGTCGACGACTTGGACGAGGCTAAGTCACGCCTCGATGCTCTCGGAGCCACGATTCACTTCGAGCCGGACTACGAGCCCGGGAGGCGCGCCTATTTCACCGATCCGGATGGCTACGAGGTAGAGCTGGTCGAATACCCTTCGACCTGATGAACACCACCCTCGTGGTTCTCCGCAGCAAGCGTGAAGGAGGCTATGGGGTTGTCGGCACCCGCTCCTTCAGCTCCTCGAACCAGTTGCGGACGATGACGATGTCGGCCGCGCCCCGCCGCGCCGCCGAGGATGGATCATCCTCGATCATCAGCAAACGCCTGCCGTCCCGAGCAACGCCGTAGGACCGGCCGGCGGAGCCGAAGTAGTAGCGCTTCTCCCACAGAAGCTCGGGACTCCCAACGGTGAGCGAGGCCCCCGCGGCAACCATCGGAACAACCATCACACCCCCTTCCGGAGAGCGATAGAAGAGCTCGCCTCCTCGGGGATTCCACACCGCGGCGACGCCTCCGCCGTCGGAAACTTCTCGCTTGCCGCCGTCGACGCCTGGAAACGGAACGACGTAGATCTCCTGCTGGCCTGATTCGTCAGACTGATAGGCAAGCCACCGCCCGTCGGGGGAGAGCGTCGAGTACATCTCCTGCGCGGGGCTCGAGAGAAGGGCTGTATCAGCTCGGTGGGCGCAATGCCGAGATCCCTCGCGGTACCCTGCTGATCCACCACATTGACGGTAATCAGATCCTCCGGGTACACGCCGCCCGTCGCATAGATCAGCGCTCCGGCGTTCGAGATCGCCACCTGGGCCGCACCCGTCCGCAGACCGCCGTTCCATGCATAGATCGCATGATTGACCTCCTCGATGGCGACTACGGGGTCACCCGAGATATCCAGGCTCTCGGGATCGAAGGCGACCGCCATCAAGGCTCCGCTCCGAGCAAAGACGATGTGGCCGGTCGGCACGTAGCGGGCATCGAAGCCGTCGGTGACCAGGGTCTTGCGCTCGCCGTTGTCGAGTCGCTGCGCGACGATCTCGTTGTCTTCGATGCGACCTCCGAGGACCGTGAACAGAAGCGTGTCGGCACCCGGCAAGAGGTGCGGCTGCACGTACCCTCGCTCCCCCAAGGCATCCGGATCGGCCAGCAGCTCCTTGCTGCCTCCGGACGCCGGAACGCGATAGAGACTGAGTCGCCCCCCGTCGGACGTCGAAGAGAAGATGATGTTCTCATCAGCGCCCCAGCTGGCCCCCCGGGGGAATCCGGCGTCAGGCAACAGCGTGCGCGGCTCCCCTCCAGCGATCGGTACCTTCTTGAGGTCGACAGATCCGTCAGACAAAGCGAAGAAGCCCACCCACTCCCCATCGGGCGAGAAGAAGGGACTGGTGCCCGTCTCCGTCCCGAGGATCGGAGTGGCCCGCGGTCGATTCAGCGCCCGCTGGTACAGACGGATCTCTTGCCCGTCGCTAGCGGAGTAGACGAGCTGTTGACCATCCGGGGAGACAGCCAGCGCTGTCCGGGTGGGGCGCTTCACGCCGAAATCGGACTCCTCGAGCGGATGGCCTCCGGCTAGATAGAGTCCCGACTCGAGCTCGAGGAGCAGGTGAGCCGATGGGGACTCGGCGTCGGATGCGGACTGCGGGAGAATCATGCGCCCGACCAACGCACCCACGACCAGCGCTGCCAGCGCGATGGGCGCAGTCAAGCGCCAGTGCGAAGCGGTCGCTGCCGTGGCGAGCTGACCGAGGGATAGATCGTCGTCGGGCGACTCGATCGCGTTGACGATATTGATCCGAGCATCGGCAATGTCGTGAAGCCGCTCCTTGGGCTCCTTGGCGAGACACCGGCCAAGAAGACGCCGCACGGCTCGCGGGGTGGTTGCCGGAAGCAGGGCCCAGTCCGGCTCCTCCTTGAGGATCGCCGCCATCGTGTCACCGACCGTTTCACCGTCGAAGGCACGGTTGCCGGTGAGCATCTCGTACAGCACGCACCCGAAGGCCCAGATGTCGGTGCGCTTGTCGAGCGGCTTGCCGCGCACCTGCTCCGGACTCATGTAGGGCGCGGTACCGAGGATCACGCCGGTTCCGGTGGCGGCCATCATGGTGGGCGACTCACTCAGCTGCTGCGTCGCCCCGGACCCTGACCCATCGGTCTCGTACGCCTTGGCGAGCCCGAAATCGAGCACCTTGACGGCGCCGTCGGAAGTGACCTGCACATTGGCCGGCTTGAGGTCACGATGGATGACACCGGCCTGATGCGCCGCCTCGAACGCCAGGGCGATGCGCCGGGCGATCTCCAGCGCTTCATCGACCTTGATGCCGGTGGCGGCAATGCGCTCGGCGAGGCTGTCGCCCTCGACCAGCTCCATGGCGATGAAGCGCACACCTTCGGACTCCTCGAACCCGTGGATGGTGGCGATGTTGGGATGATTGAGTGAGCCGAGCAGCTTGGCCTCGCGCTCGAACCGAGCCAGCCGTTCCGGGTCGGCGGCGAAGTCCTCCGGGAGCACCTTGACGGCAACCTCGCGATCCAGATTCGTATCGCGAGCCCGATACACCTCACCCATGCCGCCCGCACCGAGCGGCTCGCCAATCTCGTAGTGACCTAGCCGAGTTCCGCTCTTCACGGGGCGGAGGGCTCCTCGTTGACCGGTACCGTGTAGTTGAGCGGCAGGCGACCACCGTCGGGATACACGGTCTGCCCGGTGACGTAGGAGGCGTAATCGCTGGCCAGGAACACTGCCACCTTGGCGACCTCCTCCGGCTCACCGACGCGGCCCAGCGGCGTGCGCGACAGGATCGAGCGGCGCCTCTCCGCGTCGGTCATCACTTCTTTCAGCATGTCGGTGGCGATCGAGCCGGGACCGATGGCGTTGACGCGGATGCCATGCGGCGCCAGCGCCACGGACATGACGCGCGTCAACTGGGAGACGCCGCCCTTCGACACGGCATAGGGCAGCTGGTCGGGAATGGTGATCACCGCGCTGGTCGACGACATGTTGATGATGGCGCCCTCGATGCTCTGATCGACCATGTGTCGAGCGACCAGCCTGGCGAGCAGGAAGGCGCCGCGCACGTTGACGGCCAGAACGCGGTCGAAGTCCTCGATCGAGGCGTCGAGGATCGAGCCGGCGGCGAGGATGCCGGCGTTGTTGAGCAGGATGTCGCACTGGCCAAAGCGGTCGATGCAGGCGTCGAACACGCGTTGGCACTGGTCCGGGTCGCTGATGTCGGCCGTAACCGCCAGGGTCGGCATACCGGTCGTCGAGGCGATCTCGTCGGCGGTCTTGCGGCACGCTTCCACGGCTATGTCGGCCAGCACAACAGCCGCGCCGTGCTCGGCGAACGCCTTCGCACAGGCGGCTCCGAGGCCGCGCGCGGCGCCGGTGACGATGGCGGTCTTGTTGTCGAGGTTCATGGTCTTCCCTGTTGTCAGATCTGCTGCAGGCTCCACGAGCCGAGGGACTCCGACCGCGTATCGTGCCCCATCGTCCTATCCCAGGTCGTAGCTCAACGCAAAGTCGTGGCGAGGCCAGTCAGCGTCTCGGCCAGTGACTGCAGGCGCGGCCCGTCGTGGTACACGGCCTCCTCGGCGTCGGCTTCCAACTCCGTTGCCAGCGCTTCGAGCTCGGCGGCGACCGTCGCGGCATCGCCGCCGGCGGAGCCCAGCTGATCGGCGCGGCCGAGGGCCTCGTTGACGGCGCTGGCACGCTCTGACTCGATGCCCTGGGTACGGTCGAGCTGGTCGAGGTAGGCACGCGCCAGCACCGAGCTGGGCGGCCAGCCGTACCGCTGCTGGTGCTGCACGTTGGTCTCCTCGGCCAAGGCGAGGGCGGCGGCGTCGATCTCGTTCTGTGACAGGTACTCGCTCGGCACGAGCCGGAAGATGTCGAGCCCCCGGGCGATCTCGGCACCGTAGATGTGACCGTTGTACCAATACGCCGACCAGTAGCCCCCGGAGATCAGATCCTCGGCGTCGACCGGCCCGCGATCGAAGAAGGCGATCTCGACGGGGTTGGCCGAGTCGGTAAAGTCGAACACCGAAAGGCCCCCCTGGTACCAGCCCTGCACCATGATGTCGCGGCCCGGTACCGGAATGAGGGAGCCGTTGTGGGCGACGCAGTTCTCCTGCTCGGTCTGCGGCGCCGGCAGCTTGTAGTAACCCCGGAACCGCATCTCGTTGCCGACGATGTCGAAGATGGCGTTCGCCCCCCAGGTCGGCGGGTCGATCGCCCGGCAACGTGGACGGCCCCCACCACCCCACTCGTCGGTGAAGATGATCTTGGTGCCGTCGTTGCTGAACGTCGCCGAGTGCCAGAACGCGAAGCTCTGGTCGACGACCTGGTCGAGCCGTACCGGATGCACCGGATCCGAGATGTCGAGCAGGATGCCGTTGCCCGAACAGGCTCCCGCGGCCAGGCCAATCTCCGGGTAGGTGGTGATGTCATGGCACTGCCGGGTCTCGTGCGAGCTCTGCGTTCCGCCGCCGTGGTCACCGCCCTGCCAAAGCCCCGAGATGGCGCCGCTCTCCGGATCGGCAAAGATGCGCGGCCGGTTGACGATGCGGGCGTTCTCGGGCGCATCGAGCGGCACCTGAATGACATCGATGCTGAAGAGCGAGGTGTCGGGATCATTGGCCGGGTCGTTTTCCGGGTCGTCCGGATCCGCGTCGGGATCAGGGCCGGAGCAGCCCGCCAGCTCTTCGCCTGGCCGCACCGCGCTCGTGCCCGAGCCGTACACGTAGACGTTCTCGTCGTCGTCGGGATCCACCACCAGCGTGTGGGTGTGCGATCCGCGGCAGGTCTGTACGGCGGCTACCTGAACCGGGCTCCTCACATTACTGATGTCGAAGATCCGAACGCCGCGGAAGCGCTCGGCGCTGACCGGATCCTCGACCCCCTGAACGCCGCAGTCCAGTCGCGCCCGCGTATCTTGCACCGACATGAAGAGGAGGTTGCCGTAGACCGACGGGTCCCCCTGCCCGCCGGGACAAACGACGGAAGCGAGGAGCTCGGCCCGCTCAGCGTCCTCGATGCTGTAGATGTTGAAGCCATGGTAGTTGCCCATGAACAGGTGCTCGCCGCTGAACGCGAGGTCGGTGTTGGAAAAGCTCAACCCGCTTCCCGGCCGCGGGGGCGCAGCGGCGGCGGGCTGATCCGCCGCGGGCGTCGTCGGCGCCTGCTCTCCAGCCTCGGCGGCCGGTGGCGCCGGCGCCTCTCGCGGTCGCCGCGGCCGACCGGCCGGAGCTTCTGGATCGAAGAAGCCCTCCGGCTTCGGCAAGCTGCCGACCAGCTCCATGTTGTGGGCCGCCACCCCGGCATCGCGGAAGCCGGGCGCCAGGCCAACGCGAGGATCGTCCTGGGCCGCGGCGGAAGGTCGCTGCGGCGAGCTCGGCGCCCCGAGGAGAGGCATTGCGACAGACAGACACAGAACCGTAGACGGAATGATCTTCATCGTTGTTGCTCCTCGGACATTGCGATGAGCATGGCGCCCATTCGATCCATTTCGGCACGCTGGTCAGCCACCACATCGGCAGTGAACGCGGCGATTATCGATTCCTGGCCGGCGCCGGCGGCTGAAAGAAGCTCATCGACCATGACCAGGGCACCCTCGTGATGTTGGATCATGAACTCGAGAAAGAACCGATCGAACGCCGTCCCTGTCGCTCCCTCGAGGCGGCTCATTTGCTCTGCGGTGAGCATGCCGGGCATCAGCGTGGCGCCGGGCTCGTGGTGTTGGTGCACGCTCGGCACCTCCTCGCCGCGATCCTCTAACCAGCCCTCCATCATCTTGATCTCGTCTTCCTGAGATAGCTCGATGCGTAGTGCCAGCAGCGGCATCTCCTCACGGTTGCTGCGCGCCGGCACCAGCGCAGCCATCTCCAGCGCCTGGGCGTGATGGCCAATCATTCCCTGCATGAACGCAACGTCGGCCGCCGTGTGCTGGACTCTCGACAGGTCGACCGCAGCGGCGGAGCTGATCTCCCGGCTCGGTGCGCCGGGCGCGCCAGGCTGCACGATCGGCGGACCTGAGTCCTTGGTGGCGGAGCTGCACGACAGCGAAGCGGCAACGGCCAGCACCAGAGCTGCGACGAAGGGACCGGATACGGTTCTCACGATGGCGAATCCTACACTCTGCCGACGACCACATATCAATAGTGGCCCTCTGTAGCGGGGTCTGTCCCGCGCCGGCAGAATGTTGACTGAAGGAACCTTTGATTCCCGATGAGCCGATACCGTACCGTTCCGTCGTCCGTCGATCCATCGCGCAGCTGATGAGGCCAGCATGACCCGACCGATTCGCAAGTCCACGATCACCACGGCGCTCTTCGCGGCACTGGCCGTAAGCCTCCTTTCAGCTCCCGACAACTACGCGCAGAACCGCGGCATCGGCAAGAGCTTCGCGACGCGCTCGGTGGCAATGGGAACGCGCGGCATGGCGGCTACCAGCCAACCTCTCGCCACCATGACGGCGCTCGACATCCTCAAGCGCGGCGGCCACGCCGTCGACGCGGCGATTGCCGCGAACGCCGTGCTCGGTCTGGTGGAGCCTACCGGCAACGGCATCGGCGGCGATCTGTTCGTCATCATCTGGGACAACGACAGCAAGCGCGTCGCCGGGTTCAACGGCAGCGGCCGATCACCCGAGTCGCTGACGCTCGACGAGTTCCGACGCCAGCAACTCTTACGAATTCCGAATCTCGGGCCGCTGGCCGTATCGGTGCCGGGCGCCGTCGACGGCTGGTTCCAGATCCACGAGCGCTACGGCCGGCTGGCGATGAGCGACCTGCTGCAACCGGCGGTCGACTATGCGCGCGACGGCTTCGCCGTTACCGAGGTCATCGCCAACGGCTGGCGGGGCGGGGCTCGGCAGCGGCAGCAGTATCCCGGCTTCAAGGAGATCTACATGCCGAACGGCAGGACGCCGGCGGCCGGCGAGATCTTCAAGAACGCCGCCCTCGGCAACACCCTCGAGACGATCGGCCGCGAAGGGCGCGACGCCTTCTACAAGGGCGACATCGCGCGCAGCATCGACCAGTACATGGAAGAGCTCGGCGGCTTCCTCTCATACGAAGACCTGGCCGCCCACGAGGGCAACTGGGTGGAGCCGATGTCGACCACCTATCGTGGCTACACGGTGTGGGAGCTGCCACCCAACGGCCAGGGCATCGCGGCGTTGCAGATGCTCAACATCATGGAGGGTTACGACGTCGCATCGATGGGATTCGGCAGCCCCGACTACCTGCACCTGTTGATCGAGGCCAAGAAGCTCGCTTACGAAGACCGCGCCAAGTTCTACGCTGATCCGGCCTTCAATGACATCCCCGTCGACTGGCTGATCTCCAAGGAGTACGGGGCGCAGCGGCGCCGGCTCATCGACTCGAGCGCCGCCGCCACCTCGTACGAGGCCGGCGACCCGATTCTCGAAGCCGGCGACACCATCTACATGACGGTCGCCGACGGCGATGGCAACATGGTGTCGCTGATCCAGAGCAACTACTCCGGGCTCGGATCCGGAATGACGCCGCTGGGTCTCGGCTTTCAGCTACAGAACCGTGGTGCCCTCTTCAATTTGGAGGAAGGTCACTTCAACACCTACGAGCCCGGCAAGCGCCCCTTCCACACCATCATTCCGGCCATGGTGACCAAGGACGGCGACCCTTACTTCAGCTTCGGCGTCATGGGGGGCGCCATGCAGCCACAGGGACACGTGCAGATCCTGGTGAACATGATCGACTTCGGCATGAACGTGCAGGAGGCGGGAGACGCGCCGCGATTGCGCCATTCGGGCTCCTCTCAGCCAACCGGGGAGACGATGACGGACGGCGGTTCCGTGAGCCTGGAGTTCGGCTATTCGGAGGCGACGATCGCCAAGTTGGAGGCCATGGGGCATGCGGTGGCCGTGAGCGCCGGTGGCTACGGCGGCTATCAGGGCATCCGCCACGACCCCGCCACCGGTGTCTTCTACGGGGCGACCGAATCGCGCAAGGATGGCATCGCGGCGGGCTATTGAGAGCGCTCGCCACGTGCCCACCGCAAGTAGGTGCACCGCCGGCTTCCGTCGCATCGACGTGATCGAGGCTGTGCGTCTGCGACGACCCGCCATCCTGATGCTGGGGATGATAGGTCTCTCGCAGATCGCGACCGCCGGCGGTGGGAGCCTCCAGTCGGAGGCTGACAACTGGCCCGGCTTCCTGGGGCCGACCGGCACTCCTGTCGCCGATAATTCCGGCCTACCTACCTCGTGGTCGAGGGCCGAGAACGTCGAATGGAGCACCGAGATTCCGGGCACCGGGTGGTCCTCGCCGATCGTCTGGGGCAATCGCGTCTTTCTCACCGGGGCCACCAGCGAGCAGCCGATGAAGCAACCGCGGCTGGGCGTGGAGTTCGGCAACAACTACATCTCCGAGCTACGCGCCCAAGGCCTGACGCTGGCGGAAGCCGAGCAGATCGCCGACGCGCGCGACACCGAGTTTCGCGACGCGATCTCGATCCGGCTGATGCTCTATTGCCTTGACCTCGAGAGTGGCGAGCTCCTGTGGGAGCGCACCCTCTACGAGGGCAACCCGGCCGTCGGCCGCCATCTCAAGAACAGCTTCGCCTCCGAGACCCCGGTAACCGACGGCAAGGCCGTCTACGCGTACTTCGCCCATCAAGGGCTGTACGCGTATGACTTCGATGGCAATCAGCTGTGGGCGACGCCCCTGAAGGCGTACCCGGTGTATCTGGAGTTGGGCGGCGGCGCCTCGCCAGCGCTTCACGGTGACCGTATCTACATCCTCAACGACAACAACGAGGCAAGCTTCATCGCCGCCTTCGACAAGCACGACGGCCACGAGCTCTGGCGCACACCGCGCGTCGGGCTGGGTGACAACCACCACTCCGGCTGGTCGTCACCGTTCGTTTGGGAAAACGACTTGCGCTACGAGCTGGTCACGATCGGCCCAACGACGGCGATCAGCTACGACATGGCGGGCAGCGAGCTCTGGCGGATGGGCGGGATGGCGACCATGCCGATCCCTACGCCCTTCGCCTCCGACGACCACCTCTACCTAGTTTCCGGCCCACCGAGCAGCGAGTCTCGCCCCATCGCCACCGTGCGGGCCGGTGCCCGTGGCGACATCACCATGCCGGAGGGCGCAACGAGCAGCGCGGACGTCGTCTGGTACGACTGGCGGGGTGGAACGTACCTGAGCACGCCGGTGTTGTACGAGGGCAAGCTGTACGTGTTGCAGCACAATGGAATCATCGTCAAATACGATGCCGGTACGGGCGAGGTCGTCTATCGCTCGCGAATCGCACCCGAGGCCCGAAACTTCACCGCGTCGCCGTGGGCGTACAACGGAATGGTCTTCTGTCTGAGCGAGGAGGGCGACACCTACGTCATCGGCACCGGCGACGAGTACGAGCTACTCGGCGTCAACCGGCTCGATGATTTCTCGCTGTCCACCCCGGCCATGGTCGGCGACCGCTTGTTGCTCCGCACACACCACAACCTGTGGTCGATTCGGAGCCTGCGATCTTCTTGAACCAGGTTGCTGGTTGCTACTCGATGTCTTTCGCACATCGAAACCCGGTGTCCGCATAGCTGTTCGACTGAAGGTCGCTGGTGCGTCGTGAGGCGCGCATGAGTCCCGGCCTTCCGTCCCAGGAATTGCCGCGCAGCACCCTTCGTTCGTTCGGCACATCGTTTCTGGGATTCTGCTCCGGGCTGCGGCTGTAGAACTCCGCGTCGAAGTAGTCGGCACACCATTCCCAGGCGTTGCCGGCCATGTCGTAGAGACCGAACGCGTTAGACGGGAAAGACCCGACCGGTGCAGCGAACGTGTATCCGTCGTCATATCCCTCGGTATAGGGCCAAGTCGTTACGACCTTTACGTAGGTTTCGTCGGAGACATTGGCGACGACCTCCGTTCCCAGGGGCTGGTTGCCCCACGCAAACGTGTCGCCCCTTTCTCCGCCGCGGGCCGCGTATTCCCATTCGGCCTCCGTGGGTAGACGTTTTCCAACCCACTGCGCATACCTGTTGGCGTCGTTCCAGCTCAGGTGCGTCACGGGTTGATTCTTGTCCTCTGGCCCGTGCACATTGCCGGCCGCGTCGAACCGCCAGTTGATGCCCTCGGTCTTCTCGAAGTCTTCGCCGTTCCAGATGATGGAACCACTGTGGGTCTCGGCATCAGTGACATAGTTCGTCGCGTCCACGAATCGCCCGAACTCTTCTAGCGTGACCTCGTGGGTGTCCATGTAGAAGGCATCGACTCGCACCTGGTGAACCGGTCGCTCCATGTCCTGGCCGTCGGCGTTGCCCATCATGAACGATCCCCCAGGAATCAGGACCATGCCGGGAGGGGCGGACGTCTGGGGTGCAAGGGCCAGCGTCGTCAGGGCGATCCCCGACATCGCTACGACCAGTAGCTTGTTCATGCTCGCTTCTCCTTACGATAGATTTCTGGGCAGCTTGGTCAGTATGAATCGAGCGCGCCTACCGCAATGGAGGCAGCAATGACCCACCCATCGAGCGTCGCGGCGGCTTTCCGGGCGATGTGCCCGGTTCCCTGGTGCCTACTCCTGTTGGTCGGCCTTGCTGCCCAGCTTCCCATCACGGCGGAGGCCCAAGAGGAACGCGCCAGATCGTCACGATACGTCGAGGAGAACAATCAGATCCGACGCGACAAGTTCGACCTCATTCTGCCGCAGGTCATGCGGGGACGTGGCATTGACATGTGGATCCATGTGATGAGGGAGGCGATTCCCGATTCCTTCGGTGCGGAAGACCTGGGCAGCACCTCCGGCGTCGTCGTGTTCACCGACCGCGGTGGCGATCGAATCGAGCGGGCGATTATCGGGCGCCGCTGGGGAGCATCACAGCGCGAGCGGATCGCTTCCGACGATGTCGATCCGATTCGAGCGCTCGGCGCCTACGACATCATCGGCGACCCGGTCTTCGTGGGCGAGCCCATATCGGGCCCGCTTACCGAGTACGACCACCGGTTCGAAGGTCTCAGAGACTTCGTCGAAGCCCGCGACCCCGAGCGCATCGCGGTGAACTATCGCGAACATCTGGGTACGTGGCCGACCTCCAGCCGCACCGATGACGGCATTTCGCACGTCGACTACCGCCTGCTGGCCGCAGAGCTCGGTGAAGAGTATGCCGGCCGGCTGGCGTCGTCCGAGTACCTGATCATGGACTACAACATCAGTCCGGTGCCGAGCGAGGTTGAGCTACTGAGGAAGATGCGCGCCGACGAGCTCGAGCGCGTGCACAGCGCCCTTGCCGACATCGTGCCGGGCGTAACCAAGAGCCGCGAGGCCGGCCTGACCACCCTACGCCGAATGCGCACCGGGCTATCGCAACGTGGACGGAGTGCCGGGTGGGAAAACAGCGTGGTCCGAGGGGGCGACATCCTGGGGGCACCGAGCCAGGGGGTCTACGCCTACGTGCTCCGTGAAGGGGAGACCGAGCCGCCCGCGGACATCAAGAATCTCTGGGCGCAGTACCTGACGATCGACAAGATCCTGACGGAGACCATCCGGGCGGGACTCACTCCCCGCGAGATCATGAATAGCTACAAGCAGAAGTTCGAAGCTGCGGGAATCGTCGTCAGAGATCCTCAACTGCATATGGTGCAGCCGAAGAACGATTTTCCCGCCTACTCGGCAGGCTTCGACCCCGACAAGACCCATCTCACTCTCGACCTTCACGGAAAGGGAAAGGGATCACGTGACCGGAAGTTCGACATCTATATGGGTCCCAGGATGGGTTCGTATGGCCCGGATTGGACATTCGACGTGCCGCTCCCACCCAATCATCACTTCGTTCTGGAGTACTTCTTCTATATGCCGTCGCCTGCTGCCGACGGCGAGGATCAGTACCTGCTGTTTTGGGATCATGAGCAGGCAGTTGCGACAGCAACTGGAGTGGAGTATCTGTCACCGCCGCAGCGGGAGCTCCTGCTCATCCACTAGCTGGCGCATCCGGACCAGCTGGGCGCCCCGCGAGCACGCCGACCCGGAACGGCCTCTGGTATCAGCTGCGCGGATCGTGTAAAAGACATTCCGCTATGTCACCTGGATCCAGACGAACGTTCGTAGGCCATCTCGGCGCGCTCGCCGGCGGCGGTCTGCTCGCCGACGGGCTAACGAGCTGGCCGGCCCGCGCGGCAATGAACTGGCGCGCCGTCGGCACGCAGTCGCTGTGGTCAGCCGATGCGGGACAGGTGCAGGTGACACGCGGCCCCTGGACGTCGCTACCGGAGATGGTTCCGGGCGTCCACCTGGAGAGCTTGCGGCTGCGCATGGCGGACGGGGTGCACTTGCACGCCTTGCTGTACCTTCCCGAGACACTCTCGGGAACGGAGCGGATTCCGGCGCTGCTCAACACCACGCCCTATCGCAACATGCCGCGGCCCGACAACTACCACGCACGGCACGGTTACGCCTCGATCTACGTTGACGTACGCGGCAGCGGAGCATCGGAGGGCGTTCCAGAGGACGAGTACTCGGAGCAGGAGCACCTCGACACCGCTGCCGTGATCGACTGGCTGTCGAAACAGGCATGGTGCAACGGCAACGTCGGCATGCATGGCGTGTCGTATTCGGCGATCAACTCGGTGTGGGTGGCGGCAGCCGTCCAGCCACCGGCACTCAAGGCGATCTTCGTGCGCGCCGGTCACGACGCCCGCTACACCGACGACATCCACTTCCCCGGTGGTGCGATGCTGATGGTCGACAACTCCTGGGCCATCGGCATGGTCGGCAGCAACGCCATGCCCGGCGCCCCCGACTTTCCTCTGTACAGCGAGACCTCGATGGATCGCTGGGACACGCCGCCCTGGCTCATGGGGTTCCTGCGGCATCAGCGATACGGACCGTACTGGGAGCGGGCCTCGCTGGCGCCACGTTATGAGCGGCTGCAGACACCCACTTTCGTGGCCGGCGGCTATCTCGACATCTACCAGAACTTCGTCATGCGTATCATGCGCCACTCGCCGGCGATCAGCCGCGGCGTGCTGGGCCCGTGGCATCACGGGCTGGTCCCGGGTCCGCAGATGGACTGGGCCGCCATGCAGGTGCGATGGTTCGACCGCTGGCTCAAAGGCATCGACAACGGCGTGGATCGTGAGCCGCGCGCATCGTTCTTCATGCCCCGCTGGCAGCCACAAACGTTCCGCTATACCGACGACGTACCGGGTGAGTGGCGTCATCTCGACGATTGGCCCGACTCGGCGTTCGAGCCCTCGGACCGGCTCTATCTACGACCGGAGCCGGAAGCGCCGTCGGACTCAGCGCGCGTGGCAGAGCCGGCGGCGGGCCGCGGAGGGCGCCTCGACGAGCTGTCCGGCGATGAGTCGGCGCTACGACTCCGGTACCATCCGGCGACCGGCGGATGGGGCCAGTCGTTCGGCCCCACCACCAGTGAGGGCTACTACGGTCTCGATCACCGCGCCGACGACGCCTACGGGCTGAGCTTCGACACCGCGCCGCTGCGTGAGCCACTGGAGATTCTCGG
This sequence comes from Acidobacteriota bacterium, assembly GCA_036012155.1. Taxonomy (GTDB): domain Bacteria; phylum Acidobacteriota; class UBA890; order UBA890; family WLXD01; genus DASCOT01. The sequence goes on from DASCOT010000229.1 coordinate 16,692, forward strand.
TTTCACGCGCGCGCGGCTGTTCGTGGCCTCGACCGCACCGGTCGCCAACTGGATCGTTCGACTCAACGACGTCGCCCCCGACGGCACCTCCTACATGGTGTCGCGAGGCTACCTGAACGGCACACACCGCGATTCGCATAGCGACCCTGAGCCGCTCGTGCCGGGCGAGGTATACGAGATCGAGGTATCGATGTGGTGCGTTGGCCACACCTTCGAACCCGGCCATCGGGTACGGCTGGTGGTTACCAACGCCGACTTCCCGGTGATCTGGCCCTCCCCCGAGAACATGACGACGACGCTGTACACAGGCGGTGATCGTCCGTCGTACGTCGAGCTACCGACGCTTGCCGCTACCCGATACGGAGAGTCGGAGCTACTACTCATGGACACGGACGATCCGCGGCGATCGACGCACGACAACGTACGCGCCTACCAGCGCACGCACGATGTGGCCTCGGGCGAGCACACCGCCTACTTCGAACTCGGCAACGTGCTACAGCCAGGGGAGCAGTCAACGCGCGGGATGGACCGCATCTGGTGCAAGGTCGACGAAAAGAACCCGGCGATCGCCTCGGTGCGGTTTGAAGGCATGAGCAGCGGGGAAACAGACACCGGGCGGCGGGTCGACTCCCGCGACGTCGGGACGCTCTCCACCGACGCTCAGGACTTCACCCTCGATGTCGAGTGCACGCTGCTCGACAACGACGAGGTGGTGCGAACGCGGCGCTGGCAAGACAAGGTGCCGCGCGACGGCGTGTAAACTGCGGCATGCCATTCGACGCGATCTTGGTGCTGGCGATCCTGGTGGGGGCGGTCGCCCTCTTCGTCTCCGAGAAATACCCGCTCGACTTCGTGGCGCTGCTGGTGCTGGCAACGCTGCTCGTTCTGGGTCTGGTGACGCCGGAGGAGGGAATCTCCGGCTTCAGCAATCCGGCGACGGTGACGGTCGCCGCCATGTTCATCCTCAGCGCAGGCCTGCAAAAGACCGGAGCCACGGCGGCGGTCGGGCGCCTGATGGTGCGGTTCGGACAGAGCTACTTCACCGCCCTGGTCGTGATCATGGGGACGATCGGCGTGATGTCGGCCTTCATCAACAACACGGCGGCCGTCGCGGTATTCATCCCGCTGGTGATGGTAGTGGCAAACCGACGCAAGATCGCCGCTTCACGGCTGCTGATTCCCCTGTCCTACGCCTCGCAATTCGGCGGCGTGTGCACGTTGATCGGCACATCGACCAACTTGCTGGTCAGCTCCATCTCCGATCAGGCCGGCTATGGTGCCTTCAGCATGTTCGAGTTCAGTCGGATGGGGCTGATCCTCTTCGCTACTGGCGTCCTCTTCTTCCTGATCTTCGGAAACTGGCTACTCCCTGAGCGCAAGGCTCAGGAGCTCGCCGTCGCCTACCAGCTGGGCGAGTACATCACCGAGATGCGCGTCGGCAAGAACTCGCCGCTGGTCGGCAAGACCGTTCAGGACAGCCGACTGGGAGAGGAACACGACGTCACGGTGCTGCGTCTTCTGCACGTCGCCAAGGCGGTCTGGGCACCCTTGCGGCAAACGCTCGAGACCGGCGATGTGCTGCTGGTGCGCGGCAGGCTCCGCGAGCTCATGCACCTACGCGAGGCGGCGCGGTTGGAGCTCAACGTGGAGTTCAAGCTGCGCGACGAGACACTTCAGACTGAAGAGATGCGCCTCGTCCAGGCGCTGGTGGCGCCGGGATCGGAGCTCATCGGCCTCACCCTCAAGGACCTCGACTTCCGCAACCGCTACAAGGCACTGGTGTTGGCCATCCAGCGGCGTGGAGAGACCATCCGCGACAAGCTCAACTCGGTGAATCTCGGCCTGGGCGACGCGCTGCTGATCCAGGCCCCCGAGGCGCAGATCAAGGCGCTGCGGAACAACCAAGACCTCATCGTGCTCGACGAGGTGGCTGGAGCGGGGTTGCAGCACAAGGCCCCGATCGTCCTGGGCATCCTCGCCGCCGTCGTCGGGTTGGCGGCTTTCAACGTTCTGCCGATCCTGGTCAGCGCACTGCTCGGTTGCGCGGCAATGGTGCTGACTCGCTGTCTGCGCTTGGATGAGGCCTACGGTGCCATCAACTGGCAGGTCATCTTCCTGCTGGCCGGCATCCTGCCGCTCGGCATCGCCATGCAGAAGAGCGGCGCGGCGGGCTTCATCGCCGGGAATGCGGTCGGCCTGGTCGGCGACATGGGCCCCGTCGCGGTGCTCGCCGTCGTCTACCTCATGACCTCGGTGATGACCGATTGCATGAGCAACAACGCCGCCGCGGTGCTGCTCGCCCCGATCGCCATCTCCACCGCCGAGGCGGCCGGCATCAACCCGCGACCGCTGTTGATGGCGATCACCTTCGCCGCCTCGACCGGCTTCTCGACGCCGGTCGGGTATCAAACGAACACGATGATCTACAACCCTGGCGGCTACAAGTACACGGACTTCCTGCGTACCGGAGTGCCGCTCAGCATCTTGTTCTGGATCATGTCCGTGATCTTCATCCCGCGGTTCTGGAGCTTCTGAGCGCAACGCTTCGCCGATCCGTTGCCGGTCGATCGAATCCCCGCACGGCTGCTGATCTACGGTGGCACGGTCCGTATCCATGACTCGACTTTCGAAGCTCACGGCGGGCTGTTCGGTTCTTCTCGCGCTGCCGTTGACAGCGCAGAACCCCGAGACAGTCAATCCCGGCACCGTGCTGCCCGATGACTCGGTGGCGTTGGAGAACCAGATCCGCCACAGCAAGTTCGATCAGGTCTTGCCGCGCGTCATGCGCGACAACGAGATCGACATGTGGATTCATGTCCTGCGGCCGTGGACTCCCGACCCACTGAGCTTCGCGCTCGGCGGCGATGCGGGGATCTTCATCTTCACTGACCGCAGGAACGCTCGGATCGAGCGAGCGGTGTTCGCGGGAGGGGTCGACGATGCAGAGGCCTATGACATCATCGCGCGGCCGCGAGGCGAGCTGCCCACCTTCGTAGACGGCATCATCACCGAGCAGCCCGGCGGCGACGAGACTGATTATCTGGAGTTTCGCTTCAACGGCGTGGGGAACTTCGTAGCCGAGCGCGACCCACGCCGCATCGCGGTGAACTATTCAGAAGCTCTGGGGCTTTCGGCCGCGTCGGAGCGTACCCCGCTGACCGACGGGCTCTCCCATACCGACTACGGTCTGCTGATGGAAGCGCTCGGCGACACCTATGCCGATCGCGTCGTCTCCGCCGAGCACCTGACCCTCGACTACCTCGCGGGACGCGTTGCCGAGGAGATCGAGCTGTACCGCCAGTTCGGATTGATCACCGCAGCCAACCTCGACCGCGAGTTCGGCAAGGTGGTACCGGGAGTCACCAAGCTCAGCGATCTGGAAGGCAACGTCTTCCGTCGCGATCCCGACGGCGTCGAGTTCCACGCTCAAGATCGGCAGCCCTATGTCCTGCAGCCGGGCGACGTCTTCACGATCCTTCACGGCGCCGGCAACCGCATTTTCTCGTCGGACCTCGGCGGCAACGCCTACCTATTGCGCGAGGGCGAGAGCAAGGCACCGCCGGAGATCGTCGAGGTCTGGCAAGCTGCGCTCGAGACTCGCCAGATCCTGCTCGACAACATCGTTGCCGGACGTACCGCAGGAGAGACCCTCGATCTGCTGATCGAGAGGATCGAAGAGGCCGGCTACCACTACAACCCGGTCGACCAGTACGATCCGGCCGCCGACCCGTCCAAGACACAGGTCCATCTCGATGTGCACGCCGTGTCGAGAAGCGGCCTGGTTGCGCCCAGAATCTCTCCGCTCGGCTCCGACTGGGAACGTGAGATGACGATCCCGGTGCTGCACACCTTCACGTTCGAGTACATGATCCACATGCCGGTGCCCGCGTGGGGAAGGGGCAAGCACATCTACATCGCCTTCCATGACGGCGCCGTGGTGACCGCAGACGGTGTCGAGTTCCCCTATCCGCCGGACCCGGGGATAAGGCTCATCCGCTGAGGCACCGGCCCAGATGTGGTCATCGATCGCTGAATGCCCGGTGAACCTTGCCGGGTATGATGAGCGGACGATGCGACGACCCACCGGTATGTACGCATGAGCGGGCCTCAGGGCCTGATCGAAGTTCGCGACAACCATCGGTTCGACGAGCCGGCGCTGCACCGCTACCTCCGCCACAACCTCGACGGCTATCCGGGAAGGGCGCGCATCGAGCAGTTCGCCGGCGGGCAGTCCAACCCGACCTTCCTGCTGACGGCTGAGGAGCCCGGCGACGTCGCGGTGGACAACGAGGCAACCGAGGCCTGGGTGCTGCGCAAGAAGCCACCGGGCAAGCTGTTACCGAGCGCCCACGCCGTCGAGCGCGAGTACCGGATCTACGAAGCGCTCGCAGAAACCGAAGTGCCGGTGCCGCGCGTGCATCTGCTCTGTGAGGATGACTCGGTCATCGGCACACCGTTCTACGTCATGGAACACGTTCGCGGAAGGATCTTCCCCGACGCCAACCTACCCGAGGTCGAGCCCGCCGACCGTGAGGCAATCTACATGGAGATGATCCGGGTGCTGGCGGCGCTCCACGGCGTCGACTACAAGACCAGGGGCCTGCAAGACTACGGCAAGCCCGGCAACTACTTCCTGCGCCAGACCGGGCGCTGGACGAAACAATACTTGGCCTCACGGACCGAGACCATCCCCTCGATGGACCGACTCATCGAGTGGCTACCGGCGAACGCGCCCGACGATGACACCACGACCATCGTCCATGGCGACTACCAGCTGTACAACATGGTCTTCGACCCGGCCGAGCCGCGCGCCCTGGCGGTTCTCGACTGGGAGATCTCGACGCTCGGGAATCCCCTCGCCGACCTCGCCTACAACTGCATGAAGTACCACTGGGACGGGCCGGGAGCCTCGGTACGAGGCAACCACACCGTCCCGACGGAGAACGACATGGTGGCGCGGTACTGCGCGCTTGCCGGGCGCGACGAAGTCGACAACTGGAACTTCTGCCTGGCGTTCTCGGCTTTCCGCATGGCGAGCATCCTGCAGGGAGTTTACAAGCGCGGTCTGCAGGAAAACGCGGCCTCGTCACGGGCGCTACAGATGAGAGACCTGGTGACCGTGACTGCCGACACCGGGTGGGAGCTGGCCCGCAGCTGATCCGCTAGCCTCGCGACTGTTCGCTCGTCAGGTCACCCCAGGAACGATCCGCCGTCCATGCCGATCGCCTGGCCGTTGATCCCTCGACCACCCTCCTGACAAAGCAGCAACGCCATCTGTGCGACCTCGACCGGGTCCAGGGCGCGGTGCTGCGGCGTGTCCGCCAGGATCGTCGCCTCGGCCTCGTCGTGGCTCATTCCGGTCTTGCTCATGATGTTCTCGATCGCCTTGGTGACCAATTCGGTAGCGACCCATCCGGGGCAAATCGCGTTCACCGTGACACCCCGCTCTCCCATCTCGGCGGCGATACAGCGCGTGAATCCCAACATCGCGTGCTTCGAGGCTGCGTAGGCCGAGACGTACTTGGCGCCGGTCCTCGACAGCACCGACCCGATGTTGATCACTCTCCCCCAACCACGCTCGGCCATCGCCGGGGCGAAAGCCTTGGTACACAGGAACGTGCCGGTGACGTTGACGGTAAGGATCCGGTTCCATTCCTCCAGCGTCAGCCGGTGCAGCGGAGCCGAGGTGGCAATGCCGGCGTTGTTTACGAGGATGTCGACGTCACCGAGGTCCTGCGCCGCGGTTTGTGCCAGCGACTCGATGCTCTCTGGATCCGCAACGTCGCAAGTTGTCGCAAGGGCCTGGAGTCCGCGGTCTCGAAGCGAGCTCGCCACGGCCTCGATCTGATCGGCCGACCGCGCAGCAGCCAGCACCTGAGCGCCAGATTCGGCCAGGGTTACGGCGATCGCTGCGCCAATGCCGCGGCCACCACCTGTAATCACGACATTCCTGCCATGCAGCGTTCCGGTCGTCATCTTACCGATCCGTTCAAGGGCTGAAGGCCCGATAGTAGTCGCCGCCGCTGTATCGCGCCGATAGTGCCTTGCCGGCTGCGAGTGCGCCGAACTCGATCTGTTCGGCGGCGTCTTCATGGCCGACCGCGAACACACTTTCGCGCAGGGGAAAGAGTTGCGTCGCCCCGCCGCCGGGATAGACCAGATACAGGTTCCCCTTGCGAACCAGAACGCGGAAGTTGTTCCACCACGGGTTGTGCGAGCGGTAGTGACCCTCGTAGGCACGCCACGATTTCGGAATCTCGAAGCTCTCCGGCCCGTTGTAGCGCTCGTGGCGGAACCACTCGGCACCGTGGAACGCCTCCACCACGGCACCGTCCTGGCGCCCGACGACCAGTGGGAAGCGCGCGAACTCCGGGTGGTCGACGACGAACGAGTCGTTCCTCAAGGGCAACAGGGGAATCCGCTCGGTCGCCATGTCGGACTCCGACGCGCGACCGGCGGCAACCTCGAGGAAGAGCCGGTCGCCATCCGCCACGACTGCCATATGCCTGGCGTCGGAGCGGTAGGAACCGGCGTACTGCTGGGCGTCCTCGATGCGCTGACGATCCTGTGTGGGCGGCAGCGCCGGCAACTCCTCGCCACGACGCACTGCTACGGCCAGATCGAGCGCGAAGCGGGCCACGGCGCCGGCCGGGCCGCTGCCGTTCGTCATCACCGCCGTCCCCACGCCCGTATCGGTGTCCGCCATGATGCTCGATACGAATGAGAGATGGCCGCCACCGTGCGTCAGCCGCGTACGACCGCTCGCCTTCAGAACGTTGATGCCGTAGCCGTAGTGAGCGTTCTCCCCCCACTCGACCCAGGGGCTGGCGAACAGGCCAAAGCTATCCTCGGTCAGGATCCGGCCCTCCGGCCCCTGGCCGCCGTTGAGCAGCATGCGCACGTAGGCGGCCATGTCGGCCGGCGTCGAGGTGACGCTGCCGTCGCCGGCTCCGTACTCGTGCCAGCCTGCCGGGACAAGAGGCCCTCCGGGCAGGGTCGGACGATCGTCGTACGCGGGGCGGTAGCCGACGGCGGAGAGCAGCCGAGTCTCGGTGGTGATCGACCCGTGCGAGGCGGTCATGCCGAGCGGTTCCAAGATGCCGGCCTCGAGAATCTCACCCAGTGGCTCACCGCGCACCGATTCGAGCAACACCCCGAGAGCCTTGTAGCCGACGTTGGAGTAGTGGAAGCGCTCGGCGGCCGGCCCGGTCGCGAGGCGCGAGTCGCGCAGGGCCCACGCCTCGTAGTATCCGTGGGGTGCGAGGTCGGAGCCGCTGATGATCCCCGAGATATGCGTGAGCAGATCGTGCACGGTGATCGGTTGCTGAGCGGACTCGACCTCGAACCAGGGCAGGTAGTCGTGCACGGGGGCGTGCAGATCGATCGTTCCGCGCTCGTGCTCCTGTAGCAGGGCAATGGCGGTGAACGACTTACCGATTGAGCCCATCAGAAACAACGTGTCCGGCTGCACGGGACTGCGGGCATCGAGGTTGGCAAAGCCGTAGGTCCAGACCCCCAGCAGGCGCTCGGCGTCGGTCAGCGACAGCGCCATGCCAGGCAACGCAGCCTCATCGGTCTGCTGTCGAGCGTAGCGGTCCAGCAGCGTGAATGCCTCGTGCCACGATTCGTCGAGATCCGAGGCTACCTGCTGGTACTGGAGAGTGGTCGGTCCGGACTCGGTGTCGGCGGTATTGCTGCACCCGATGGCGAGTATCAGCACGCCAGCCAGCGATCTGCTGATCCGCAGAATCCGAGCTCGGGACGTCGTCTTCTGGTGCCGACTCCGTTTCGGAGACTCCATGGGTGCAACTCCAGATCAGGCCAGGTCGGATGCCGAGTTTCAATGGCGCTGCTACAAGGATAGCGAGCGCGTGAAGCCTAACCTCGGAGCGTACGAGGGTCCACGGAATCCGCCCCCTGGTCATGGATGTGGAGGTCCGCTAACGTCCGGCACCCAGGGCCACGGACCTTTCTGGGCTCGCGATGTCGAGACGCGGCTCGAGGAGAAAACAATGAGAATAATGCGCGTTCCCGTCATGCTGACCGTCACTGCCCTGGCGGCCCTGCTGTGGGCGGCTCCGAGCGGTGGAGAATCCCAGGGCGATGAGCCCGTTGCGCTGCAACGCCCGGACCCGACGTCGGACGCTTCCGCGAAGCCAGCTCATGTCAATGCTGCCACGGTTGACTGGACGGTCTCGGGAACTGGGGAGCGACGCTCCAACAGGATCATCGGCAGTGAGTTGATCCCCGACGACGACGTGCGCGTGGGCCTTTTCGAGCTCGCGCCGCGGGCCATCTACGCTGGCCACGTACACCCGGTACCGGAGTTCTACGTCGTCCTCGAAGGGCAGATCGAGTGGACCCTCGGCAATGAGACCTTCCTCGCCGCCCCCGGCGAGTTCATCTACATCGCCCCGAACACGCTGCACCGGATGGTGAACCTGACAGACGATATCGCGCAGGCGGTCTGGGGCCGCTGGACGCCGAACGGCGACCGCAGCGTGCACCAGGGCGAGTATCGGTATGTAGAACCGATCCCGGAGCAACCGCCGGACGCGGTGTTGTTCCCGAAGCCCGGGCAGTAGGCTACGCCGAGGCCGCCGGCGTCACGCGGCAGCCGCCTACCGACGCCCGCACATCCTGGACGAGAACCACACAGGGGACACCGTGAACAAGGCCGACCGCCGACTTGGAATGGACCGCGACATCACGCGACGCGATTTCCTCGGCGGCACACCCGTTGCCATCGGCGGTTCGTTGCTCGCCGCCGGCAACGCCGGCGCATCATCGGCCGCGCCCGGAGTCTCGGCAAAGCAAGCGGCACTGCCCTACCCTCCGACCTGGGAGGTGGGCAACACCTACCCACCGAGGCTCCTGGGCATGCGCGGCAGCCACCCGGGCTCGTTCGAGGCGGCGCATGCAGTGCGTGACGGCAAGCGCTACGACGACGTTACCGAACTCGACGAAACCTACGACCTGATCGTCGCGGGCGGCGGGCTCAGCGGGCTGGCGGCCGCCTACTACTTCAAGAAGGCGCTTCCTGATTCGAAGATCCTGATTCTCGACAACCACGACGACTTCGGCGGGCACGCCAAGCGCAACGAGTTCGAGGTCGACGGCCACACCGTGGTGACCTACGGCGGCACCGTGTACATGACCGGTGCCTTTACCCCCGAGGGTCTGGCGATGCTCGAGGACGTCGGCCTCGACTGGGAGCGTTTCAACGCCACCACCACCACCAGCTACGACCTCTACGGAGACGGCTATGGAGGGATCGGCGAGATGGGCCTCGAAGCCGGGGTGCTCTTCGATCGCGAGACCTTCGGGGCGGACCACCTTGCCGTCGGTGAGCCGCAGAGCCGCAACGCTAAGGCGGAGGACTGGGAGCGTTTCCTCGCCGGCGCGCCGCTCTCGCCGCAGGCCAAGCGTGACATCGTTCGCCTGTACACCGAGAAGGCTGACTATCTGCCAGGCCTCAGTCGAGAGGAGAAGATCGCCAAGCTGCGCCGCATGAGCTATCAGGACTACATCCTCGACGTCGTCGGTGTGACGCCGGATGTTGTTCCCTACTTCCTCAAGCAGACGCTGGGGGGCCCGAATGGCGCCGCCGGCATCGATTCGCTCAGCGCCTATGTGGCGTTCCGCCACAACTCGCTCCCCGGGTTCAGCGGCCTCGGGCTGGGGGACCGCCCTCCGCGCAGCTGGCTCGGCGACGCACCCAACCCGCTCAACCGGATCCACTTTCCCGACGGTAATGCCGGGCTCGCCCGCCTGATCGTGCGATGGCTCAACCCCGAGGCGCTGCCCGGCCGCACGATGGAGGACTCGGTGACCACCCCGGTGCGCTACGAACGGCTGGACCGGCCCGACGACGATGTCCGCATCAGGCTCAACAGCACGGTGATCGACGCCAGCCACGTGGGCGAGCGACGCACCGCAAGCGAGGTAGCGGTCACCTACGTGACCGGTGGCAAGGCGTACCGGGTGCGCGGTAGCACCTGCGTGCTGGCCTGCTACAACGCAGTCATTCCCCACATCGTGCGAGATCTGCCGCCGGAGCAGAAGGACGCCCTCCACCTGGCGGTGCGCACCGCCCGGGTCTATACCAACGTGCTCATCCGCAATTGGCGGGCGTTCGTCGAGCTCGGTATCAACGGCGCCCACTGCCCGGGTAGCTTCCACCAGTTCTTCAGCCTCAGCTGGACGACCCAAATTGGCGACTACGATTTTGCCAGGTCACCGGACGAGCCGATCGTGGTGCGCATGAATCGCGATCCGATCGCGCCGGGCCTCAGCGCCCGCGACCAGTTCCGCGCCGGACGCGAGACCATCCTGGCGACCTCGTTCGAGGACTACGAGCGCAACATCCGCGATCAGCTCAACCGGGCGCTGGGGGCTGGCGGCTTCAACGCCGCCGACGACATCCTGGCGATCATGGTCAACCGCTGGCCACACGGCTACGCGGGTGCCGCCAACGAGCTCTACGATCCCGAATGGGGCTACGACGAGGTGCCATGCGTGCGGGGCCGCCAGCGTTTCGGCCGCATCACGATCGCCAACTCCGACGCCGCCGCCATATGCCTGACCCAGGCGGCATTCGACCAGGCAAACCGCGCCGTGAACGAGCTACTTGACGACGTGCTGCGTCCGGAGTTCCAGTACCCCTGGGCCGAGAGAACCTGACCGACTGCCCGCGATAGAAAGGCGGTGGATCGACTGCTTTCCGGATCGCAGGAGGAGCAACCATGACGTTCCTACGAGTCGTGATCAGCATCGTCTTGGTGACGGCAACCGCCCCGCTGCTTGCCCAGGAGATCCCCAGGGCAACGCCTGAATCCGTGGGCCTTTCGACCGCGGGCCTGCAACGCGCCACCAGCGCGCTCCAGGCACACATCGACGCCGGCGACATTGGCGGGGTGGTGGCGGCGGTGGCTCGCGACGGCAAGCTGGTCTACTCCGAAGCTCTCGGGTATCGCGATGTGGTGACGCAGGATCCGATGGCCCCGGACACGCTGTTTCGCCAGTACTCGATGACCCGGTCGATCACCAGCCTGGCCGCGATGATCCTCTGGGAGGAAGGCCGGCTGGCACTCGATGATCCGATCTCGAAGTATCTCCCGCAGTTCGCCAACCAGGCAGTCTTCGTCGATTCGTCGGCGCCCGACATGGAACGGACGCGCGCCCGCTCTGGGGATATCACGATCGAGCAGCTCCACACGCACACGTCCGGTCTGGGCAGCCGAAGCTCGGACATCTATCGAGCCGAGAGCGTCCGACTGCGCTCGATCTCCGTCGAGGAGATGGTCGACAACGCCGCGCGGGTTCCGCTGTTCGAGGATCCGGGCACTCGGTTTCGGTACGGGATCTCCACGACCATCTTGGGCCGGGTCGTCGAGGTGGTGTCCGGGATGCCGCTCGAGGAGTTCTTCGAGAAGCGAATCTTCCAACCGCTCGGGATGACGGACACCGTCTTCTGGGTCGGCGCGGCGCGGGCAGCGCGGCTGGCCACGGTGTACCGGCCGTCACCCGACGGCGAGCTGCGGCCCCACGCGATCGAAGACGTGCCGTTCACCGAACGGCCGCCCTTGATCGAGGGAGGCGTGGGCCTGCTGTCAACGGTGCCTGACTACGTGCGGCTATCCCAGATGTTCCTCAACCGCGGAGAGCTCGACGGGCAGCGCGTGCTTCGTCCGGAGACCGTCGACATGATGACGGCCAACCGGATCCCGGACGAATTGCTTCCTCTGTTCGGTCGGGACAACGGCTACGGCTAGGGTCTGGGATTCTGCATCGCAATGGATCCCACGCGGGTCGGCTTTCCGATCGGTCAGGATGTGTACTGGTGGGACGGCTCCGCAGGCACCCGCTTCTTCATCGACCCGCGGCAGAACATGATCATCGTGATCATGGCCCAGGTCTCACCGGCGCGTGGGAACGGGTTCCGCGAGGAGTTCTCCACATTGGTCGATGCCGCGATTCTGGAACGCCGCTGAACGTCGCGGCTACTGCCGTTAGAATCAGCGCGATTCGTCAGCATCGAGCTGCCGTTCGCAAACCACCGGCCTGGAGGAAACCATGGTGTTCTCGTGCTTCCGGACAGTAGCGGGTACCGCCATCCTGCTGGTGGGTGTATTGGCCGCCTGCGCTGCGCCGAGGGATGACTCGACCGAGCTATCGTCGCCGCCAGAGGCTCCCGAGTTCGAGCCCACCTCGACGGTAGACGAGACCCTCCGCAGGCACCGCGCGATTCCCACCGAGTCGGCTTGGTGGGATGTGGTCGGTGAGCAGCTTGCCTGGAGTCACCGAAACGTCCATCAGATCGCACCGTCGGTGAACGTGTACCGCGACGGTCCGGTGAGGCCCCTTGCGCGGCGTCCCCTGGAGGAGATCGCTCGGTTCCCGGTCGAGACTCCGGATGGAACCCTGGCCTACCGTGATTTTCTCGATAGCGAGCACTCGACCACCATGGGCATGGTGATCGTGCATGGCGGTGACATCGTGTTCGAGGCCTACCCGCAAATGCAGCCCTACGAGAAACCGATCTTCTGGTCGGTGACCAAGGTGTTCACCTCCACCGTGCTGGCGATCCTCGAGGATCGCGGCGAGGTCGACGTCAGCCAGCCGCTGGAGGCGTACATTCCGGAGCTCGCCGGAACCCAACTGGCGCCCATCACGGTGCGCAACGCGCTCGATATGGCCTCCGGCATCAACTGCTCCGACGCCTACTCCGACGCGGCATCGTGTTGGAACCATCAGGAAGCGACGCTGGGGAACGGACTTCCCGTGGACATCCCGGAAGACAACCCCTACGACATGCTCGTCAACTTCGACTACGGCTTCTGGTCCGAGCAGGGAACCGGGTTCGACTACGCAAGCGCCAACACGGTGCTGATCGGCTGGTTGATCGAGAAGGTCACCGGCATGCCGTTCCAGGATGCGCTGACGCGCGAGGTGTGGAGGCACATCGGCGCCGAGGCCGATGCCTCCATCTTCGCGGGCCGCAACGGGATTCCCCTGGTGGCCGGAGGGCTGATGGCGAATGTGCGCGACGTGGCTCGCTTCGGCGTGCTGTTCACACCGAGCCACCGTGTGGTGTCGGATCGCAAGATCGTCTCCGATCGCTACGTCGAGCTGATACTGCACGGGGGGAGACCCGAGCTGCTGGAGAACTCCCGTACTCCCCGCGCCACCGAGGGTGTGCGGCACAACGTCTACCAGTGGGACGTGGTGTTCGACAACGACGATTTCTACAAGAGTGGCTGGGGAGGCCAGGGCCTGTTGATCAACCCGGAGCACGATTACGTGGCCGCCTACGCCGGCTACATCAAGGATGCCGAGGGCAGCGAGATGAACGCACTGTCGGTGCTACGCCAGGTGCTCGACGGCGTTTTCGGCGCCGAGACCTCACCGTAAGCTGGGCTCCCGCCAGGAGATCCTCACTCGGGCAGTCCTTCAAGGACCTGCATCATGTTGCGACGATACGCCTGGATGGCCTCCCGCCCGTTCTCAGTGAGCCTGAGGAGCGTCCGCGGGATCTTGTCGACGAACTCCTTCTGGACTTCCACATAGCCCGCCGATTCGAGCTTGCCGATGTGGGAGGAGAGGTTCCCTCGCGATAGACCCGTCTGGTTCATCAGAAACAGGAAATCAGCGGTCTCGAGGACTGAAAGGTGGGCCAGGATCAGGAGACGCGCGGGCCCGTGAACGACTCTATCGATGTCGGCAAGGGAGTGGGGATGCTCACCGTCGGTGCGGCTAGTCGGCATGGTCTGCCTCGAGCTCCGCCCTCGGATGGGTCAGGAGAAACCAAGTGAGCTGGGCCAGGCCCATGATCAATAGCACCCCGCCCAGGTAGAGGCAGAACAAACCGACGTTCTCGTATCGAGATCCGATCCGCAGGAGGGAGAAGGCCAACCCTCCGGCCGGCGCCAGAATCGCAAGCAAGAGGTGGGGTGATCTCCCCGACTTTCGGTGCAGGAAGAGGAATGCCCCGGCCATCATCAGGCCCGCGAAGGCTGGCAACCACCGTATCCAGAGCTCTATGTTGAAGAGCTCACCGAATAGGAAGAGCCCCGCGGCAATTGTGGCGATGGCCGCCGCCACGAAGATGAACATCCCCTTGAACGTCTCTCCTGGCGGATCCTCGGCCAGCTTCGCGTACCCTATTCTCGGGTAGGTGATCCGTCGCCGCAGCCCTTCCAGAATGGTCGCTTGGAACACTACGACCACGCCGATGGCGATCAGCAACCAGGCTTGACCCATGACGCTACCCGACGCGAGAAAGAGGATCAGGCTGACCAGGATCTCCAGAAGGCCGTCCTGCTGGACTTCTCGGAAGGCACTTTGCTCGATCTCTCTCAGACTGATTTCCGTTGGCATATCGTCACCCTCCTTGTAACAGACTGGTCTGAATATTAGATGAGTTTGTAATATAAACTAGTCTAAAGACACGAACCTCTGGAGTCAAGCACAGCAGCGGTGTTCCCGGAGGGTTGCGCCTCGGTTCCCCCAGCGGCCAGGGCTTCAACCAGCCCGGAGGGTGGGTCACCGGCGACGACGACCACGCTGCGACCCTGACGGCAGGCGCAAGCTTAGGCGCGCGTGAGTTTCTCTGGATCGTGCAGCGCGCTACAAGCCCTGCCGCATGTAACGACCGATCGCGTCGATGGCGCGCTCGATGTCGGCTTCCGTGTTGTAGAAGTGCGGGGAGAAGCGAACGCCACCACGGTGCGGATTGCTGCCGGCTGCGGCCACAATGCCGTCCTCCTCGAGCGCTTCGAGAACCCGACCAGGATCCAGCTCACCGGGCCAGAATCGGACCACCGACGCGCGCAGCTCCGGCTGGGCCGGAGTCCACATGTGCACGCCGTCGATGGCGTTGAGGCCCTCGATGAGCCAGGTGGTCAGCTGTCGGCTGCGCGCCTCGATCTCGCGCTGACCGATCGACTGGAGGAACTCGATCTGCGTACCGAAGGCGTGCAACGCCGGCGTGTCACGCTGTCCCATGCCTTCATGGGTGCTCGAGATGCCCGTCTCTCCGGGGTGCGCGCTGTAGCTCGAGGGCCAGAATCGATCCTGGACCCGCGCGTTCACGTAGAGCACCCCCGTCTCCTTGGGGCCGCACGGCCATTTGTGCGCGCTGCCCGAGTAGAAATCCGGCTGGAGGTCGGACAGATCCACGTCGAGCAGGCCGAACGATTGGGCGCCATCGATCAACGAGATGACCCCCCGGTCGTGCGCCATCGCGCAGAGCTCCTTGGCGGGAAAGAGCTCCCCTACGGTGTTGCTCTGGTGCATGAAGGTCATCACCCGCGTGTTCGGGGTGATGGCGCGCTCGAACGCCTCCACGTAGTACTCCATTCCCGGGTGCGGCGTGACCGGCTCGACCTCCCGCACCGTGTAGCCGAATCGCTTGGCCTTGCCTTTCCACGCCCGGTTGTTGCTGGGATGGTTCTCCGAGAAGATCAGGATCTCGTCGCCCGGACCGAGGTCGAGCCCATTCGACACCCAGTTGTTCGCCTCGCTCGTGTTTCTCGGGATGAGGATCTCTTCGGGTGTGACGCGTAGGTACTCGGCGAGCAGCTCGCGCGTCCGCTCCTTGGCGCCGGTGATCTCGCTCCGATAGCTCGGGAACGGCTCGCGATCCAGCCGTTCCGTGTGCTCGGCGACCGTTTTCAACACGCTGGCTGGTGCCGGGCAGAGATTCGCCGCGTTCAAGACCGACACGTCGGGGGGCATCAGGAACTGCGACCGAACGTCGTCCCAGGCGACTGCTCCGGGACGAACCGAGAGCGGCGCGGCGCGGAAGCCCTCGACGCTCGGGTGACCAAGCAGGGCGGCCGAGCCACCGAAAGCGAAAAGGCGCGTGAGCTCACGGCGGTTCAAATCCGAGCGGCCCATTGAATCCTCCCAGGTCTGCGGGATGATGCCGCGAGGGTACCGTCCGGGAGAGCGGATCGGCAACGGGCTGCGGGCAGGAGATCATACGAAGCCCAAACGGCGAGGAGTACGCCATCGCCCGACCGGAGCCCGTCGCTCGCCGCAGGGACGCAGTGGAAATCTACGGAGGGCTCTGAGGACGAGCGAATTCTACCGGTCCGAGGTATTCGTCGAGCCAGCTCAGAGTCTCCTTGACGGTGCTGTTTCGCGGCGGCATGTGCGACATGTCGAAGAGAACGTGCCGCTTGTGCTCAGGCGGCGTCCCGAGAAGCTCGAACAACGGCCTCTGAGAGGTTTCGAGCGGAAAGTAGAAGTCGTGGCGGCCATTCAACATGATGGTCGGGATCGTGGACCGAGATGCGAAGTTGAGTGGTTCCGTCTCTGGCAGACCTGCCTCCTCCAAGTAGAACCCGCCCGCAAGCATCACGCTGGCCTTGAAGCGTGGTTCCAGGGCGGTAAAGATTGGCCCGTGTGCCGCCCCCATGCTGAGCCCGTAGAACGCCAGGCGCTCGACATCGATGTCCTCCCGCGTTTCCAGATAGTCGATGGAGCGACCGAGATCCAATCGCCACCGGATCACCATGTCCCGCCAGGCACGATCGCTCCCCGTGGAAGGTTCCCAGCGCTCGTACATCCCGCTGTACATCGGGAACATGACGGCCCGCCCGCTGCGGACCAGGAAGCTGACGAACCTCGACCAACCGAGGTCAGGTGAAGCCCCTTCATCGATGGAGCTGCCCCCCGGGAAGTACACGACCGTCTGGAACGGGGGCTCCGCATTCAGCGGCAAGTACACATGTGCGATGAGGCGGTCACGAGGATAGGCGGTGTCGAAAGAGATCCTCTCTTTGCGCCAGTGGGCGGAAGTCTCATCTACGGACTCGAGCGCCGCATTCAGCGGGGTATCTTCGTACGCATACATGCTCTCGAAGGCACGAAAGACCTCGTCGTTGACCGGCTCCTCCAGGCTGTAGTCACGAGCCAGGCGGACGACGGGACCCGCAAGTGCTTCGTCCACCGGTGACGGGTATTCGGCGAGTCGCAGCCCGTAGTTGGCGGCGCGGGAGAGCGGCGCCTGGGCGTCCGGGTCGCTGAACTGATAGCTCGCCTCGTTCCAGGCTCCGCCGAGGATGTACCGCTTACCGTCGGCAGCGGCGTTCCAGCACCACTCCTTGACGTTGCCGGCCATGTCGGAGTGACCATAGACACTTACGCCTCGACGGGCTCCGACCGGGGCCGGTCCTTCGCCTCCGAAATTGCTGGAGACCTGGATCGGAAAGTAGGGACCCATACTTCCCTCCGCCCCGCGACGCCAGTGATAGACGGTGGGGAGACTCTTGCCGACGAACTCGGCGTAGGCCGCCGCCTCGTACCAGCTCACGCCGCGCACCGGCTCATCGGCCGCGCCGTCGGGATACGAGCCCAGCTCCCAGGTCGACGGTCCGGGGCGCCCGGTCGCGTCCACGAGCACGGCTCTTGATTCTCCCCAGGAGAGGACCGTGTCGTCCCTCTCGATCGGATGCTTCCAGTAGTCTGGCGTCTCGTATCCGGCGGCATCGACGAACGCCTTGAAGGCGGCGTTGGTCACCTCGTACCAATCGAGCCAGAAGTCCGCCACATCGACAGGAGCCAGACCGCCGAAGGAGTAGGCTCCACCATCGACGCCCACCATGCCGGCCGGCGCAGTTGCCTCCCGATCAAGCAACAAAGCCTCGCCCGCGAAGTTAGCGTGCATGATTCGCTCGACCGCGGGATAGCCGTCCAGCACAGCGCGGACACTGAGGAACCCGCCGCCGATCACCGGCAGCGCCTCGATCGGCGACTGGCCGACGAGAGCCCAATCGGTCTCGTCGCCCTGATAGTCCTTGACATAGATGCTGGCGCCCTCAGGGCTCGTGGTCACAGGAACTGCCGTCACCGTTTCCTGGAGCTCGACGACCTCTTGGGCATCGGGATAGAGCGCGCCTGCCTCCCGCGCCATCTGGAGGGCTGCGAAGTTCATTCCGCTGTCCACGAGGCGTGCGATCTCCGGTAGTACTTCCTCGCGAACCTGACGCGCACGGGATGCACGGAGCAGCCAAACGCCAGCAGCAACGATCAGCAGAACGGCGGCTGCCGCGACGGGCCACCTGCGCATCGGGCGCGTCGGCTCCGGCCCGAGGCCTGAACCGGCCAGGAAGCCATCGATCGCGATCCGGGCGTCCTGGATGTCGTGGAGGCGGAGATCGGCGTCCTCTTGAAGACATCCCTCCAGGAGTCGACGGAGCTCCGCCGGCGTAGTGGCAGGCAGGCTGGACCAGTCCGGTTCACGCTCCAGCACCGCACTCAGCGTGTCGACCACCGATTCGCCGTCGAAGGCACGGCTCCCCGTCAACCTCTCGTAGAGCACGCAACCGAAGGCCCATATGTCGGTGCGCTTGTCGAGTGGCCTGCCGCGCGCTTGTTCCGGGCTCATGTACGGAGCCGTGCCCATGATCACGCCGGCCTCCGTGGGCATCATCGCGGTGGGCGAATCACTCAGATCGGAGGGCTCCGCCGGCTCATGGGCCTTGGCAATGCCGAAGTCGAGCACCTTGACGGTGCCATCAGGAGCGACCTGGACGTTCGCCGGCTTCAAGTCGCGATGGACAACCCCGGCCTCGTGGGCAGCTTCGAGCGCCATCGCGATGCGGCGAGCAATGCGCAGCGCCTCCTCGGTCTCGATGGGGCCGGAGGTAGCAATGTGCTCGGCGAGGCTCTGACCTTCGACCAGCTCCATGGCGATGAAACGCACCCCATCGGACTCCTCGAAGCCGAAGATCGTGGCGACGTTGGGGTGGTTGAGCGACGCCAGTAGCTTGGCTTCGCGCTCGAAGCGCGCCAGCCGCGCAGAGTCGCCGGCGAGGTCATCCGGCAGCACCTTGATCGCAACATCACGATCCAGACTCGTGTCGCGAGCTCGGTAGACTTCGCCCATCCCGCCCGCGCCGAGGCGGTCGAGGATCTCGTAGTGGCCCAGTCGAGAACCGAGTTGCATCTTGCTACCCAGCGGTGTGGATCAGCCCACGCAAGCCTATCGCCCGTAGGCACGAGATCCAACGGTTGGAGCCGACTCGATGGGAGCGTCCGGGAGGAGATTACTGTCTTGGTCCTGTTGACGCGCGTCAGCGCTTGACAGCGAGAGTTGTCGTACGCATGGCGCTGGGCGCCGGACGCGGGCGGGTCGCACGCATGCTCACCCTGGAGGGCGGCGTGCTCGGACGGTGCGGCGCTCTCGGCAGCGTGGCGCTTCCGGCGAACGGCGCGTATCGATCCGTTGAACGGCCGCCTGAAACCCTACTACTCGACGATCGGCAGGATCAGGTGCGATGGGTACACCGTCGAGTGATGGACGATCTGGTTGGCGACTGTCCCCTCGCTCTCGTCGTAGTTGTTGCCGCCGGTGTTCAAGTTGCGGCCGTAGCGTGGGAAGTTGCTGCTCGACACTTCCAGCCGGACGCGGTGTCCAGGGCCGAAATAGTTGCTCGTCGCATGTAGGTCCAGCCGAGCTTCGTACACCTCGCCCTCCTGCATCCAGGCGACCGTGTCGAGCCCCTCTCGATAGCGCATGCGGAGGATACCTTCCTGAACGTTGAAGGCCCTCCCGTCGGG
This sequence comes from Acidobacteriota bacterium, assembly GCA_036012155.1. Taxonomy (GTDB): domain Bacteria; phylum Acidobacteriota; class UBA890; order UBA890; family WLXD01; genus DASCOT01. Next base: position 36,261 of record DASCOT010000229.1, read on the forward strand.
ATACACATCGATGAGCTTGCCCGTGAAATCGGTGTCCTTGGCCGAAGAGCTGACGTACAACACGACCTCCAGAGGCCCGGATACCTCGATCCCTTCGGCCAGCGCTTCCGACGTGTAGACCAGAACGTCATTCCGCATCTCGTTCACGGACTGGTCGTAGCCACCCTGACCCGTTCGCATGCCCGTGCAGCACGCCTGACCCCCCAGTGACATGACCGGTGTTGCCGGATCATAGGCGAAGCGGTCGGACGGCTCGGTAGCCGGTTCACTCGTCGACAAGGATCCGTCGCCGAACCTGCTGTTCGCTCGGCCGCCGCTGTGCAGGTAGAGCTTCTCAAACGACGTCCCGGCGGGCGGCCAGGTGTCGGCGGAGCGCCACTCGTTCATCCCCATGAGGTAGTACTGCACGCGCGGCATGCCGACGACGCCGTTGTCGTCGCCTTTCAGCCAGTAGTCGTACCAGTCGAGATAGAGATCGACGTAGCCCTTCCTTGCATCGCCAAGATCGCGCTCCCCGACGATGGTGCGCTCGGTGGCGGCGCTGTGGCTGCAGTGTCTGGTCGGAGCGATGATGACGAATTGGTTGTCACGGGACCGTTCGCTGACGGCGTTGGCGCGCATCTGGTTGAACATCATCAGCGTGTCGGCCGGCCCGAAGTCGTACCAGCTGTCGATATACAGCGCCGGCGTGTCGAAGCGATCGCTGCTGCGGACGAAGTCCATCTCTTGGAAGTAGTCCGCGGCGGGTGAGTTGGACGCGTAGTCGACGTAGGCGTTGTCCGGAGCGCCAGATTTCGCAACCACATCAACGAGCGGCAGCGTCCAGAACAGCGTCAGGTTGTCTCGCTGCACGCGCTCCGGCCCAGTACGAAACAACCCCGCCTGTTCCGACCCGAACCACTCCTCACGATCGACCCAGGACGGTGGGCCGTAGAACATGTTCGAGCCGCTGCTCATGAACCAGCCAGCCGTCTGCGCGAGCTCCAGCGCGCCGCCGTCGTAGGCGCCGAACGGATCGCCGGGCGGATAGTAGCCGGCCGAAGACGACATCGGGATTGCCGCGGTGTGGCTCGGGTGCTGGGTCGCGGCCAGAGTTAGTTGGGTCTCACCGCGATAGGAGCAGCCGAACGTGCCGACCTTGCCGGAGGACCATGGCTGACTCGTCAGCCACTCCAACATGTCGTAGCCGTCGTTTCGCTCGCTGAGACGCGGAACGTAGCGGCCCTCGGACTGGTAACGACCGCGGATGTCCTGCATGGCGACCACGTAGCCCTGGCCGACGAAGGCTTCGACATCGACTCGATTCCGCGCCGGCACCTCCTTGCTGTAGGGCGTGTGTACGAGAATCGTGGGCAATGCCCCAGCGGCACCGTCCGGGAAGTACAGATCGGTCGATAGCCTGACGCCATCGCGCAT
>DASCOT010000230.1:0-7487 GCA_036012155.1 Acidobacteriota bacterium
CCCTTCATCTCGTAGAGGCCGCTGCCTCCGATCACACCGATTCGTTTCTCCATCCCGTCCTCGACTGGAGCATTCCGGCTGCCGTTTCCAAAGCGGACACGGTAAGCCTACTCGTGGGGAAGTGCGTGAGCGCTAGGCGAGCTCTCCGAGCAAGTTGCGGGCGTGCTCCCGCACCCCCCGAGATTCGCCAACACCGCCCAACATGCGCGCCAGCTCGTCGACACGTTGCTCGACGTCGAGCGCAGTCGTCGTCACATGCACGCGCCCGTCGTGCTCGACCTTGCGAACCCTGTAGTGGGTCGTCGCCCGGGCGGCGATCTGTGGTAAGTGTGTGACTACCAATACCTGGTGCTTGGTTGCGAGCTGGGCCAATCTGGCTGCCAGGCGGTCGGCAACCCGACCCCCTCCTACCCCGGCGTCGATCTCGTCGAAGACCAGCGTTTGGGCCGGCGCTTGGCGGGTCTCGGTGAGCTTGAGAGCGAGCATCACGCGCGAGAGCTCTCCGCCGGAAGCCACTCGTCCCAGCTCGCGCGCCGTATCTCCAGGGTTGGCCGCCAGGCGAAACTCGGCCGTCTCGTAGCCGCGACGGCTGGCCCCGGGCGGCAAGCCACTCGAGGCGTCAGCGCTACCGGGCTTCAAGCGAACCTGAAAACCAGCTCCCTCCATGCCGAGCTCCTGTAGCTCCGTGGTTATGTGCAGCGATAGACGATTCGCTGCCTCCGCTCGCACCGTGCTCAGGCTCGAGGCGGCCTGGTCGAAGCCCCGCACGGCACGCCGTACCATGCTAGCCAGCTCGGCGATCTCCTGATCCCGATTCTCGAGTGAAGCAAGCTCACGCTCAGCCTCCTCGGCCACACCCAGGATGTCCTCGATTCGGTCACCGTACTTGCGGCGCAGACCGTCGACCATTGCCAGACGCTCCTCCACCGCGTCGAGCCGCACCGGGTCCACCTGCACCAGATCGAGATACGCCTGCAGCGAACGAGTTGCCTCCTCGATCACGTAGCCGGCCTCGGCGAGGCCGTCTCCACCCGCCGGCGCGTTGGAATCGAGTCGACTGATGCGCTCGATGGCAAGCTGCGCGTGCCGAATGAGCGCGGCGGCCGACCCTTCGCGCTCATAGAGAACATCTAGGGCTTCTGCGGTGGCGGCTGAAAGATCCTCCGCATGCCTCAGACGCTGACGCTCGGCGCTCAGCCCCACCTCCTCGTCAACGCCCAGATCGGCAGCGCGAATCTCCTGCACTCGGTACCGTAGGTAGTCGGCGCGCTGGGCGCGATCACGATCATCCGTCTCCAGCGCCTGCAGTCGCTGCTGTAGGTCGACCGCCTCGTCCCACGCGCTAGCCACGGCCTCGCGTTGCTCGACGAGGTCGCCAAAGCGATCGAGCAACTCGAGCTGCGTCGCCGACGCCAGTAGCGATTGGTTCTCGTTTTGTCCGGCAATGTCCACAAGACGAGTCCCCAACTCGTGCAGGAGGCCTACGGTAACGAGGCGATCATTGAGATACGCGCGACTCGAACGGCTGCCGAGAACGCGACGAACAAGGATCTCACCGGAATCCGACGCGAGCTCTTCGCAATCGAGAAGCTTGGTGATATCAGGCCGGCCTACGATCTCGAAGACCGCTTCAACAATGGCCGAGGTCGCTCCGACGCGCACCTGATCGAGCGTTGCCCGGTCACCAGCTGCCAACGAAAGTCCGCCCAGGATGATCGACTTGCCGGCACCCGTCTCGCCTGTGAACGCCACCAGCCCAGCCGGGGGTTCGATGGCAACATCCTCGATCAGCGCGAGGTCTCGGATCCGCAAATAGCTGAGCATCGGTCAAACCTGCTGGGGTGAGATGGCCGCGGCAAATATACCGGAAGACGGGGGCACGGCTCGATGGGCAGCCTGGCGGCTGATGCGCATTGATGACACCCCCAGGCCATCGTGGTAGCTTGGTGTCGTCCGGTGCGGCTGGGGGGCTCGGCACACGGTCATCTTACCTGAGCTGGGAACGCGGAGAGGATTCCTTTGTTCGTGTTGCAGGCCGATTTCATGTCCCAAGGCGTTCTCGGGATCGTTCGTGGCCTAGGCCCGTTCGCCCTCGCGGTGCTGGTAATACTCGGGTTTTTCTCGATTCTCTCGTGGGCTGTGATCGTGGACCGCATCCTGTTGTACCGAAAGGCCGAGAAGCAGACAGCCAAGTTCCTCGAGGTCTTTCGAGCCAGCTCGAAGTTCTCGCAGGTACGCACCGCCGCCAAGGAGATGGACACTACCCCCCTTGCCGGCGTGTTTGACGCCGGATACGGCGAAATCTCATCGCAGCTCGAAGGCGCCGCGCAGCCGCGTCAACCAAGCTCACCCGGAAGCTCGCGCATGAACATGGAGGCCCTCGAGCGCTCGCTCGTGCGTGCCGCGCACGAGCAACGCCGGCGGCTGGTGCGCGGCATGTTGTTCCTCGCCACGACCAGTTCGGCGGCCCCGTTCATCGGCCTGTTCGGTACCGTTTGGGGCATTATGAATGCGTTCCAGAATATCGGGAGGTTCGGCAACGCCAATCTCGCGGTCGTCGCCCCCGGCATCAGCGCCGCGCTAATCACTACCGCTGCCGGTCTCGCCGCTGCCATTCCTGCACTCATCGCCTACAACCACCTACTGTCGCGCGTTCGCGACCTCAGCGGCGATATGCAGGACTTCGGCCTCGAGTTTCTCAACGTGGTGCAGAAGTCCTGGCAGGCGGAATCCGGCAAATGAGAGAGCAGTGGTTCGAGGAAGACGATCGCATCCTCTCGGAGATCAACGTCACGCCGCTCGTCGACGTCGCGCTGGTGCTCTTGATCGTCTTCATGATCACCGCGCCGATGATGATCCAAGGAGCGGAGGTCCGCCTGCCGCAGACGCAGATCATGGACAGCCTTCCGCACGAGCAGATCTTCATCTCGGTGACCGATCAGGGCCAGATCCTTGTGAACGGCGATGCCTTGCCGCTCGAGGAGTTGGAGGCACGCCTGTCGCCCCGTGTCACGCCTGGACGTACGGTCCTGCTGTACGGTGATCGCGCCGGTGAGTACGGGCGCGTGGTCGCGGTCATCGAGGTTCTCTGGAGCCTGGGGGCGGACATCGGTCTGGTCACTGAGCCCATTCCGCGCCGCTAGTCGGTTGCGGTGCATACCGAGCGGCGAACCCCGGCCGCTTGCTAAGCTGACAGCATGAGCTACGCCGAGCAGCAAGCCGTGTTGACCGAGCAAGTGATGGAGCAGCGTTTTCGTGCTGCGATCATCAGCTCGATTGCTGCACATCTGACGCTCTTTCTGGCCGTGATATTCGGACCGATGCTGATCCCGGTGCCGCGCTATGACCCGAGCTTCACGCCAGTACGACTCGTACGGTTGCCCCCGGCGGCGCCCGAGCCGGCAGCAGCTGCTGAAGCGCCGCAGGAGGAGGCCGAGCCCGAACCGGCGCCAGTGCAGCCAGTGGTCAGCGAGCCCGAGCCCGTGCCACGCAGTCTGGCCGAGTTGCAGCGTGAGCAGAAGGCCGAAGAGCAGCTTCGCCGCGAGGAGGCCGAGCGACGGCGTCAGGCCGAGCTCGAGCGACAGCGTCGCGCCGAGGAGGAGCGCAAGCGGCTCGAGGATGAGGCTCGTCGACAGCCGCAACGCGCCGGACGGCGCCCGGCGCCGCAGAACCAGAGCGCCCAGCGCATCGGCATCGACGTTACACAGAGCGGCGACGGCGGCTATACGGTCGAGGAGTTCCCGTTTGCCGACTACCTCTACCGAATTCGCGACCTGATCGCAGCCCAGTGGTCGCCACCACCGACTGGGCCCTACGGGCTGAAGCGCCGCGCCGAGGCGTTCTTTAGACTGGGGAGAAACGGCAGTCTGGTCGTCCAGCCACGGGTGGACGGCGGCTCCGGCGACACAGCCTTCGATCGAGCAGCCATGCGAGCCATCGCAGCGGCTGCTCCATTTCCCCCTCTGCCCCGCGAGTACGACGGGCAATCACTCGGAGTTGGGCTTGCTTTCGTTACGGAGTAGGACCTCAGCCTGGACGCTCATCGTGTCCTTGGTCGCCGTCGGTTCATCCTCGGCGCAAGACCAGGACGTACAACTCGAGATCCGGCAACGCGGCGCACCGGCAATCAAGATCGCCCTGCCTGCGTTGCTCGCCGCGAGCGGCGCTGCCGAGCACGCTCAGCGCATCCACGCCGTCTTGTTGAACGACCTGCAAAACTCCATGGTGTTCGACCTCGTGAACTCTCGTGTCTATCCCAACGTCGCCCCCAACGAACCGGTCCCCTGGCAAGCCTGGAAGAACACCGGCGCCCGCGGACTGATCCAGGGATCCGTGGGCGTGCAAGGAGCGCTGGTGGTGGCGGATTTTCGGCTCTTCGATGTCGAGACCGGACGGCAGATCAGCGGCAAGCGCTACTCGCAGTCTACCGAGGGACTCTCCGCTCCCGACGCCGCCTATCGAGTACGGCGCATCGCGCACACGTTCAACGACGAGACCACCCTCAACTACACGGGCGTGCCCGGGGTGGCGAACTCGTACATCGCGTTCGTCGGCGATCGAGAAGCACCGGTGGGAACCCCGCAGAAAGAGATCTATCTGATGGACTACGACGGCGAGCGCCAACGGCGCATCACCTACAACTCTTCGATCTCGCTTTCGCCGTCTTTCTCGCCACAATCGGACCGCATCGCCTTTCAGACCTATGTGATGCGCGACCGCTTTCCGAATGCCGAGGTCCACATCATCCTCAACACGGGCGGTCAGCCTCGGCCGCTCGTCACCTGTCGAGGGACGAACAACGGCCCGGCATTCTCCCCCGACGGCACCTTGATCGCTTTCTCCTCCAGCTGCGAGGACAACTCCGAGATTCACGTGATCAAGCCCGACGGCACCGGCATGCAGCAGATAACGCGCAACCCAGCAAGCGACGTTTCCCCCGCATGGTCACCGAATGGACGCCAATTGGTCTTCGTTTCCGACCGCAGCGGAAGCCAGCAGCTCTACGTGATGGACGCCACCGGACTCAATACTCGTCGGCTTTCGGCCCCCGGTGGCCAGAAGGATGATCCGGCCTGGCAACCGGTGCGCGGAGAACTTATCGCCTTCACCGCCTCGACTGGTGGTAACAATTTCGATATTTTCGTGTACGATCTCACGACCGATCGTGTCCATCAGCTAACACGCGGTCGCGGCCGCAAGGAGGCACCGGCCTGGTCGCCCGATGGGCGGCAGCTGACCTTCGAGTGGGCTCAAGGCTCCAGTACGCAGATCTGGGCCATGGGCTTTGACGGTTCGCGGCAGCGTATGCTGACGAACGCTGGTAACAATCTAACCCCGACTTGGGGACCCCGCCCCTAATGGTCCGACCACAATGAAACGCGACCATCCCATGGAGGAAACCACGATGCCCAGCCCCGCGAAGCGACTCGTCTTGATCGCGCTCGCGGCCGTGGTCGTTGCACTGCCTGCATGCAGCAAAGACGCCCCGCCCGCGCCAATGCCCGAGCCGACGCCAGAGGCCCCTGCCCCAGCAGCGCCGGCAAGACCCGCAGAGCCTGCCCAAACCGGTGATTGGGAGGAGTCCGACGCTCCCGAGCAGACGTTCCTCTCGGCCGAAGAGATCAACCGACGCCGGTTGCTCAGGCCTATCTATTTCGACTACGACAAGGCGGAGATCCGCAGCGACCAGCGGTCCACGCTGCAGGCTAACGCCGATTGGCTACGGGACCACGGCGACGTCGCCATCCTGATCGAAGGGCATTGCGACGAGCGCGGTACCCGCGAGTACAACCTCGCACTCGGTGACCGCCGTGCTTCGGCGACACGCGATTACCTCGTCTCGCTCGGTATCGGTGCCAATCGAGTCGAGATCGTTTCATACGGCGAGGAGCGCCCCGCCGTCATGGGCGAGGGTGAGCAGAATTGGTCGCAGAACCGCCGCGGTGAATTCGTAGCGACTTCGGCGGGCCAGACGAACGACTAGCTTGGCTCAGCGACGGCGGGCGGGTGCGACGAGCCCCGCCCGCCGTTTCTGTTCCAGGGCCTGACGCAAGGGTTGACGAGGTGATGATCAAGAGACTGCGGTTGTTGGTCTGCTCGGCTACCCTCGTCGCCGTTGCTTCCGCCTGTACGTCCGGCGAGCAGCGCCTGGTGAGCATCGAGTCGCGCCAAGCTGCGATCGAAGCCCAGGTCGCCGACCTTCAAACAGCGCAACAGAACATCATCGCCCGATTGGTGCAGGTGCGGCAGGAGCTCGACAACTCTCTGCAGCCGTTGCGAACGCAATCCGCCGACCGCGGCGAGGACCTACGCTCGATGGAGCGTGAGGTCACCGCACTCGAAGCCGACATGTCGGAAATGGATGCGCGGATCGCTCGCCTCACCGAGCAGATGGCGGCTGGCGGCGGAGTGGCTTCTGCAACGTCACCCACGGGCACGGCAATGCCGCCACCGCGCGGAGCCCGCCCGCCCACCACGGAGGAGCCGACCGACTCACAGCAGAGCGCGGCTGCTACTCTGTACAATAGCGCCTACAATGATTACCTGCGGGAGAATTGGGAGCTGTGCGTGCAAGGCTTTGAAGACTACGTTCGCCGTTACGCGGCGTCCGATCGCACCGATAACGCTCGATACTGGATCGGTATGTGCGAGCGTGAACGCGGTCAGCTCTCAGCGGCGCACACGGCGTTCCAATCGGTTGTACGTGACCATCCGGACAGCGAGCTGGTTCCGGACGCGATGCTCAATGACGGCCTTATCCTGAAGGAAGAGGGTCGTGAGCGTGCTGCTGCCGAGTCGTTCCGACGCCTGATCCAGGCCTACGCCGACAGCGACGCCGCGTTCCTGGCCTGTGGGCAGCTGCGCGTACTGGGCCTCCAACGTCCGGGCACATGCGAGCAATGATCGCCGCTTGCTCGGTCAGAGGCATTCCCCGATGAAGAGACTGCTGACGCCTGCCCTGGCTGCGGTTCTCGTGATGACGCTGGCGTCGGCTGCCTGGGCGATACGGATCTTCGGTGCCACCAACTCGGGGAATCAGATGGGGACGCAGCAGAGCGTTCTGGACCTGGGTAAGGACATCGAGGGCAAGGACATTGGTGACACCCTCCACTTCGAACTGAAGTCGGAAGGGGCGGTCATTTTCACCTTCAGCGCCGAGTGCGCCGTCGATGGTACCGAGCAGCAATGGGTCAGCATCGAGCTGCTCGCCAATGGCGTCGCGTTGGGCCAGAGCGCCGGGGATCAGGACACGTTCTGCTCCGGAGACGGCTTCGCCGGGATCAACGACAGCTGGGTCATGGCTAGCATGACCGTACCCGTCGAGCTCAAGCCCGGCGACTATGACCTGCAGGTTCAAGTAACACCGGCGGGTGGCGCTAATGGGTGGTGGATCGGCGACATGGGGCTGACGGTTCTGATCCGGAAGCGCTGACAGTCCCTCATGCGTCGAATGCCGTTGACGCGCTCGTGAGCCGCGAGCAACGGCC
>DASCOT010000231.1:0-6036 GCA_036012155.1 Acidobacteriota bacterium
CGCTGACTGTCCGGGTGTGGTTGTCGCTAGCTTTGGAGTACGGACGAACTCGCCAGGGGCGCGCCGCAGGCCGGCCGCAACCGCCACGGTATTGTTGAGGGCGAGCCCGATACCGAGCGCCATCAGCGCTGGCAGCTGAAGTACCGCGGCACCGACTGACCGACCGATCTGCTGTTGTGCCACGACGAAGAACACCGCCACGGATCCGGTGCCGAAGAGCAAGATCGGCAACTCCAGAAGCAGCAGCTCTGAAGCACCATTCGGTGCGCGCACGAGCATGGTCGGAAACACCAGCAAGGATAGGGCCACCATCAGCACGTAGGCCAGGTTGCCGGCCAGGTGAAAGCTCGCCTCCACCTTGGTAGTCCAGGGCTGCGGGGACGCCCAGAGGGCCGGCAGCAGCTTGCGAGCGGTTTGCACCGCACCCTTCGTCCATCGCCGTTGCTGGCTCTTGAAGGCTCCGATCGAGACCGGGAGCTCCGCCGGAGCTCTCAACTCATTCAAATAGACGAATCGCCAGCCCGCCAACTGCGCCCGATACGAGAGATCGAGATCCTCGGTAAGCGTGTCGTGCTCCCACCCGCCAACGGCCTCGATCGCCGTTCGCCGCCACACGCCGGCCGTGCCGTTGAAATTGAAGAACCTGCCGGCGCGACTCCGAGCAGCGTGCTCAATAGCGAAGTGCGCATCGAGGAACATCGCCTGAATCCTAGTCAACGGCGAGTGCTCGCGATTCAGGTGGCCCCAGCGAACCTGCACCATACCGATGGTCGGGTCGATGAAATGAGGTACGGTGCGACGCAGAAACTCAGGCGTGGGCACAAAGTCGGCATCGAAGATACAGAGTAGCTCGCCGCGCGCGCGGCGCATGCCAGCCTCCAACGCCCCGGCCTTGAATCCGCTCCTGTCCGAGCGACGGAGGTGCTTAATGTCCAGCCCCGAGCATCGCAACGAGGCGACCCGCTGCCGTATGCGGTCCGACGTCGCATCGGTCGAATCGTCAAGCACCTGGATCTCGAGCTTGTCGGACGGGTATTCGAGGCTAGCTACCGCATCGATAAGTCGTTCGACAACATGCATTTCGTTAAACACCGGAAGCTGTACGGTGACCATCGGCCAGCTCTCTGGTGGAGGCGGCTCGCTCGGTGCGGAGCGCCGAGTGCGTAGATACAGCGATACCAGGTAGAGCCTGTGCAACCCGAACACCGACAGCCCCAGCAGCACGCTGAGGTACCCGGCCAGCAAAAGCCCGGAGCCACTCACGCCGGCACCTTGCTCGTCATCATGACGTTCAGCTCTGTGCTCCTTGCCGCATGCATGCTGGGTCTCTGGACGCTAGGCGATCTCCGGGCGAATGCCCGCGAGGCCGTCTTGCTGATGTTGTTGGGCGGCATTGGGCACGCCCTCTTGTGTTGGTCGCTGGCAAGAGCATGGCCTTCTTGGGGACCGTCCAAGCACCGAATCGCGACGGCCACAGTCCTGCTGGCCGCCGTAGCCTTGCGGTTGCTGTCACTCGGCATGCCCCCGAGCCTATCGGATGACATCTATCGCTATCGCTGGGATGGAAGGGTACAGGCTGCCGGCAGGAACCCCTACGCGGAGCCCCCGGCCGCGGCCGCCCTCGAAAGCATGCGCGATGAACACTGGTCGCGCATCAATTATCCCCGTATTCGCACGATCTATCCTCCCCTGGCGCAGGTACTCTTCGGAGTTACCTATGACCTGGGCAACAGCGTGAGGATGTTTCAGGTCGTGGCGGCACTGGGTGATCTGCTCACCATCGTCCTGCTTCTGGGGTGTTTGCGCGCCTGGCGGCGCCCTCGATGGCAACTTGCGATCTATGCGTTGCATCCTCTGCCGGCGTTGGAGTTCGCCTCCAGCGGACACTTCGACGCCTGGGCAATCGCTGCGGTGCTGGCGGCACTGCTTTCTCATGCGCGCGGGCGTGGCGTTTTGAGCACGCTACTACTCGCATGCGGTGTGCTACTCAAGACATGGCCATTGGTGTTCGTCCCACTGCTACTCCGCCAGCGGCAGCGTTGGCATCTGCCGCTATTCGCCGGCAGCATACTGCTTGGCTACGCCCCGTTTCTCGATGCGGGGGTCGCCATGCTCCAGCCTTGGCTCGACTATGCCGGGCGCTGGCGATTCAACGATGGAGCGTTCTACCTTCTGCACGCGGTCAGCGGCTCACAGGCCTCGGCAAAGGCCCTCGCCGCCGGGCTCGGACTCGGGCTACTCCTATGGCTCTGGCGGCGCCGCGACGACCCGGTGCACGCCGGATACTGGCTGCTCCTCGTGTTCACCCTGCTGATGCCGACGATTCACCCTTGGTACCTGCTCTGGGCGTTACCGCTAGCCGCGGCCGCGACCGACATCGGCTGGGTGGCGCTCTGCACACTGGCGCCAACCGCGTACTGGATTCTGGTCGTCAACGCCGGCGACAGCAATCTGTGGATCGAGCCCTGGTGGCCCCGTATGGTGGAATATCTGCCGGCGATCGCGATCTGGGTGTGGCAAGCACGCAACTCGAGACCGCCCGCCCCCGGAGAGTCCGGGAACGTGAATCGCTGAGCGCTATCTAGGGGTCGGCGCGCATGCGGCGCTGACGTCGGCGCCATCGGCGACGCGCCGCCGCTTGCTTCGCACGCCGGCGCTCGCCTGGCTTGACGAAGTGGGAGTGGCGCTTGGCGTCGCGGAGAATGTTCTCGCGTTGCACGAAGCGACGAAACCGCCGCAGAGCGTGCTCAATCGACTCGCCATCCTCGACGCGGACAAAAGCCATGTACCGGGTTCCTGGTTGCGGTCGGGCGCAGAAGGGACTGCGCCGTTGCCTGATCTTCTTGCCAGCGCACGAGGAGCGTGCCGTGATGTGGCCAGAAGCAGCAAGCCTACTGACTTCGCGTCAGGCCGTCAAACGCTTTCGACCCAGAACCCACCGACCACGGCGTTAGGTCTTGATCGCATTGTTGCCCGCTCTTCGGGCGTGTGGTAACACCGGTTTCCAGGCTCGCCCGGGACCGCCAGCCTGAATTTGGCAGGCCGTGCCCGACGCACCCTCTGCCTGCATTGTTCACCCGATGGTGGGAGCCGCAGATGGACGTCCTGGTGGTCGGAGGTGGCGGACGAGAGCACGCACTGGTGTGGGCGCTCCAACGTAGCGCCAGCGTCGATACTGTTTATTGTGCGCCGGGAAATGCCGGCATCGCTCGCCAGGCAACCTGTTGGCCGATCCAGGCGGGAGACTTGTCGGGGCTGGCGAACGCGGCCCGCCAACATGGCGTTGATCTGGTGGTAGTCGGCCCAGAAGTGCCGCTGGCGGCCGGTATCGCCGAGGTCCTCGAGGGGGTCGGGATTCCGTGTTTCGGGCCTCGTAAGCCGGCGGCGATCCTCGAAGGAAGCAAGGCCTTCGCAAAGGCGTTCATGCGGCGTTACGGAATCCCCACCGCGGAGTTCGAAGTGTTTACCGAATCAGGCGCAGCACTCGACTTCGCCCGCCACCCACCGTGGGGCTTTCCGCTCGTTGTGAAGGCCGACGGCCTGGCGGCGGGAAAGGGAGTGATGATCTGCCCAGATGCCAACTCGGCCAAAGAGGCGGTGGATTCCGCGATGACCGAAGGTTCCTTTGGAGCCGCCGGGAACGTGGTGGTGGTCGAGCAGTTTCTCGAGGGCACGGAGGTCACGCTGATGGCGCTGTCCGATGGACGACGTGTCGTTCCGTTGCTGCCGTCTCAAGACCATAAGCAAGCGCTCGACGGCGACCGCGGTGCCAACACCGGCGGGATGGGCGCCTATGCCCCGGCTGAGTCGGTAATCTCCGCCGCGACCGCAGACGAGCTGAGCGAGGGCATCCTGCAGGCGACGATCGACGGCATGGCGGCGGAGGGCCGCCCGTTTGCCGGTGTCCTGTACGCCGGCTTGATGTTTACCGCCGAGGGCCCGCTGGTGCTCGAGTACAACTGCCGCTTCGGTGACCCTGAGGCTCAGGTCGTGCTACCGCTGCTGCGCGAGGACCTCGGGGAGTTATTCTCCGGCATCGCGGCTGGCCATCTACCCGACCGTCCGTTACGTTGGTCCGACCGACACGCCGCCTGCGTAATCTTGGCGGCGGAGGGCTACCCCGGTCCCTACCGGCGGGGGGAGCCCATCAGTGGACTCGAAACTGCGACGGAGCGAAACGATGTCATGGTGTTCCACGCTGGCACCGCCCAGGAGGCGGAAACGCTCGTGACGACAGGCGGCCGAGTACTGGGCGTCTCCGCCCTTGGTGATTCTCTGTCGGCGGCTCTCGATGCAGCCTACGACGCGATCGATACGATCCAGTTCGAGGGCATGCACTACCGACGCGATATCGGCCGACGCCCGGGGAGCTCTACATGAGCGCAGCACGCGTTGCCGTGGTGATGGGCAGCATTTCGGATTTCGACGTGATGGTGTCCGGCGTGAGGATCCTCCAGAAGCTCGGTATCCCGTACGAGGTGCGTGTGATGTCCGCGCATCGCAGCCCGCACTCGGTGGCAACGTATGCAGCCGGCGGACCCGATCGAGGGCTCGAGGTAATCATCGCGGGCGCCGGCGGCGCCGCCCACCTAGCCGGTGCGATCGCCGCGCATACCCGGCTGCCAGTCATCGGTGTGCCACTGGTGGCGTCGGCACTGGGCGGCCTCGACGCGCTGTTAGCTACGGTTCAGATGCCGGGCGGCGTTCCCGTAGCGACGGTTGGCGTCGGCAAGTCGGGCGCCGTCAACGCCGCCCATCTAGCGGCCCGCATATTGGCGCTGCGCGACGCGGACATCGCCGACACGGTGGAAGCAGATCGCCACCAGCAGACCGCAAACGTCGACACGATGCAGACCGACCTCGAAGAACGCCTCGCTGGCGAAGGTCTCTGATCCGCTACCGTTCCGGGGATGAGCCTTCGGCGGCGGTCGCCAACTGTCCGCACGCTGCTCCGATGTCGGCTCCGCGACTGTAGCGAACGAGCGCATCCAGGCCGCTACTGCGAGCAACTCGCCGAAATCGCTCGATTCGCTCCGACGAGGGCCGTTGGTATGGCATCCCCGGGATCGGGTTCCACGGAATCAAGTTGACTTTCGCCGGCAACCTTCCGAGCAGCTTGCCGAGTCGGCGGGCGTCCGCGTCGGCGTCGTTGATACCGTTGAGCAAGACGTATTCGAAGGTCACTTTCTCGCGGTTTCGCCAGCTCACTTCCCGTAGCGCGCCGATCAGCTCGGCAATGGGGTACTTGCGATTCACCGGCATCAGCGCCGAGCGCACCTCATCAGTCGACGCGTTCAGCGAGACAGCGAGGCGCGGGCGCCGCCTCCCCAACCGGCCGAGAGCACGAATGGCCGGCACCAACCCCACAGTCGAGACTGTCAGGCGACGCCAACCGAGCGCCAGACCGTTGGGATCCTGCATGGCATCGACAGCTGCAGTCACTGCAGTAGCGTTGTCGAGAGGCTCGCCCTGACCCATGAACACCACGTTGAGCCGTGAGCTCGGCTCCTGCACCTCGGCGCGTAAACGCAACACCTGTCCGAGTATCTCTCCGGGAGAAAGCGACCGGCGGAGCTTCAGCTTCCCGGTTTGACAGAATTCGCAGGCAAAGCGGCAACCTACCTGAGACGAGATGCAGAACGTCATGCGGCGCTCATACGGCATCGTGACCGACTCCACGAGCTCTCCCCCGCCGACCCGCAACAGATAACGCCGGCTATGGTCAACGGATCGGAAAACGCTCTCCACCGCTGGCGGCTCGAGCCGGATCAAGCCGAGAAGCTCCGCTCGCAGGCTCAGGGGCAGGTCGGTCATGGCACCGAATTCGAATACGCTGCGGTCGAACACCCAGCGGGCCAGCTGTGCGCCGCGATACGCGGGCAACCCGACTTCAGCCAGCGCCTGTCGCCAGTTGGAAGGCGATACGTCCAGTAGGCTCAGCTGCTTGGGCGCGTCATTCATGGCATCCGCACCGGATTATGATTAGCTGGCTGCTCGTATCCCGGGACCGGCGCGCGACAATCGGGGCAACCACTA
>DASCOT010000232.1:0-5634 GCA_036012155.1 Acidobacteriota bacterium
TGCCTGAGTGACCGCAAGGGGACCCTCGGGAATAGCGGTGTCGAGACCACGAGAGATGCGCTTTTCCGGGTCGTAGAACGGCAGCTCTACCACCTCGGCAACGTGCATCTGACCCTCGACGTCGGACACCGAGACGGCGGCACCGAGCCAGTCGCCGGCCTCGTGGAAACGCACATAGCCCGTGCCATGCCCGAGGTACGGCGACCACGCACCGGTCGTGATCGTGCCGACCTCGGTGTCTCCCTGCGTCACCGGGGAGACACCGCTCGGCGCAGCGGTCGGGCACCGGATCCCGAATAGCAAGGGTCGCCTGTCGGCAGCGGCGAGTGCCTCCTTGCCGATGAAGTCGTCCTTGTTCATGTCGACGAACTTGCCGATGCCAGCCTGATACGGAGTCATCGACGTATCGAAGTCGGACCCGTTGTCGAGAATGCCGGCCTCGATGCACCGGATATTCATCGAGTCCAGACCCGTGGTGATGATCTCCTGCGCCTTGCCTGCCTCGAGGATGTGGTTCCAGAGCGCCGGACCGTCCACCTCCGGGTCACGGGTATAGACCTCCCAGCCGACCTCGCTGGTCCAACCGGTTCGCGACAAATAGAGAGGTTGGCCGCCCATCGTGCACTCGGTGACCGCGAAGTAGGCGAACGGGTCGGGGGCACCGCCATCGCAGGCGGCGTCGAGCACCTCCAGTGATCTGGGACCGCCCACTTGCAACACCCACGACTGTGGATCGCTCACCGTTACGTCCATGCCCATGCCGTGCGCCACCAGCCAGGTGAAGATCTCGCCGTCGGCGAGCACGTACCAGAAGCGATCGGCTTCCACCCGCATCAGGATGCCGTCCATCAGAATGCCGCCATCGGGCAGGCAGGCGATCCCGTAGCCGCAGCGGCCCGGCTTGAGCTTCGTGATGTCACGCACGAAGACCTTGTTGAGCAGGCGCTCGGCGTCCGGCCCGGCGATCTCGATGGGGTGCTCGGGAACGTTGTAGAGGACTACTTTCTGGCGCAGGTTCCAGTACCGCTCCTGCGGATCGTCGCCCACCGAGACGAGGACCATCCTGCCGCTATACGGACCGGCGTAGACCGTTTCGGGACCGTCCATGCACTGGAAAAAGGGCGTCGGATCGGCCCGGTGGTAATGCAGCGGAGCGGTCGCACGCGGCGCACCATGCCGCAGAACGACTTGGGTTGATGACGGTGCGGGCTTCTCTTCGGCCATGGCTCACTCTCTCGAGAGTAGGAAACGACAGCAGACAGTACACTCGCCGTCGATTCGGAAAAAGTGGAGTTTCCCGGAAACGCGGCTAGCTACCGACCGCAATCAGATGCCGGTCGCCGCGGATGAAGATCTGCCCGGCCGAGATTGCCGGCGACGCGATGACGCGGGCGTTCAGCGAGTTGCGAGCCAGGACACGCGGGGCCTCACCTGCCGCCACCACGACCGTCTCGCCGATCTCGCTGACGAAGTAGACCTTGCCGTCGCCGGCCACCGGCGAGGCCGAGAAGACGCCGCCGACGCGCTCCTGCCAGACACGCTCGCCGCTCGTCGCCTCCACGGCGCTGACGATGCCACTGCCGTTGGACATGTAGACGTGGCCTCGATACAGCAGCACCGATGAGACGTACGGCGCGCCGGTCGGGACTCGCCACAGAACGTGACTGTCGGTGATATCGCCCCGGCCGCCCATGCGGATCGCCATATAGGGGCCGCTACGATGGCCGCGGCTGGTGTATAGCACGCCCGCCTCGTGGGTCGGCACGCCTACCGGGAAACTGTTGTTCGCACCGGTATGCCAAAGAAGCTCACCGGTATGTGGATCGTAGGCTTCGAGTCCCTGGCTGGCGTTGACGATCAGCTCGTCACCCTGCGGCCCCGGCACCACGGTCGGTGTGCTGTACGAGGTCGTCGAGTTGGCCCGGTGGACCCGCCTCTGCTCCTCTCCGGTGCTGGCGTCGAGCCACAGGAGATAGGCGCTAGGGCCATGATCACATTGCAGGATGAGCGTGTCGCCGTAGAGCGTCGGCGAGCTAGCGTGTCCCCATCCGATGTTGAAACTGTCGCCGCCCTCGTCGAGCTGCCGCTGCCAGGCCGAGTTACCGTTCATGTCGACGGCGACAATCTGGCCGGTCCCGAACCATGCGTACACACGCTCACCGTCGGTCACCGGGCTGGGACTGGCGAGGTTGTGCTTGTCGTGCACCGGAAACAACCGGCCGTCGAGCTCGAGCTCATGCTCCCAAAGCAATCGTCCATCCTGCCGATGGAACGAGGCGACGCCGAACGCTACGCGATCCATCTCTCCCGACGGATCTCCCATGAGCCGCTCGCCCGAGTCACCAGCACGAGTGAGCGACGGGTGAGAGCCGCCGCGACGCGGCACGCGTCCGACCTGGTAGGTAACGAACACTTGATCGCCCCAGACGATCGGCGATGAGACGCCCAGGCCCGGCAGAGGAGCCTTCCAGGCGACGTTCTCGGCCTCGCTCCACGCCGTCGGCAGCGCCACTCCGTCGGCGACTCCGGTGCCCGCCGGGCCGCGCCATTGCGGCCAATCTGTTGCCGCCGTAGCGGAGTTACGGGCGCCGGCGGTGCCAACGAGCACGAATCCGGCCAACGAGATTGCCGCCAGGGTCCCCGTTGCTACATTTCTCTGTCTCATCTTTGCTCCACGAATCTCGGCACTCCGAACGCAGTTCCGTGTCAGAGTACCGCGGCAACCGGATCGGCGTCTGGTACGACGAGTAACGCATGCCACAGCACAACAAGGACTTTTTCGGTCAGCCGAGGCAAATCTATTCCCTGGCGCTGGTTTCCCTGTGGCACGTCGCCGCCTATGCCGGATTGATCGGACATCTGGTGTTGTTCATTACCGCCGCGCCCAGGGACTACGGGTACGGCTGGACGGGGGGCGAGGCCGTACGCCTCTACGGCCTGTTCACCGGGTTGGTTCAGTCGTCGCCCCTGCTGGGTGGCTGGATAGCCGACGCGTTCATCGGCAAGCGACGCGCAGCGATCTTGGGCATGTGGCTCCAGACGTTGCCGTTATTCATGCTCGCCGGTCTCGGGACGCTTCCGGCCTTGGGGGATCGATCTATGACGCTCCCGTCCGCCACGTGATCCTCGAAGCAGAGCTACCGATCGCGCGGATAGCGCTGGACGGCACCGAGTCGGAGCGGCTAGAAGAAGCTATCGCGACCCAGGCCGACGGCTCCGCCGACCGCGTTGCGCTCCACGCCACGGTCACGCGCACCTATGGCGCCATGACGCTGACGTTCTACGCTGCTCTGCTGCTGTTCGTGATCGGCTATGGCCTCAATGCACCGACGCTGGCTGCGATGGTTGGGGAGGTGTACGAGCGCAGCGGCGGCAGACGCGAAGCCGGGTACACGCTGCTCCTCATGGCGGCGATGCTCGGATTCGTCATCGGTGCGTTGATCGCCGGCACGATCGCCAGCCGCATGGGCTGGCGGGAGGGACTGGCGGCGACGGGCGTGATGATGTTGCTGTCGGCGATCACCTTGATGCGCACTCGCCTCCCGTCTTCGAAGGCCGCGGAATCGATCCGTAGCAGCGGCTCTTCGTCGCGTTACAGCGTCGCCCTCACCCGTTTCGAGCGCCGTCGGGTCGTGGCGATCTGCTCGATCTGCCTCGCCTACCTCGTGTTCATCGCTGCGTTCGAACAGTGGGGAGGCTCGTTCAGCCTATACGTGCAAAACACCACGGACCGGGTGGTGGCGGGGTTCGAGATCCCGACCTTGTGGATCCACTCCGCGCAGGCTCTGTTCGTGATCATCATCGGCCCGATCATGCTCGCCATCTGGAGCCTGCTGAAGCGTCAGGGATGGGATCTGTTGCCGCCGACAAAGATGGCAATCGGCCTGCTGCTCACGGCACTCGCGTTTCTGGTCATGTCGATGACGCTTCCGTATCGCGGCGGCGACCTGATCACCAAGACCAGCATCCTCTGGCCGCTGGCCTATTACTGGGTAGTTACCTTCGGCCAGATGGCGGTCATACCCATCGGACAGGCGTTCGTCAGCCGGGAAGCGCCCGAGAGGCTGGCGAGCACTCTGATGGGCGCATGGGCGCTGTTCGGAGGCGTCGGCATCTGGGTCTCCGGGCAGATCGGAGCGCTCGCCGAGCCGTTCGGAATCCTCGCCGTGTACCTCGGCATCGCTGCCGGCTCGGCGCTTGCAGGCGTCTTGGCCCTGTCGCTCAGGAAGCAGACGATGGGCCTGTTGGTGGAATGACCACCGGCCGCAAACGCAACGTCCGGGACTACGCGTATCCGCCTGACAACGCGTCGCCGAGGGAGCCGGTTACCGTGGACCCTCTGGCGCAGGCAGTATCCCGCCAAGCGAAGCCGGATGATCCTGTCGCTTGATAATCCTGCCGCCCAGCATCACGAAAGACACATGCTCCAGCGCCCCCATGTCCTCGAGCGGGTTACCGGGCACCGCGATGATGTCCGCAAGCTTACCCGGCTCGATCGTACCGAGCCGATCCTCCCAACCCAGCACCTCCGCACCGACGCGGGTGCCCGCCTGAATCGCCTCCATCGGCGTCAACCCGGCCTCGACTAGCACCGCGAACTCGCGGGCGAAGACCTCTGCCGGGACGGAGATGCCACCCAGGTCGATACCGACGGCGACTCTCACCCCCGCCGCGTGCGCCCGACCAGCAAGGACGCTCGCACATGCGCTAGAAGCCGAACGAGAACGTCAGCTTGGCAATCAGAGATTGATCGAGCGGGCCAATGAAGCCGCCGTCGTACCTACGACCCTGGCGGTAGACAAGGTAGAAGTCGTCGCCGATGCGGTAGATGTAGCGCAGCCGGGCGAACATCTCGAACTCCTCGGTGACGCTGTTGTATTGGGCCAGCGCGTCGGTGAGCAGACGATCGGAGAATGACAGCTCGGTACGCAAGCGCGCGATGTTGCTGGTGAAGGACCCTGTTGGCAGGTCTACTTTGTTGTAGCTGAACTCGGGACGAAGCGTGAAGTTCTCGCTGAAGCGGATCGCCACCTGCGGGGTCGCCGAGATGCGATCGCCGTCGTAGAACTGTCCGATCTCAGCGAAGGTGCTCAGGCTGACCTTGCGGGCGGCGTTGGTGAAGATCCCCAGGAAGAGGCCGCCGAAGTTGTACTCGCCCGGGGGAATCGCGACGTCAGGGTGGACCTGAAAAGGAAAGTCGAGGCGCTCGAATTTCCATTCATAGCTCATGATGAAGCTGTCACCAGACTCCAGCTCAGGGCGCATGTCGATGAAGTTGCGCTGCGAGATTAGCTGGCCGTCGAGATCATGGAAGGTCTGGTGATGGCCGACGAACCGAGCCTGCCGTAGCCAGGGGAGCCCCGCCGGCCGTGGCTTGAGCTGCGCGTCGTAGCGCTGGTACAGCACGTTGCGCCGCAGGATGAACCCCAGGTCGTTGCGAAACTCCGGCTCGATGCGAATCACGTCGGCCGTCAACTCTACCAAGTCGCTGTTGTAATCGGCCCTGGCCCGCCCGGCCCAGGAGCTGCCTTCAGACCGACCGTCCTCTGATTGCACCGCGAAGCCGGAGAGGTTGAGGTTGCCGAACTGGAAGCTCGCGTCGGCTCCGTATACCCGGTTGTAATCGTCGCCCTG
>DASCOT010000233.1:0-7314 GCA_036012155.1 Acidobacteriota bacterium
GTTCTCGACGTCAGTGGCCGACTCATCATTGACCTGAAAGAACTGAGGACGTCGGCGGGCACCATCGAGACGCGCATCGACTACAGCGCCTGGAAAGCTGACAAGTTCCACGGGTCGCTTGACGAGTTCAAGGGCGAGAGCCGAATAATGTGCCTGGAGATGACGAACCAGCAGACGAACAAACTCCGCTCGTTCGCAAGCGCGAACGCCCACCTTACCGAGCGGGACTTCTACTTCGTCGCGGTTGAGACTGTGTTTCCAAGGGCCGACCTCTTCTATCGATTTCTCCCTGAGGCTCGAGGTCAGGAGAGCGAGGATGCCAAAGATTCGCGCGTCAATGCGCGAGGACACGACAGATGGAGCGACGGCATCCCCGCATCAATAAACGCGCCGACACTCGTCAACCCCTCGCGGTAGTCCAGGGCGTCCGCGCGCCGCACCGCCGGACATGGTCGATGTGTCGGTAAACAACGAGCCGAAGGGCACGCGTTTACTCTCCGTGCTCTACAGCAAATACTGGATCCGGCCGTTCACCCGCCGGATCGGATCGAAACAGCTGTTGGCATTGATCAAGATTGTCATGCCGGCTGCGTTCGTCGTATCCGACGTGCTGTTCCGCATCCCACTACTCAAGCGCTTCTTCCGGTTCGTCATACCGGTCGCGAACTACGTGAGTGCCAAAGACCTATCAGTTCGGCAACGATACCGATGGGCCGTCCTCGACACGTTCGACATGCTCGCACCGGCGTACGACACGCCATAGCGAGAACGTGACGTGGTGCGGATTCTTTCGGAGCGGGGTGTTGGTGACATACGTCGGCTCCCGAATCCGGGACTGAATCTCGTCGGGAGGAAGAGAGGCGTCACGAACGATATCCGTGCCTAAGCGAGCGCAGGTGTGGGCCGGCGGAGGGATCGAAGCGCAATGACGAAAGTGGTGTTGTTGGCTGGCGGACTAGGTACGCGGCTGGCTGAAGAGACGGAGATGAAACCGAAGCCGATGGTGGAGATCGGGGAACACCCGATTCTCTGGCATGTCATGCGACAGTACGCCCATCACGGTTTCAGGGAGTTCTTCGTGGCACTGGGATTCCGTGGCGATGTGATCAAGCGATATTTCCACGACTATCACAGCCTGAGCGGTAGCATGACGATCGATTTCGAGAGTGGCGAGTTGGCGCGCCACGAGCGGGGAGCTGAAGACTGGATCGTGCACCTCCACGACACCGGGCTGAACACGATGACGGGAGGGCGCTTGAAGCGTCTCGAGCCACTCCTCAGAGACGAGACGTTCATGCTTACCTATGGTGACGGAGTGAGCGATGTCGATCTCACAGATTTATTACGGTTTCACAAGTCACATGGGCGGATCGGAACCGTGACGGCCGTACGTCCGCCGTCCCGCTTCGGCGGTCTGGTGTTTGATGGTGATCTCGTCGTAGAGTTCACGGAAAAGCCGCAGATTGGTGAAGGGTGGATCAATGGCGGGTTCATGGTGTTTGAGTCGGAGATCTTCCGATACCTCGATCGCGGAGACGAAACTATCCTCGAGGCTGACGCGCTCGAACACCTGGCCGCAGATGGGCAGCTGGCGGCGTATCGGCATGAGAGTTTCTGGCAGTGCATGGACACGCTGCGGGACAAGCGTCATCTGCAGCGACTCTGGGAGCAGGGCGACGCTCCGTGGAAGGTCTGAGGTGAGATGACATGAGCCCCTCTATCGGTCGCGCTGCGCCTAGCGAGGATGCGAAGCCGTCCAACATTAGCGGTTGGATGGTTTCGGTATAATCAGAACCGACTCTAACGGTGCCTTCCTTGTCAAGCCAACGGCGCTCTCGCGTAGCAGGTGGAGACAGCGATAAAATTGCGGCCATCGGCATGAGGTCACCGATGGTCCGGGCGACGGCTGTTGGCCTTGCCTTTGGGGTGGGCTACGCGGCGTCGCCACTGACGGTGTGGTTCTTCGTTTTCCTCGTTGGTCTCTTTGCCTGGGCCGGTCGCGATCTGACGCCCCGCGAACGGCGTTGGGTGTGGAGTCTGCTGGCGGCCGCCGTGGCTGTGCGCTTGGTCGCGGTCGTCCTCCTGTTCCTCTCGAGTGACCCTTCTCATCTCAGCAGCTTCTTTTGGGATGGTGACGGCATTTACCTGAAGCAGCGAGGACTCTGGATTCGCAACGTGTGGCTCGATGTACCTATCGCGCCGCAAGATTTCGATGCGGCGTTCTCCCGCCTTTATGGATGGACGACCTATCTCTACGTGATCGCCTATCTCCAGTATTGGCTGGGTGCGGCGCCGTACGCCATTCACCTGATGAACATCGCCCTGTATCTAGCGGCCTCCGTTGTGTTGTATCGCCTCGTCCGTTCCTCGTTCGGTCGGGTCTCCGCCTTTTGCGGCCTTGCGCTCTTGCTCTTCGTGCCGACGCTCCTCTTCTGGTCGGTTTCGGCGCTCAAGGAGTCGCTGTATCTGTTTCTTCTTGTCATGGGCGTGGCCTCGATGGTCGCGATCGCGCGCGGGCCCGGTCTGATGACGCGCGCCATTGCCGCCATGGCGCTGGCGATGTCGGTGGCCACGATCGACGGTGTCAGGAGCGGGGGGAGCGTCATCTTGGCGGCAGCTCTCGGCGCGGGGCTCGCTGGAGGCGTCATCATGCGCCGCTCGTGGGTCGCGGTCTTGGTGTTGGCGCTCCTGCCATATGCGGGCTACCGAATATTGAACAACGGTGCGGTGCAGGCACGAATTTGGTCGCAGCTGCACAGTGCGGCTAGCCAGCACATCGGGCATGTGAGAACCGAGGGTCACGGATACAAGCTTCTCGATCAGCGCTTCTATGTGCAGTCCCCACCCGTCGACACGATGACACCGGCTGAGGGGCTGCGTTTCGTCGTACGTGGGCTGGTGAGCTTTGTCGTCGTGCCGTTGCCCTGGCAGGTTCAATCGGCGACGGAGATGATGTATCTGCCGCAGCAGGTGGTGTGGTACGTGTTGGTGGTGCTGGCGGCCGTTGGTGTCGTTGCTGGGCTGAGACGCGATCCGTTTGTCACGTGCATGTTCGTCGGCATGACCATCGCCGGGGCGGCCGCGGTCGCGATCAACAGCGGTAACATCGGAACGATGGTGCGGCACCGAGACACCGTCGTGCCGTTCATCGTCTGGTTTAGCGCAGTCGGCGGCGTGGCGACCATGTGGACCTGGAAGTCGCGGGGGACATCGAAGGTCGCGGTACGCGCGCCTGTCAGTTAGACGTGCCGGAGCGCTGGAGTCGACGCAGTTTTGTGTTTCAAGAGAGGGCAACGTGAGTGTGACAAGTGACCGGGTTCGGGTGTTCGGGAAGCTGAACCTCATAGCCGCCGCGGTCGAGTCGAGCACCATACTCCGTGCGGCTCAGCGCATCGCCAGGGGAAGCCTGGCGATCGCGTCGCTAGCCGCTGCAATCCGGTGGATAGATCAGACGTTGGAGGCCGTCGCCCGCCGCCTCCAGGGGAGGTCGCCGAGTGACTACCGTACAGCCGACGACAAGCGTTTCGTCAAGAACGTAGAGCGCAGCCATATGATGACGGCGATCGAGCGCTGGATGATGGGGCCCGTCGCGGCCTGGCGCGGTGCATATGTGCGCGACCTTACCAGGCCGATTGCTCGACTGGATCTCCCGACGCGTGTACGCCTCGTCGGCTGGGCACTGGTAACCGCCGTGGCAGTCCACACGGTGCTGCTGGCTCTCGTTGACGCGCCGGTCCAGACGTTGGGTTGGAGCGTTCGCGGGGGCCTGGGAGCCATCAGCGTTCTGCTCTGGTTCTGGCCGCGTCAGGTGGCGGCGGCGTGGACCGCACGATTCGGCCGGTAGCTGGTCCAAGTCGTTGTCGCAGCAAAGTCTCTCTTGTTTCCATGTCTCAAGTGGTCCACAAAGGATTGCACCCCCAAAATTGCTGGGTCTTCGCCGAGGACCGGACCGTGACCGGTTTTAGCTGGCTCGTTCCGGTCGGGTGTATGAAAGCCGCAAATATATCGGATGTGGGTCTGACCGCATCGATGAATCACTCTGAGCAAGCGCGAATGCGCGTGGTTCCCATCTGTCCACCGGACACGATCGCGCCATGGCCGCGTAGCTGGAGCTTGCAATCTTGAAGGTCGAGGAACTGCGCGAACTGGCCGTGCTCGAGGCGATCGAGAACGACGCGCGGCTCACCCAACGCAGTCTTGCGTCCACGCTGGGGATCGCTCTCGGCCTGACGAATCTCTACCTAAAGCGGCTGGTGCGGAAGGGCTACATCAAGTGTGTCAACGTCCGTTCGAATAGGCTCTTGTATCTGATCACGCCCAAAGGCATCGCCGAGAAGACGCGGTTAACTTACGAGTTTGTCGATTACTCGTTGGACCTGTACCGCCGCGTGCGGCAGAATCTGAAAGCGGTGCTCGACCCACTCACCCGGTCGGGTCATACCAGCATTGCGATCTACGGAACCGGGGAAGCGGCTGAGCTCGCCTATCTCTCACTGCGGGAGCAAGGGCTCGAGCCGGTCGCCATCTTCGACGCGGAGGCCGGATCGCAGTTCCTCGGAATGCCGGTTCTGGCCGTCACGGAACCCGGCCGTGCGATGTTCGATCGGGTTATCGTGGCGTCGCTTGAGGATGGTGAGACGGTACGCGATGAGCTCTTGCGCTGCGGTGTGTCCGCGGATCGGATTCTTCTCCTCGGGACGACGCTACAACAACCGCTCTCGGCCGGCTGGTCGGGGGGACACCAGCACCGCGATTGAAGCCACGACAAGCGCCATATCCGAGGCCGGAGGATGTGACGATGCGTCCCAGAGTCAAACTGACCCTCATCCGCGTAGCCCTCTTGCTGAGCATGACGCTCTTGCTCTTCGGTGGCGTCCTGGGTGTGGACCTCTACCTGCATCAGCGATACGAGAAAGCTGCGGGGCTCAACCGACGAGGGTATCGCGGGCCGATGCTCGGAAGGAAGCAGGAAGGCGAGCAGCGGGTGGCGGTGCTCGACGGGAGCACCGCGTTCGGGTACGGCGTCACGTGGCAGGCGGCGATCCCGGCGCTGCTCGAGCAGAAGCTGAAATCGCGCTCCGACGCCGGTCGCACGTATCGCGTCGTCAACCTAGCGTACAACAACGAGGGCGCCTATTCCTTCAAGCATACGCTGCGTGACTATGCGGAGCTCGGTTACGACGTGGTCGTCCTGTACACGGGCTACCACGACTTAGACTTGGACCGGGACAACACCCGGGTCTTCCGGCACGAATCGCCGATCTTTAGACTGACCGGCTACCTGCCAATTTTTCCGCTCGTCTTCAGGGAAAAGGCGATGGTGCTGCGGTATGGGGGCGACCTCGAGGCCGCTTATCGTGGCGAGAAGACGGTCTTCACCCCGAATCGCGGCGAGCGCATCTCCGCCGCAGCGCTCGAGACTGTTGCGAACGTCGCCGAGTCTTTGGAGCGTCAGCTCGGCCGCCTTACCGGTGATGAGCCCGTCGACGCCGCGTCCATGGAGCGTCGGCTCAGCCGCCTGACCGGTGACGAGCCCGTCGACTCCGCGTCAGCCGAGCCGACGTGCGACGACTGGGAGTTCTACTGCGATCAAGTGTCGCTCGCGGTCGATGCGGTTCTGGCTCAAGAGTCGCGCGTCGTCGTCGTGACGCAGCCGCACATCGCGGATTCTCACGTGGTGCAGCAGCAAGCGCTGAAGAACATGCTCGAGGCGACCCACGGCCGCAACGCCGACGTGCGACACGTCGACCTCGGCGAGGCGGTGAGCCTCGACGACGTCGAGCTGGCATGGGACGGCATGCACCTGACGGCGGCCGGCAACGACATCATCGCGACAGAACTGGTCGATCCGGTCATCGCGATGTTGAGGTGATCTTGTATCTCCACGACGACTTCTGGCAGCCGACGGACACCGACAGGGAGTTCAAGCTGCTTAACGAGCTCTGGGCGAGCGGCAGCCCGCCTTGGAAGAGCTGGTAGCGACGGGTTGCGTATGACAGCAGATCCATGGCGGCGCCGGCGGGTTCTCGTCACCGGGTGCACCGGTTTGCTCGGCTCATGGCTCTCGGTCTGGCTCGCCGACCGCGAGGCCAGTGTTGTGGGGCTCGTCCGCGACAGCGTGCCACGGTCGAACTTCCACCGCCGCCGCCTCGATGACCGGCTCACCGTAGTGCATGGGGCGCTCGAAGACTACGCGACCGTGGAGCGAGCGCTCAACGAGTACGAGATCGAGGTCGTTTTTCACGTCGGGGCGCAGACGCTCGTTGGGATCGCGAACGAGAACCCCCTCTCGACGTTCAGCGCGAACATCCAGGGAACGTGGAACGTGCTGGAGGCTGCGCGCCGTGTGCGCGGCACGCGGGCCGTCATCGTCGCGTCGAGCGACAAGGCGTATGGTACGCAGGCGCGTCTCCCGTACACCGAGGACGCGCCCCTCATCGGTCGGCATCCGTACGACGTCTCGAAGAGCTGTGTCGATCTGATCGCGCAGAGCTACTGGCATACCTACCGTCTCCCGGTGGCCGTTACCCGGTGCGGCAATTTTTACGGTGGCGGCGACTTAAACTTCAATCGCGTCGTACCCGGCACGATTCGCTCGTTGCTCGACGGCCAGCGCCCGATCATCAGAAGCGACGGCACGCTGCTCCGCGATTACGTCTATATCGAGGAAGCCGTGGCAGCATATGTCCTGCTGGCCGAGCATGTGCTCGAGGGGCACGGCCACGGTGAGTGCTACAACTTCGCCGTGGGGGCGGCGATGCGCGTCCGGGAGATTGTTCAGCTGATCGGCCGGCTGATGGGTCGGTCGGATCTCGAACCCCGCATTCTCAACGAAGTGTCCAACGAAATCTTGGAGCAGTATCTCGATGCGCGCAAGGCGGAGGCCGAGTTGGGATGGAAGCCGCAATACACGGTTGAGCAAGGCATGAGGCAGACGATCGCGTGGTATGAGGAGTTCTTTCGCGAAGCCCCCGACGCGCACGGATCCGGTCTCGGCGCCAGCAGGGTGCCGGCCGCCGGTCAGGCGGAACAGCAGTGATTGAGGGGTGCACTTGTTGCCGCCTAACCCAGCCGGGACGAGCGCGGCACGGTCATGCAAACTGCAGGAGTTCGCCGTCGGACAGCTGAGCCGTCAGCAGTGCGTGTCCGGCCCAGAGTATGGAACGGGTTCGTGGCGCTAGGAGCCCGTGGTGAAACCCGGCGTTGCACAGAGATCGGTGATGCGCCCGGATGGTAAGGCGCGACGAGGGAGCAAATTGGGGCATTTGTGACCGAGGAGCAACGCCGCCAGGCGGGTTGCAGCGCCGATCGAAT
>DASCOT010000234.1:0-17447 GCA_036012155.1 Acidobacteriota bacterium
AATCGCCGGTGGCAGCGTCGATTCGGCAAACCCGGAAGCAGCGGCAGGTGCTGGCTCCGCCACCGGCGCAGCAACAACGTCTGCAACCGGGATGGAACTAGCCGGCTGTGCCGCATCTTCAGCGACGTGCCCGGCCGAGGGACCGGAGGCGGGGGTGGGCATCGCCTCCAGCTCCTCGGCGGGCTGTTTGGCAGGAAATGGTGTGGGGTCGCTCGCCACCGGACCCGCGCCGGGTGCCTCGCTTGCCGAGCCATCGGCAACGACTGGTTCGGTTGCCGATGGCCTCCGACGGCTTCCGACGATGCGCCGACTGGCTTCCTCCGCCTGTGGCGTTCCCGGGAACGCTTCCAGGAGGCGGAAGTAGTAGCCCGAGGATTCGCTTGGACGCGCCAGATCCCCGAGGCGGAGATACGCTTCAGGCGCGTAGATGTTGCTGGGATACCGCTTGGTTAGCGAGTCGTACGCAGCTTGTGCGCCGACCGCCGCATCGACCTCACCAGACGCCATTCGGCGCGAATGGATGTCGCCGATACGCCCGAGCGCATCTCCAGCCAACGGGTCAGCTGGGAACTCCACCGGAATGCGCCCGAAAGCCGAGAGCAAACGGTCCCATGAGGCGTCGTCGGCACACTCCGGATCGACGGTCCGCAGCTGACGGTAGAGGCTCTCGGCGCGCTCGAACAACGCGCCGGCCGATGTGGCTTCTGCGGCCGAGGGACTCGCCGTCAGAGCGATTCCCAGCAGGCACGCGAGGGCACAGAACAAGGTCCGCTTGATGGCCATGGCAAAACTCCGCACCATGCCACCCTTTACGCAGCCTCTCCCTGACTTTCACCCCATTGATCAACGATCAGGTCAGAGTATAAGACGGAAAGCGCCCTGACTGCAACAGGGGCGTGGAAGTCACTCAGGTAGCTAGTATGCAGCAGAGTTAGTCAACAGGCCACAGTAGAAGTGCGTTACCCTACGGGCCACCACCTCGATAACGCTCGTAGTAACTCAGAACGCGCCGTACATATGTCCGCGTCTCACGGAACGGAGGTACCCCGCCATGTCGGGCTACGCTTCCCTCGCCAGCGTTGTATGCGGCCAGCGCCAGCGACAGGTCGCCGTACTTGGCGTACAGACGGGCCAGGAAATCAGAGCCGCCGCGTATGTTCTGACGTGGGTCCCAAACGTTCCGCACGCCCAACGACGCTGCGGTCGCCGGCATGAGCTGCATCAAGCCCTGTGCACCCTTCGACGACACCGCGGTGGGATTGAAGTTCGACTCGGCAGCAATCACCGCGGTGATCAGCTCCGGCGCCAGACCGGTGCGTTGCGAGGCGTGGGCAATCTCCTCTCGGTACCGCGGCGCTGGAACGCCAGCGGTTACCGCACTCCGGGTGCGGGTGCCATGCCGCGTGCGCATGAAGACTACTGCGCCGGGCTCGGGTGATGTCGTGAAGCGCTCGGATCCGTCCGGATCCGTCACCACCCATATCTGCGCGTCTGCCGGGCTCACACAAACGACGGCCAGTACGAGCATCACGGCTCCGACCAGCCCTGCCCTGAACGCGCCATGCCGCCAGTCAACGGTCATGACCGCCCTCCCTACTTGCCCCCCAAGCGGTAGCGCAGACCCTTAATCGCGTCGGGCGCGTTCCGTATCCGGCCCGCGTCGCGTGCGATTCAGGTTTTACTGTAGCAGCTCAGCGATCAGTTTCGGAGCCCTCTCTAGTGCTTCGCTGACTTTTCCTGCTTCGGGCCCGCCTGCCTGCGCCAGCTCTCGGTGGCCTCCACCTCCGCCTCCGATGATCGGTGCAATCGCCCGGATCACTTCACCGGCGTCGATTCGCGGAGCCAAATCAGCGGTGACGCCGACCACCAACGACGCCTTCGCTTCGCCCTTCATACCGACCACTACCACCCCCGATCCGACCTTGGCTTTGAGCTCATCGACCAGGTTTCGTAGTCCGGAGGCATCCAGGCCCTCAACCACACGCCGCAACACCCGCACCCCGTCCAGCTCGACGACGTCCGAGTCGACGTCACTCCCGGCTTCCTGAGACGCCAGCCGCAGGCGCAGCCTCTCTACCTCGCGCTCGGCCTCCTGGGTCCGCCGCACCAGCTTCGCGACCCCTTCAGGGAGGCTGTCCTCGGGGGTTCGCATGCGGCCGGCGGCATCACGCACCAGACCTCGGTAGTGCTGCAGCATGCGCAAGGCCGGCTCCCCGGTGACCGCTTCGATCCGACGAGTTCCCGCTCCGATGCTCTCCTCGCGTTGCACGACGAAAGCGCCAATCTCACCCGTGCGGCCGACATGTGTGCCGCCGCAAAGCTCGGTCGACACTCCCGGTATGCTCACCACGCGAACGCGATCGCCGTACTTGTCACCGAAGAAAGCGAGCGCGCCGCGCTCGATGGCATCGTCATAGTCGGTTTCTTGGGTGTCGAGAGCGACATCCTGCCGGATCGCGGCGTTCACCTCGGCTTCCAGGTCTTCGAGCTCGCTTGCTTCCACCGCCTCGAAGTGAGTGAAATCGAAGCGCAGACGATCTTCGTCCACCAACGAGCCCGCCTGGCGCACGTGCTCGCCGAGCTGCCGCCGCAAGGCGGCATGCAACAGGTGCGTAGCGGTGTGGTTGCTCCGGATGCTCTGCCGCCGAATGGCATCTACCTTCAGCGACACTTCCTCGCCAGCTCGCAGCTCACCTTCCTTCACTCGCACCGAGTGCAAGATTGCTCCGGCCACCGGGCTCTGCACGTCGGTGACGGAGCCACGGCCGCCAGCCCACCGCAGCTCACCGCTGTCGGCGACCTGCCCCCCGGACTCAGCGTAGAACGGCGTACGATCGACCAGCGCACCACCGGACTCACCAGCGACGAGCGTATCGACAGATTCTCCTTCTCGGATCAACGCCAGGATTCGGGCCCCCGCTACTTCGGTGCTGGCGTAGGCGAGAAACTCCGTCGGCGCACTGGTGGCTGTGAGTTTCCGCACCAGGTCGCGTACAGGTTGATCATCGGCGCCCTTCCAGGCTGAGCGCGCGCGTGCCCGCTGCACCTCGAGTGCGGCGGCGAAGCCTTCCTCGTCGACGGACAACCCCTCCGCCGTTGCGAACTCACGTGTCAGCTCGATCGGTAGACCGAAGGTGTCGTAAAGGCGAAACGCGTCATCGCCGGGGATGATTGCCACCGACGACGCCTGCAGAGTGGCAGCGAGCTCGTTGAACATCTGAGAGCCTGACGACAGAGTCTGCAGGAATCGCTCCTCCTCTGACTGCACCACGCGAGCAATCAGATCGCGGTGCTCCTCGAGCTCCGGATAAATCCCGCCCATTCGCTCCACAACGGTCTGGGCGGTGGCGCGGAGGAACGGCTGGTCGAGTCCGAGCTTCATGCCGAAGCGCATGGCGCGTCGGAGGAGCCTCCTGAGGACGTATCCCCGGCCCTCGTTGGCCGGCATTATGCCGTCGGCGAGCAAGAACGCCAGGGCGCGACTATGGTCCCCGATCACCCGCAGGGCCACGTCGCTCTCGCCGGCGTCGCCGTACGCATGCCCGGTCTTGTCGGCCACGGCATCGATGACGGGACGGAACAGATCCGTGTCGTAGTTCGATCGCATTCCCTGCAACACCGCGGTCAGCCGCTCCAGGCCGGCGCCTGTATCGATGTTGGGGCTCGGCAACGGCTCGACGCTGCCGTCGGCATTGCTGTTGAACTGCATGAAGACCAAATTCCACAACTCGACGAAGCGATCAGAATCGAGATCCACCGGATGACCGGGCTCGCCAAGCTGGTCGAACTCATAGTCGTAGTGAAGCTCCGAACAAGGCCCGCACGGCCCCGTGTCCCCCATCGACCAGTAGTTGTCCTCCTTGCCGAGACGTAGAACACGCTCGGCTCGGACATCGGTCTCCTGCACCCAGAGCTGCTCAGCTTCGTCGTCTTCCTCGAACACCGTCGCCCACAGGCGCTCCTTGGGGATTTGAAAATGCTCTGTCATCAACTCCCAGGCCATGACGATCGCCTCGGCCTTGAAGTAGTCGCCAAACGAGAAGTTGCCAAGCATCTCGAAGAAGGTGTGGTGATACAGCGACGGGCCTACGGTTTCGAGGTCGTTGTGCTTTCCCGATACGCGCATGCACTTCTGTGACGTCACGGCGCGACCGTACGGGCGGCTGGCTTCCCCCAGGAAGGTCGCCTTGAATTGGTTCATACCCGCGTTGGTGAACAGCAGCGTCGGATCATCGGCAGGCACGAGGCTGCTGCTTGCCACGTGCGTATGGCCTTGGCCGGCGAAATAGTCAATGAACCGCTGGCGGATCTCGTCGCTACTGAAACTCACGGAAACTGCCCTCTGGTGGTCAGATCATCGAGCCAGCGGGATAGCGCCGCCTGAACGTCGCCTCCCGCGAAACCGCGCCGTCCGAGGTGATTCGAGCACCGTCGGATACCCGGCCAATCAACCGGTTCGCCGTTTTGCTCCACCCAGCGACTCACGGCCTCGGCGAGGACCCCGCGCTCGCCGCCGGCATCCTCGTAAGCCGCGTCGGCAACCCCGCCGATCATTGTCCGGGGCAAGCCTTGACGCTGCAAGTCGCGATGCAAGGCCAATCGGCCACAGGGCCGGCGCCTTAGCAACGCACCGGCGCGGTCGAGGCCGAATCGATGATCGTTCACATAGTCGAGCTCGACGCAACGAGCCACCGCCGCCGCCGCCTCGTCGGGGTCGTGCCCGCGATCGAGCAGCCTTTCCTGCAGGCGGCTCGAGCTCAGGTCGCGGAACCCGATGATCCTCAGCGCATCCGCCAAGGCCGTCCGCTTGCGCCTCTGGCTCAACCGGTCCGCGACGGACCGGCCCCCTGGGTGCCGCGCCCCGGATCGATGCCCGAAACGATGCCGCGTAGCTGCAGCTTCAGGTCACTCGGGACCGTCGCCGCAGCGATCGCCACCTCCTCGGAGATGAGCTCGCGCTGGCACAGCGAAAGGATCGATTGGTCGAAGGTCTGCATCCCGTATCGATTCCCGCCGTCTGCCATCGCCTCGCGAATTCTCGACGTGCGCGTTGCATCACGGATGCACTCGGAGACGAACTTGGAGTTGATCAGCACCTCAACCGCCGGCACCAGGCCTTCACCGTTGATGCGGTTGAGGAGCCGCTGAGAGACCACCGCGCGCATCACGTCGGCGAGCTGGGTTCGCACCTGTTCCTGCTGATAGGGCGGGTAGGTTGCCAGAATCCTGTTGAGTGTTTCCGGCGCGTCGACCGTATGCAGCGTCGAGAACACGAGGTGGCCAGTCTCCGCCGCCAGCACCGCTGCGTCGATGGTCTCACGGTCGCGCATCTCACCGATGAGGATCACATCGGGATCTTGCCGCAGTGCGGCGCGCAGGGCGTCCGCGAACGAGTTGGTATCGAGCCCGAGTTGACGCTGGGTGACGAGACTGTCTCGATCAACGTGCACGTACTCGATCGGATCTTCGATCGTAATGATGTGGCGGCATCGATTGCGATTGATATGGTCGATCATGGCGGCCAGGGTGGTCGACTTACCGCTGCCCGTAACTCCGGTCACCAGCACTAGGCCGCGGTTCGCCTCCGCGACGTTCGACAGCACTTCCGGCAGGTTGAGCTCCGCGAGCCCCAGCGGCTCGGGTGGCATGATCCGCAGCACGATGCCGATTTGACCGCTGTTGGTAAACACGTTGACACGAAAGCGCCCGAGCTCCCGGACCGCATACCCGACGTCGATCTCGCGCATCGCCTCGAAGTTGACCTGGTGGTCCTCGAGGATCTCCTTGGCTACGGCACGTGTATCTGCCGGCGTCAGCGCGGGCTCATCCTCGACCGGCTCGATCTCGCCGTCGACGCGGAGCATGGGAGGGCTACCAGCCCGCAGGTGCAGGTCGGAGGCGCCGCGATCAACCGCCTCCCAGAGCAGCGTATCGAGGTCCATGCTATTGCCTCAGGCGACCGAGCTTTCGCCCGCCATCGCCGCCGTCCGCTGGTCGCTCGCCTCTGGATAAACTGGCGTAAGCCACCCGTACAGGTCATCGGTTCGCCCCTGCACGATGTCGAAGAAATGCCGTTGAATCTGCTCGGTTACGGCACCGCGCCGGCCGAGGCCAATCTGGATACGATCGATCGATCGTACGGGCGTGATCTCTGCGGCCGTGCCGCTCATGAACACCTCGTCGGCGATGTAGAGCATCTCCCGAGGGACATCTGTCTCGCGAACCTCGAACCCCAGGTCACGTGCCAGTGTGATGACACAATCGCGAGTTATTCCCGGCAGAATCGACGAGGCGGTGCTCGGAGTATGGATGACCTCGTCACGAACGACGAAGATGTTCTCGCCGCTGCCCTCCGACACCAGGCCTTCGGGGGTCAGCGCGATCGCCTCGGCGAAGCCCTCGGTCACGGCCTCCATCTTCACCAGCTGCGAGTTCATGTAGTTGGCCCCGGCCTTGGCCATGAACGGCAACGTGTTGGGTGCCATGCGGTTCCACGAAGCTACCTTCAGGTCGGCGCCCGCTTCGAGAGCCTCCTCGCCGAGGTAAGCGCCCCACTCCCAAACCATGATGTAGGTCTCGATCGGGCACGGCAGCGGGTTGACGCCTAGCGAATGGTAGCCACGCAAGGCGATCGGCCGGATGTAGCAGTGCTCCATCTCGTTCGCACGAATGGTCTCCAGACAAGCCTCGGCCAACTGCTGAGCGTCGTAGTCGAGCTCCATGCGATAGATACGCGCCGAATCCACCAGGCGGCGAGCATGCTCCGGCAGGCGAAATACCGCAGGCCCGCGCTCGGTGTTGTAGCAGCGAATCCCTTCAAATACCGAAGAGCCGTAGTGCAGCGCATGCGCGCCGACGTGAAGCGTTGCATCGGCCCAAGGGATCAACTTGCCGTTGTGCCACAGATACGGAGTCGGCTCGAGAGCAGCCATTCGCGAACCTCCTGGAAGGCTACGGGAGCCTGGATGTTACCACGCAGCCGGTTCGCTTCTCGGCCTCCGTCAACCCCACCATCGCCCCACTAGACCGGCGGATGAGTGACCGAGCCGAGCACCGCCGCCTTGCTCGCCCCAGTAGCACTCGGGACATTCCCTGGACGGCCTGCAAGCGTCTCCAGCGCCAGCATGGCGAAGGCGGCGGCCTCCTTTGCATCGGGCGAGATCCCGTCCTCCGGGGGCACCGGCTCGACGCGCGGGAGCCGTGCAATCAACCCATTCATGATGGCGCGGTTGTGAACCCCGCCTCCCGCGACGAGCACCTCGTCGACCGGTTGATGCGGGGCGAGCCAACGCTCCACCGCTTGCACCACCGTGGTCACTGTCAGCTCCGCCGCGGTGGCGAGCAGGTCCGCCGTGGCGAGGTCCGCGGAATCCTCGTAGCCCGACGGCAACACGAACTGTCCGGCGTCGGCCGACTTCGGTGGCATACGGGCGTAGTAGTCGTCGGCCAGCAGAGCCTCCAGCAACTGCGGCACCACCTGTCCCGACGACGCCAACCCCCCATCGACGTCGATCCCGCCGGGCAGGCTGCGATCACGGGCAACGCTGTCGAGCAACACGTTGCCGGGTCCGGTATCGAACGCCATCACCGCATCGAGTGGTGCATCCGGCGGCAGCCCGGTTACGTTGGCTACTCCGCCGACATTCAGGAGCACGCGGCCACGCGTCGCATGGCGGTACAGGCGCCAATCGAGCAAGGGCACTAGCGGCGCGCCTTCGCCACCGAGAGCCATGTCCATGGCACGAAAATCGGCCACCGTAACGATCCCCGTGCGCGCCGCGATCACCGAGGGATCGCCGATCTGCAGCGAGGCTCGCACCACCTCACCGCCCAGTTCAACGGCCTCTGGAAGGTGCACCAGGGTCTGGCCGTGCGAACCGATACAACGCACCTCGTCGGCGCGCACCGAGATCTCCTCGAGTAAGCCGAGCGCTGCCTCGGCGAACGCTTCCCCGACGGCGACGTTCAGCCGCGCCAGGTGCGCAACGCCGCCGTGTTGCTGGCAGAGGCGCAACTCGGTACGCAGATCGGGCTCGTACGGCTGAGTTCGGAATCCGGCAAGCGTGGGCAAAGCCTCAGGGTCGCTGTCGGAACCGATGAGGGCAACGTCGACGCCGTCCATCGAGGTTCCCGAAATGAGCCCGAGCGCCAAGTCCATCGTGGTCTGCTATCTCGCTTTCCGTACCAACGGGACGTCGACTGTACTGCGACCGTCGGCCAAGCCTACTCTGCGGACTCGTCACCGCCGAACTGCTGTCGCCATCGAGTCAGCAGCTCGAGGGCCTCCAGCGGTGTCAACGATTCCGGCTGCAGGCGGCGCAACTCCTCCACCATGGGGTGCTCCGGTATAAAGAGACTCATCTGTGGAGCTTCTACGGCGATCGTCGGAGACGACGGCACGCCCTTTTCGTGTCCCTCGAGCTCGGTCAGGATTTCTTCGGCCCGGAGCACGACGGCAAGCGGCAACCCGGCCAAACGCCCGACATGAATTCCATACGACCGATCCGCCGCCCCCGCATCCACTCGATGCAAAAACACGACTCCGGCAGCTGACTCATGCACCGCAACGCTGAGATTCGTCAAGCCAGCTAGTCGCTCTTCGAGCTCGGTTAGCTCATGGTAATGGGTGGCGAACAAGGTGCGGGAAGCGAGCTCAGGATCATCGTGTAGATGCTCCACTACCGCCCAGGCGATCGACAAGCCATCGTAGGTACTGGTGCCCCGTCCAACCTCGTCGAGCAAAATGAGGCTGCGCGGCGTCGCGTTGTTGAGAATGTTGGCGGTCTCCTGCATCTCGACCAGGAACGTCGACGCCCCCCTCGCCAGGTTGTCGCTTGCACCAACGCGCGTGAACACCCGATCGACGATGCCAACGCGGGCGCCCTCGGCCGGGACAAAGCTCCCCATCTGCGCCAGGATCACGATCAGCGCTACCTGCCTGAGATACGTCGACTTCCCCCCCATGTTGGGTCCGGTCACCAGCTTGATGCGGTGTTCACCACCGTCGAGGTAGGCGTCGTTGGGCACGAAGCGTACGTCCGGTTGCAACGCCTCGACTACCGGGTGGCGTCCACCACGCACCTCCAGAACGAGCGCGTCGTCGACTACCGGACGGACCCAACCGGCGCGCGCTGCAACGTCTGCCAACCCGGCTAGCGCATCGAGGCTCGCCAGCGCGTCAGCGCTACGGCGGAGTCGCTCGGCCTCGTCGGCGACACGCTGGCGTAAGGCGGCGAAGAGCTCCTGCTCCAGCGCGGCGATCTTGTCCTCCGCCCCCAGAACCGTTTCTTCGAACTCCTTGAGCTCCGGTGTGATGAAACGCTCGGCGTTGGTCAGCGTTTGCTTGCGGTGATAGTGCTCCGGGACCTTGGCGAGGTTCGACTTGGAAACCTCGATGAAGTATCCGAACACCTTGTTGAACCGCACTTTGAGCGATCCAATGCCGGTGCGCTCACGCTCGGTGGCCTCCAAAGAAGCGATGAAGCCCTTGCCCTCGGCGCGCGCCTTTCGCAACTCGTCCAGACGCCCGTCGCAACCCTCTCGAATCACGGCGCCAGCGTTCAGGGTCACCGGCGGCTCCTCGACCAGACGGGCCGCGATAGTCGCGGCGACATCTTCACAACAGTCGAGGCGCTCGGCCAGACGCCTTCCGAGAGATGTGTCCGAGAGCTCAGCCAAGCCATCGGCTACCGCGGGGAGAGCCTCTAGCGAGGTGCGCAGAGCGTAGAGGTCTCGAGGGTTGGCCGAGCCAATCGTGATGCGTGTCGTGAGCCGCTCGAGATCGTGCACGGCCTGTAGCCCTTCGCGCACGGCGTCGCGGAGACGCACCGCCGACACCAACCGGTCGACCACCTGGTGACGCGCCTCGATGGCATCCGGATCGCGCAAGGGCCGCAACAGCCATTGTCGCAGTCTACGCCCGCCCATCGCCGTCGCCGAACGATCGATAACGGCGAGCAGGGAGCCTTCGCGCGTGCCTTGCTGCCAGGACACTGTGAGCTCCAGCGAGCGTCGTGTAGCCTCGTCAAGCTGCAATATCTCGCGATCACGATACCGGCGAATCGATCGGAGGTGCCGTAAGGGCGCCTTGTGGCTTTCCTCGGATACGTAGCGCAGCAGCGCCCCGGCAGCCGCCACGCCGGTGTCGCAGCCGCCAAGGTCGAAGCCCTCCAGCGACGAGACCCCGAAGTGCTCACACAGTCCGGCGCGAGCT
The DNA here is from genome assembly GCA_036012155.1 of Acidobacteriota bacterium. Taxonomy (GTDB): domain Bacteria; phylum Acidobacteriota; class UBA890; order UBA890; family WLXD01; genus DASCOT01. The sequence goes on from DASCOT010000234.1 coordinate 10,214, forward strand.
CGTTCGACATCGAAATTCCAGTCAGCCAGCGGGCTCCACGTTCGCACCCCGTGTACCGACGGCAGGCTCGTCTCGTCTGGAACGAGCCACGCCGAGGGGCTGTTCGACAGTGGGTGGCAAATCTCGCTTGGCGCCCAGCGGCCGATCTCTTCCCGTGCCCTGCCGCGCGGATCGTCGCCGTCGAACTCTGCCACCAGGAACTCGCCGGTCGAAACATCGAGCACCGCAACACCGACCTCGTCTGCGCCCTCGCTCACCGCAACGACGTAGTTGTTGTCGCGGCTATCGAGCAAGTCGTCCTCGACCAGCGTGCCTGGGGTCAACACGCGCACTACCTCGCGCCGCACCATTCCCTTGGCCTTTGCCGCGTCCTCCACCTGTTCGGCGATGGCCACCTTGTGCCCCGCCTCGAGCAGACGCGCCAGATACCCGTCGGCACTGTGATGGGGTACTCCGCACATCGGCGCCTCGTTGGGCGTGCCACGATGCCGCGCTGTCAAGGTAATATCGAGAACCCCGCTGGCGAGCTCGGCGTCCTCGAAGAACATCTCGTAGAAGTCCCCGAGCCGAAAGAAGAGAATGGCATCGGGATGGGACGCCTTGATGCGATGGTATTGCCGCATCATCGGAGACGACGCTTCGGCCATGATCCTTTGTGCAGTAACGGCGGGGTGCCGGAGCCGGCAGCGCAGCGGGAGCCGAAGGTTATCACGCATGCCTGAACGCACAGCCAGGTCTCAAGTCGGCATCCCGCTTCTGTGACCGCTTCAGCGGAAGGTCCGCTCGTTCTCGGTCTCGATGCCGCCACGCCGCCCGCCAGTGTTGCGCTCGTCCGCGGCTGTGACCTCCTGGCAAGTGCCACTGGTCCGTTCGGGCCGGGGACCGATGCCTGGATCATCGAGGGGGTCGACACGGTGCTCGGCGAGGCCGGCGTATCCCTGGCGCAGGTGGACCGCATCGCGTCGAGCACCGGGCCCGGGACCTTCACCGGAATTCGCGTTGGCATTGCTACCGCCGGCGGCTTGGCACGCGGCATCGGCGCCGCCACCATTGGGATTTCCACGCTCGAAGCACTCGTCGAGGCCGCGTTCATGGCGAGCGATGGCGCTCCTGATTCCCTGCTGGCCATCGTCGATGCGCGCCGCGGGCAGCTCTACGCGGCGCTGAGCACCGCCAACACCACACCCGCCGCCGGAATGACGTTCGAATGGGGCCCTGACCTGCTGACACCGGGCGAGCTCGTCGACCGCATCGGCGACAGCTCGCCACTAGCGGCCGGCACCGGCACCGCCGTATACGAACGAGTCTTGTCGGCGACTCGGCGCATCGACACAGGGCCTCTGGCGTCCTCCGTAGCGCGACTTGCGGCCGCCGCTAGCGACAACCGGCTGCCAGCCTTGAGGCCCTTCTACTTCCGCCCGGTCGACGCGATACCAGGCCCCTCCCCGTTACGCGATCGGGCAGCGAGGCCCGCCATCGACGACCCGAATGAGATGAGCAAGAGCCAAGATTGAGGCTACACCGCTGCGTGGTACGATAGCGCTACTCGCCTTCCAACCTGTAACGAGGAGGATGGTATGGAGCTGCTCGAGACCGAAAACCGGCAGCGCCTGGGGGACTCTGATAAGGAATTCAGGCGCCTGGATGTTGAGCACCGCGAATACGAGCAACAACTCGAGCAGATCGCCCACCGAAGACCTTTTACGCAGCAGGACTGGTTCGAAGAAAACGTCGTCAAGAAGCGCAAGCTCTTGGTCAAGGACCGCATGGCCTTGCTGGCGCGCGACGCCGAGGCGGCCAAGGCCGGGCACTGACGGCGTCGTCGAATCCGCTACCGTCGCGGGCTTCAGTTGCCCGTGATAGGAAATCACGATGGGCCCCACGCATAGCGTGGGGCCTCTTGTCTTGTGAGGGTCGCATGTCGACCGACGATGACGGCCCCGGACCTATCGCCGTAGCAAAGAGTCGACCAGGATGAGCACTCCAACGAAGCTGGCTTTGATCGGGGCATCGAGCGTCCTGGGCGGCGACCTCAAGGACCTGCTCGCCACCACCGGATATCCCGGCCGCGTCGTGGAGTTGCTCGACCTCGACGACCAGATTGGCCTGGTCACCAAGTACGGCGACGAGGCCCGTGTCACCCTCGAAGCCGCCGAAGCCACCGTGCGCGAGCATCAACTCGTTTGCTTCTGTGGTGATCCGACTGCCGCCCAACAGTTCGCGCCGGTCGTGGTCGCTGCCGGGGGCACGGTGATCGACTGCACCGACGCCCATGCCTCCGCCGCGGACAGCACGTTGATCGACGCCGAGGGCAGCCCCGGCGCCACCGGCCTACTGGTAACGCCGCAGGCGGGAACTCTCCTGCTCGCCCTCTTGGCCAACGCCGTCGGCGAACACATCCGCAAAGCTGTCGCTACGGTTCTGCTGCCGGCTTCCGAGCTGTCGGATACCGGTACCGAAGAGCTGGCGGGCCAGGCTGCGGCAATGTTGAACTTCGGCGACGCGCCACTGGAGAACTTCGGTCGACGCTTGGCGTTCGACACCTGGCTCGATACCACGCCACCTGCTGGCGCCGCCGAGGCGATCCGGAAACAACTCGCCACGCTCGGCGTACCAGCGCCCGCCCTCACGGCTTTGCGCGTATCCGTGTTCCACGCGGTCGGCGCCAGCGTCCATTTTCCGGCTACTCCGGCAGATGAGCTGCGCGACGCGCTCCAAGGGGCTGGCGTGCCGATCGACGCAACGAACTCGGACGGTCAGCTCATCGATTCACCGAGCCGAGTCGCTGGCTCCTCGGAGCTGCACGTGTGTGGAGTTCGCTCCGAGGGAGCCGGCAGCTGGCTGTGGTCGCTGCTCGACAATCATCATGCCGCCGCCGCCAACGCCTTGGGCGCCATCCGCCTGCGGCTCCCAATGCCCGCGGCCTCCGGCTAGCATCTCGTTCCTATTGCAGCTCCAGGCCTCGTTCGCCCAGCGCCCGAATATAGTCATCGTTCGCGGTAGCCAGCCGTCGCAGGGCCAGGCTCGGGTCTGGAGTATCGATGGCCACCGCTGCCTCGGCGGCGAGGCGCCGTAGCTGCGCATCAGACTCCGTATCAAGCGCCAGGTCGACCAGGTGTGGCACGACTGTCGGGTCTCCGAGGGCAGCCAGCGGCTGCATCAGCGCACCGCGCGTACTGTCGGGAAGCGTGGCGTCGGCGGCGCGCCGTAAGATCACCGGCCCAGCATCCGGAGTACCGAGCTGTGCCAGACCCTGCGCTGCCAGGACGACTTGCTCCGGCGCCGAGCTCGCCAGGCGCTCGCGGAAGGCGGCGGCTGACGCATCCGAATCGATCCGAATGAAGGCGTCCATCGCCTGCTGCCGAACACCGCGTGAGGGGTCATCGAGTAGGCCGGCGATCCGCTCGACGTCCGCCGGGGCGCCGATGCGCGACAGCGCGTCGACGGCCCACTCACGAACCGTGGCATCGGCATGCCCGAGCGCCGGCGCCAAACCGGGGCCGCCTCAATCGACAGCACCTCGGATTCGTACATCCGGTAGCGGCTCGAGGCGGCGCCGAAATCATGCGCAGCGAGGTCGTCGACGATCTCGAGCGTGCGCTGCACCGGTACTGACTCCACTCCACAACCGAACGCCGCCAGGAGCGCCAAGGCAGCCGCACCAGCCCGGCCAGCGCATACCGCTACGCCGCTCACCGCAACCCCACGCGGCGTAGCAGCGCATCTTCCTCCAGAAGCATAGCCAGGCCTTCGATCTCGGCCGAGAGCGACCGATCGACATCCAGCGCCGCGGCGTGCTCCCGTACCCAGGCATGAGCACAGGCCAACCGTGGGGCTGGTGGCACCGGCTGATGGAAGCTCACCGCCTCGGCGGCACACAGCAGCTCCATGGCCACCACCCGCCGGCAGTTCCTCACCGCACACAAGGCCTTCCAGCCGCCCCACGCGCCCATCGATACATGGTCTTCCTGATCGGCCGACGTCGGAATGCTGTCGACGCTTGTCGGCATCGCCAGCGTGCGAGTCTCGCTCACCAAGGAGGCAGCCGCTGTCTGTACGAGCAAGTATCCAGATCGCACACCGCCATCGGGCACCAGGAACGCCGGCAGGCCCGAGAGTGTCGGATTCAGCAGGCGATTGATGCGCCGCTCACAGATCGATGCCAGGTCCGCCGCCGCCATCGCCAGCCAATCGAGCGCCTGAGCCACCGGTGGCCATGAAAATTCCCACAGCTGAGCAGGCGTCCGTCCTCGAGAACGAGTGGATTATCGGTGGCCGAGTTGACCTCGATCTGCAGAACTTGCCTCACGATCTCGCAGGCATCGAGGGCGGCACCGTGCACCTGAGGCATGCAGCGAAGGGAGTAGCAGTCCTGCACACGAGTGGTATCGCTATCGGCCAGCTCGCTGCCACGCAGGAGGTGGCGGAGCTCATCGGCACACACCGCCTGCCCTGGATGGCGGCGGAGCTCGGCAACGACCGGATCGAACGGCCCGCTCTTGCCTCGCAGAGATTCGAGGCTCAGAGCACCGGCGACGTTGGCGACGCTGCACAGCCGCAACAGATCGCCGCTGGCAATCGCCCCAAGAGCCGTCATCACCTGCGTACCGTTTACCAACGCCAGGCCCTCCTTGGCGAACAGCTCCAGAGGCTCCAACCCGGCGTGCGCGAGGGCCTCGGCGCCCGCCACGCGCTTGCCGTCGATCGCCGCCTCCCCTTCCCCGATCAGGACCAACGCCAGGTGCGCCCGCGGCGCCAGGTCACCCGAGGCCCCCACAGAGCCCTGCCGTGGAACCACCGGTAGAACATCGGCACGCAAGAGAGCCAGCATCTGATCGACGACCACCGGTCGCACGCCGGAGGTGCCGCGCGCCATGACGTTGGCGCGTAGCATCAGCAACGCCCGCACTGCCTCGCTCGGCAGCTCCCGTCCGGTACCTATGGCGTGCGAACGCACCAGGTTCAGCTGCAGCTCACGTACCTGGTCGGGCGACACACTGACCTCCGCAAAGTGCCCGAAGCCGGTGTTCACTCCGTACGCCGGCTCTCCGGACGCGACGATCGCGTCGACCCGTTGCCGCGCCTGAAGCATTGCCTCGCGGGCCGGAGCCGCCAAGCGCACGTCGGGGCTGGCGGATCGCGCTACCCGTTCCACGTCGGCGAGCCGTAACGAACGACCGTCGAGCTCCAGCACCGAGCCTCCATCGCTAGCCATCAAGCCACCCAGCGCCCCACGACCAGGAAAACGAGCCCTGCCATCATGGCCAGGAAACCGAAGAGCCGCAATGTCCCAGGCCCAGCGTCCTCCAGCTGGCGCAACATCGCCAAGGCGCGCTCGGGAAAGAGAAAGTACGGCAACCCCTCGATGATCAGCACGAGGCCCAGCGCGATCCAGATGAGCTTCCAATCGAGATTCATCGGTTCTTTGCCCTCGCGATCGACGCCGGGTGCACCAGCCTACAACCGCCATTCGGACGCAGCTCTTGCCGGCCATCCAGTGGCAGCCTCGTAGCATACCGGCTGCTTGTCGCCCTGTTGGGCGCTTGCTACGATCTCCCAGTCGAATCCCTCTTTCTCTTCGCACCGGATCTGTGCGCGGAGCGTGCGTCTTCCAACACGCGCCGCAAGGGCATCCACACCCACGCGGCCGCAACACGCACTCTGACCCAGGAAGCTAGATGCCTAACGTTGCGCTGGTCGGCACCCAGTGGGGTGATGAAGGCAAGGGCAAGGTCGTCGACTGGTTGGCGGCGCGCTTCGACGTCGTAGCGCGCTATCAAGGCGGCAACAATGCCGGCCACACCGTGATCCACGATGGCAAGACCCGCGTTCTCCACCTGATCCCCTCCGGCATTCTGCGTACCGACAAGATCTGCGTCATCGGCAACGGGGTGGTGGTTGACCCAAAGGCGCTTTTCGAGGAGATCGATGGGCTCGAACAGGAAGGCGTAACCATCCATGGCCGGCTCTTCGTCTCCGACCGTGCCCACCTGATACTGCCCTACCATCACGGCATCGAGCTCGGCGCCGAGCAACGCCGTGGCGCCAACGCCATCGGCACCACCAGCCGTGGCATCGGCCCGTGCTATCAGGACAAGATGGCACGTTCCGGTATCCGTGCAGTGGATTGCCTCGACCGCGACAAGCTCGCCCTCACCGTGCGCGCCAATCTGAGTGTCGTGAACGACCTGCTGCACCACCTGTACGACCGAGAGCCATTCGACGCCGACCTGATCATCGAGGAGTACGCCGGCTACGGACAGCGACTAGAGCCCTACGTTACCGACACCTCTTTGTTACTCAACCATGCGATCGACGAGGGCAAGAACGTGCTGTTCGAGGGCGCCCAAGGCACCCACCTGGACGTCGATCACGGCACCTACCCCTTCGTCACCTCTTCAAACGCCACCGCCGGCGGCGTGTGTAACGGACTCGGCGTCGGCCCTAGCCGCGTCGATGGTGTGATCGGCGTAACCAAGGCGTACACCACGCGCGTCGGCTCCGGCCCCATGCCCACGCAGCTGGACGACGCCATCGGCGAGCGGCTGCGGGACGTTGGCAAGGAATACGGCGCCACTACTGGGCGACCACGCCGATGTGGTTGGTTCGATGGCGTTGCCGCCCGTTACGCCGTGCGGGTGAACGGCTGCGATGCGCTGGCGGTAACCAAGCTCGATGTGCTCGACGGTATCGATCCGATCAAGGTGTGCGTCGGGTACGAGATCGGCGGAGAGCGCGTCGACGAGATGCCCGCCAGCCTGCCGTCGACGGACCTCGTGCCGGTTTACGAGGACGTGCCGGGCTGGAGCGAGGCCACCGTCGGCAAGCGCCGGCTCGAAGACCTGCCGGCAGAAACCCGTGCCTACCTCCAGCGTCTCGCCGAGATCGCTGGCTGTCCGGTCGGCATGGCTTCGAACGGCCCCGAGCGCGACGCCATGATCATCGCCCCCGAGAGCCCCATCCGCCGCCTGGTTCCCTGAGCTTCACACCAGTCGATCTCGGACGCGGCGGGCGATGCCGGTTACCGGGTGCGTAGGCGCTCCAACGCGACGAGATAGATCAGCGTCGAGATCTTACCGGTGCTCGGATTGAGCCCGCGGCTCTCCCAGCGCGATACCTGCGTGTAGCTCACCTTCGGAATGCTGTTCAGTGGTATCTCGAGCAGGCTGGCAAGCTCCACCCGGACGCGCTCCCCGAAGACGGCGCCGGTATCGTTGCCACGAAGCTCGCGGAC
>DASCOT010000235.1:0-15117 GCA_036012155.1 Acidobacteriota bacterium
CTTGGCGATGGTTGGCCAGTAGAAGACCAGCGCGGCGTGGGGATTGGCATCGAGCTCGCCAGCCTTACGGCTGCCGTAGTTGGTGTAGAAGACGAAACCGCGCTGGTCTGCGCCCTTGAGCAAGACCATGCGCACCGAGGGCTTGCCGTCGGGTGTCGCGGTCGCCAGGGTCATGGCGGTGGCGCGCTGTGGCTCCCCGTTGCGCTCGGCGCGCTGCTGCAGCTCGAGGAAACGGGCGATGGGGTCGTGGACGCTCATGGCGTCATTATCACCCGGAAGGTAGCGTCGTGCCGCGCAGGACAGCGTCGTGCGGGCAGGGCGTTCGAGACGCCCCTGACTCGTCGCCTGCTGTGGTGTCTGGTGTGCCCAGTTTTCGGTGTTCACCAACCATGGTCGTGAGTGTGTCGACCCTGCCAAGTGATTGTAATCAATGATCTTATCGATTTTTCTCGGGCTGTCCCGAAAAAAACCCGCGTCGCGCTTGCCGGAAACAGGCGTCCGTAGTTTGATCGGTCGGGTCCGGATGATTGCCCCGGCCAAACGGGAGATCCGGAGCCTGTTGAGGTTGCAATACGACCTTGAGTGGAGAGCGGCTCGACGAGCCTGGAAGCGGAACCGCAAGGGAAAGCGAAAGGGTTCGGGGCTAACCGGGAGCTCGAGAGGGAGACCGGGATGCCCGGGGAGGCGCTGGAAGCCTGCAAGGGTGGAAGGCGGCTGCCTGAGCGAGGTGGACCAGACGCCCGCAAGGGTGAGTGGGAAACCTTGACGGAGTTGGACGGCGAACCCGCAAGGGGGAGTCGGACAGCAACGGCGTCATCGGCACGTTCGTCAGAGTGATGTCGGTGGCAGGGTCGACGGAGGGCTCGCAAGAGTCCGAAGTCGAGCCATAGAGGCGAAGGAAGCTCGAGGAAACGGTGCGACGGAGGGTTCCGGACCCGACGGGAGGCCGTCGCGGCAATCATCCGGGCGTTTTTTTGGTACCCGGAATGGCCCGAGGGGATGCGGGGCGAACCCTAGCCAGCTGCTGGCGTTCGCCTCGCAGGGGCGCCATTATCGAGAGCCTGATCTGGAAGCCCGCCCCCGCTCCGTTGACCCGTGCGCGCCAGCCCTCGTCTTGGGCGCGCGCTATCCATCGTCGAGCGGCAATGGCTCGACAATCAGGTTGCGCCAGATGCAGGCGGGGGCGACCGGTATGCGCAGCCGCCAACGGGCCGTGTCCTCGATCTGCGGTGCATCTAGCCGCACCACGTACTCTCCGATCGGCAGGTCGCTGATCTCGAACCAACCGTCGCCATCGCTCATGTAGGTGCGGTGGTCATCTGCGGCCATTTCTAGGCTGATGGTCACTCCGGAGACCGGGCCGCCGGGATCGAGGCGGCGGCGGATCTCGGGGTTGGACTGCGCGTTGAGAGGCACTTGCTGACGCTCGCGGTACACCATGCCGTACAACGACACGACCTTCTTGGCGGTCTCCAGACCACGCAGGTAGGCCAGGTCTATCTCGGCGTCTCTGGCTAGCGCAGTGCGCGAGCAGATTCCGGTCTCATAGCGGCCGGTCCGGGCCGACTGGTTCGCATAAACGAGGTAGGTGCGGTTGGTGGCAAACTGGAAGCCGCAGTCTCCACCACCGGCGCCGGTCGCTACGATCACCTCGCGTTGGCCCTCGGCGCCACGCCATTGCTCTTGCACCCGTAGCGTTGCCAGGATCTTGACCACAACTTCGCCGTCGACCTCCTCGCTAACGGTGCGAAGGCGCGTAACACGGCCGATGAATATCGCGGCTGTCTGCCACCATACCTCACAGGCCGGCCGTTTCGGCGACATGCAGGTGCAGCGAGCCGTGGCCGCTCCGTCGACGCCGGGCGCTCCCAGCCCCATCGATGCGGGCAAAAGTCCAAGGATGGCTGCCGCCAGCAGTGGCCGCAGTCGCTTCATCTTCGGATCCTCAGGGGGACAGGGGATTGGCGCTACAAGCATACACAAACCCGACGCGAGGCGGTCGGCACTGCCTGTCGGTTAGGCGCGGTCACTGTATATCCGCTAACCTTTCTGCAACGACGAGCTGAGCTCGATCGGCGACGAATTGGAGTGTTCCCGCGTCTCATGTTCTGAGGGCACTCATGTTCTGAGGACACTTTCAGGGGAGAGAACTCATGAAGATCCGTAATGTGCTGTTGCAGGCCGTTTCCCTGACCATCGCGGTGATGATCGGCGCGGCCTTGCCGTCGAATGCACAGAATGCACCGGCAGGACGCATAGTGGTTGTCGACGGTGAGCGGGTAACCGCCGAGACAGAGGTCGGCAGGGAAGTACGGACGCAGGTCGAGGCGGCTGCAACAAACTGGCAGACGCAGTCGGATCAGCTGCAGGCCGAGCTGCAGACCCTGGCAACGAGCCGTCAGCAGCAAGCTCTGACGCTCAGCGCTCAGGCGATGGCCGATCTCAATACGCAGATCGAAACGAAGCAGGTAGCCATCCAGCGGTTGCAAGACGACGCCCGTCGTCAGCTGGAGCGGCTTCAGACCGATGGCCAGCAGCGCATCAACCAGGTGCTTGTCCCGGTGCTGGAGCGACTTGCGGCGGAGCGCAACTGGGACCTGGTTTTCGATTCCCGCCTCGTGCAGACGGGCAGCATGCTCCACTTCGCCAGCTCTCTGGATGTGACCGACGAGTTCATCGCCGGTGTCAACGCTGCCGCGGGGAGTTCCGACTGAGGTTGGTCTCGGCGGCTTTCCGTCACTGCCTGTCAGGGCGCCAGCAGCTGCCGGAGTCGCTGGACAGGCACGCCCAGGTTCGACCCGCTGAACTCAGGTAGGACTGCGGCGTTAACGGCGACTACGGCCCCATCGAGCGTCAGGACCGGTCCGCCGGAACCGCCGTGTGTTGTTTCGGCGTCGTAGACGATCGCCCCGGCGGTGATCTGACCGATGCTCCCCACCGTGGCGAGCGGTGCCACGTGGTCGCCGCGTGCCAGGTGGCCAGCGAGATCCCAGAAGCCCACCGAGCCCTGGCTCAAGAGACGCGAGACGAAGGTGGGTTCGGCACGCGCCAAGAGCGCCCGGATCCCAGCCGGGTAACCCAGCACCAAGACCTCGTCGCCGATTCCCGGTAAGGCTTCTGCGAGCCGGAGTCCGGCCGCGTGATCGCCCAGGTCGACGCTATGCAAGATCGCCACGTCGGCTTGCGCATGACTGGCCTGTACAGAGAGGTCGAACGGCTCGCCGATACCGGGGAGATAGCCGACCAGTCGCTGCATGATCGGAGTGAACCCCTGTTCTATGAGGCGCCGCGCCGCGTCGTCGAACTCCCAGGGCAGAGCGACATGCCGGTTCGTAGCCACCAGATCGAGCTCGGCGAGTACGAACCCCGTCCCCGTGTAGCGGAGCTCCAGCGGCGGGCCGTTGCCTTCAACCCTGACCGCGTCGGGAATCCCGGAAGACGGTTCCGCAGATCGCAGCACGCGGCCACTGCGCGGCTCGACGAACCTGTAGGCTCCCTGAACGAAGACCACCGCTGACGAGGCTTCGGAGATCACTCTTCCGCGCGCCGTGGCCCTGTTCTCGAGCGCCTCGACCCTGGCGAGAGTGTCGTCGATACGAAAATCGAGCTGTGATCTGACGTCGTCGAAATCGTCGATCGTGAATGCGGCCCGCTCCGACGCTGCCATGAGCTCGGCAAGCCCTTCGACGCGCTGCAACTGAAGGTCGAGCTCGTGCTTCAATCGGGTATTGCGTGCCCAGAGTAGGCCAACCCCCGCAACGAGTGCCACAGCGCCCAGCGCGAACGCCGCTCGAACGATCGGTCGCACCTGAGTGGCAAGCTCGAGGGCCGTCCCTCCGACTATGATGCCGATGCGATCGAGCGTTCCGTGGCCGCCGAACCTGGCGCAGCCGAGGCAATCGTCGAGGGCTTCGCGCACGCTCTTGTACGCGGCGCCCGCAACGCGTGGCCGGAAGCGCAGCAGAAGCCCGCGGTCACCAATCTCGATGAGATCGCCGGCGTGCAGCAGGCGGTTCCCGGCCCGGGTGCCGTTCACCCATGCCTCGGTGCCATCCTCGACGTCGATATGCCAACCGTCACCATGGACCGCCAGCACCGCTACGGGCTGGTCGCCTACTCGCGGCTGGGCATAGACCAGCTTGAGCCGTCCGTCCTCTAGCGGTACGAGGTGGGTAGTACCGAAGACGCGGCGTGTGCGGCCGCGTTCGGGTCCCGAAAGATGGACGAGCTGCGCGGCCGCGGCCGAGAAGCTCTGTGTCATCGTTGCCCAGCCTCCTGATCAGAAGCAGAGTAGCACCCAAGAGTGCCCAGTTGCCGAGATCAAGGCGTTGCCGGGCGGGCTGGCCAAGTCGCTAGCGGCCGGCGCGGAACACGCGGGCCACTAAAGTGTCAGGTGGGGCTTCAGCGCCAACCAGTCGTCGCTCGAGTAGATGCTCGGTGCCACCTCGATGAGGCGGGGGAGCATCTGGAAAACGGATGTTTGGTTCCACTCGCCGCCGCGCCGCGTCCGGAAGCCGGCCTCGTGAAGCTCCGCCGCAATCTGCGCGAAGCCCTTGTCGTCGACGATCATCTTGAGCATGTGGATCATCACCTTGATCTCGTCGACCGCCGGCTCCAGCGTCATGCAGTCCTTCGCCACTCGTAGACCGTAGGGTACGGCCTGGGTAGAAGCATCTTCCTCCTCTCCTTCGACGGTGCGCTCCCACACGACCGCCAGGGCGCGCCAGCCGTCCGCTGCCTTGGAGCGCAATAGTTCCTCGGTCAGCGGTCCGTCGATCACCTCGTGCTTGCGTTCGATCTTTGCCATGGTTCCTCCGTGGCTCGCTCGGCGCCGGCGCCCTCATGGCACAGATCACCCCCACGGACGTCCTGAAAGGGAAGCTCTGGAGGATTATCGAAGGCGCGGCTGTCGAATGGAAGATGCCGTCCCGAAAGCGGACAGCGGTCGTGGCTAGTCGCCGCCGTTGCCTCTCCAGCGGTCGGTGTTGCTGCCACCAGTCGCGTGCCTGTGGCGGCAGCCAACCCGCACCGTCTTGGCATGCGGCGAGCTCGTCGGCGAGCTGTTCGGCGCTCTGCGGTCGTCCTGACGGGTCCTTCCCGAGGCATCGCATGATCGGTCCCTCGAGGTCGGACGGGACGGTGATCTCGGTGCGGCGCGACAGGGGCATCGGCGGTGCCTTGACGTGTGCGACAGCCATCGCCAAAGGACGATCGATGTCGAACACGGTATTGCCGCTGAGCAACCAGTAGCCCACGCACCCCAGCGCGTAGATATCAGCACGCTCATCAATCGAGGTGTCGGCAAGTACCTGCTCCGGTGCCATGTATGCCGGAGTGCCGGCGAGACCTTCGGCGCCCTCCAGTCGTAGATCGGGCGTCTCGTAGATCGGGCGTCCGTTCGCTACCGGCACGCGTTACCAATCCGAAGTCGAGCACTTTCAGCACGTCATATGCCCGCCCTACCTTGCAGATGAACAGGTTCGACGGCTTTATGTCGCGGTGTACCTGTCCGAGGGCGTGCGCCTCGGAGAGCGAATCGCACGCCTGGATCATGAAGTGGATCGCCCGTGCCGGCGACACGGGCCCGTAGCGCTCGACCAGGAGCTCGAGGTCGAGGCCCTGCAGCAGCTCCATGGCGTAGTAGAACTCGCCGCCATCGGTGCGACCGAAATCGTAGATTCGAACCGTATGCAGTGATTCCAGCAGCGCCGTTGTCTGGGCCTCCTTTTCGAAGCGCTCCAACACCGCCGAGGCTGCGTCACCGCCGAGAGGGCTGACCTTGTCGGGGTGGATCACCTTGATCGCCGCAGGACGCGCCAGGAACCTATGGCTGGCGCGCCAAATCTCACCCATGCCGCCTGTGGCGATGCGCTCTTGGAGCTGGTATTGGCCCAGGTCGCGGGCCACGATCGCGGCGCGGCGCAGCGAGTAGATCACCTGAGTTCCCGTCGCTCCTCCGGCGAGCGATGCGATCAGCGCCAGAACGAGGTCGCTAATCGTTTCGAAGCTCAGAACCGATCGAACTGTGGCCATCGCCACAGGCTCGCGGCTCGACAGCAGCGCTAGCATTGCCATGGGAGTTGCCGCCATGGGGATCGTCAATGCGAGCGTCGATCTCCACGTCTTGGGTAACAACATGCCGTGCACGACGATCAGTGCGCCGGTAGCGATAACCAGGTTGTATAGTTGCGCCTGCACCAGCAGCTCGTCGCCGGCAAGAGCGCGATCTCGCACCAACAAGTACGTGTTGGCCGCGATCCCACCGATGGTAAACGCGAATACCGAACCCTCGACTACCTGAAGCCACAGCGGTGTGAGAGACGCCCGCGACCACAACAGGGCGGTGAGGAGGCCGAGGGCGCCGATCGTGGTCAGCTGCACGCCCATGTACTTTTCGCCGGCAATCCATGGACCGCGCAGCAGCCATAGCGTCAGCGCCACGAGAATCAGCAGGGCGACGGTCCTCAAGCGGGCGCGTAGGAGGTCGGGAGAGGGCACCGACCCGATGCCGCTGCTCGCCTGAACGAGAGTTGCTCGCGTGTTCGACTTGCGTTCGTCCAGTCGCCCCGGACTCTCCATCCCCATGGCCCAAGGGTATCGGTGCGCCGCCAGAGCGCATAGGGTCGGATGGCGGTGGTACCTCGCACGAGAACGGGCCAGTCTGGGCCCGGTTGTAGCGACACACCACCGCGGTCGCCACACGCCACTGCGGCCTCGGCTACCCTACGTGCTCTTTGTACGCTCGATGGGGCGAATGGAGTGGCGATCACGGTGAGCAGTCCCGATCCAACCAACGAAGGCTTGGTGCGCAATCTCGGCATGCTGGCCGCGAGTGCCTTCGTGGTGACCAACATGGTCGGCACCGGGATCTTCACGTTACCGGCGTTCGTTCGTGTCGCCGCCGGGAGCGCACCGGCTGCCCTGGGCGTTTGGCTTGCGGCGGGCCTGCTGGGCTTGTGCGGCGCGCTTTGCTACGCCGAACTGGCGACGCGCATGCCGGGCGCCGGCGGAGAGTATCGCTACCTGGCGCGCGTCTTTGGCCCCCTGTGGGGGTTCCTCAGCGGGTGGACCTCGTTCATCGTCGGATTCTCTGCCGCCGTCGCCGCGTCGGCACTCGGAATGACCGCGTATCTGGCGCCGCTGATTCCAGGGTGGGAGGCCGACGCTCTCCTGATTGCCAATCTGGGCATCACCCAGGGCGCCGTGCTCGCCTCGATCATTGTGCTCGTGCTGACGCTGGTGCATAGCGTGGGCGTACGCTCGAGTGGTCGATTCCAGACGACCCTCGCATCGATCGTGGTCGCTGCCATCGTGCTCTTCGTGCTGGTGGGCGTTGCCAACGGTCGAGGTGATTGGGATGGTCTGCGGGCTGCGGGAGTGGCGAGGGGTAGTTGGTGGGCGGCCCTCTTGCCTGTCAGCTACGCCTATGCCGGATGGAACGCAGCGGCGTACATGGCCGGCGAGGTTCGGTGCCCGGGAACCAACCTGCCCAGAGCGATCATCGGGGGAGCCGTCGCGGTCACGGTCTTGTATCTGGCCGTCAACGCTCTCTTCTTCTACGCTATTCCTGAGGCCGACTGGGAGCCGGTGATCGCCGTTGGTCAGCTGGCCGCGTCGCGCCTGCTGGGCGACGCCGGCTCGCTGGTGGTCAGCGCTATCATCGCAATGGCGATGTTTGGCTCAGTCAGTGCCATGACTGCGGTCGGTCCACGCATCTACTTTGCGATGGCCCGTGATGGCCTTGCTCCGCACCTCCTGGGTCGACTTTCGGAGTCGGGACGGGTTCCGGTCATCGCCATCGTGGCTCAGGGCGTGCTGGCAGCTCTGTTGGCGTTGACGGGTGCGTTCGAGGCCCTGTTGATCTACATCGGTTCGTCGCTGCTGTTGTTCAACGCGCTGACGATCTTGACGTTGTTCGTGGTGCGCTGGCGCGGCGAAGCGGCCCCGCCGGGTGCCTTCGTTGCTCCCGGACATCCGGTACCTGGGCTCATCTTCGTTGTGATAACCATCGCCGCATGGGGACAGGGATTGATCTCGACGCCCATTCCCACTACCGCGGCCTTGGCAACGCTCTTCGCCGGCGCTCTGGTATACGGACTGGCGCGCCGTTGGAATTGGCTCGCCAACGCCGCCGCCTGAGCTCTTACTCGAGCAACTTCGTCTCAGGATTGTTCAGGCTCCACGTGTACCAGAACGTATCGAAGCCACCGAGTCGCGTGACCTCGCCGTCGAACTCCATGCGTCTCGGATCGAACGTCTCGCCGGTCACGTGCCGCCAAACACCGCCTTCGCTCACGAACCCCTCACCCGCAAAAGCGGCCGTGGAGTCGAAGAGCTCCGAGTCAGACTGGCGAAAGAGGAAGAGCGCCCGTCCACTCGGTAGCGCGAACGCCGCGCCACCCCGGATGCGAGCGTGGCTCACCGCGTAACGCTCCCCGTCCGCCTGGAAAGCGTAGATCGGCGTCTTGGTATCGAGGCGGCGGTCGTCGGCGCGCTGGCCGGCGAAGCCATCCTCGCGCGCCCAATAGTCGGCATAGACATCGCCCGTGTGCTGCCGCCCGCCGACCGAAAGAACGAGAGTATCCGGATGCTCGCGCCTCCAGTCCTGCCAACTCACCTTGGCGCCCGTGGGTAGCTCCACAAGCCGGGTACCGCGGTAGGCTCCACCTACGGATTCACCGCGCATGATTGCCCAGTACGAATCGGTCTGCTTGTCCTGCATGACCAGCGAGCTGTTCATGAGGCCGCCGGATGCTTCGAACCGCAGCTCCTCGCCACCATACTCTCGGCTGTACACGACAGCCGTATTCGCCAGGGGTCACCAGACGGCAGCGTAGGCGGTATCGCCGATCTTGTCGTTGACGATCTCGTGGGCGTTGAGCAAGTTGATACTGAGGGCCCGTGGCTGGCCCTCGATAATGACTCCCAGCACCCAGGCATCGTCCGGCACGTCGGCGGCGTCGGCTCCGACCCAATCCGGTTGATCGATCGAAGGGATCTCGCCACGCGGAAGAATCTGGGTGAATCCGGGGGGCCGCTGTCCCGCACATGCGGCGAGCGCGACCATGTTGCCCGCCAGGACTCGTATGAGCTTCCGGCGACCATCGGCTGGCGTGACCATGTCCCGATTCTCCTACTTGCGTCGCGGCGGGCCAAGAATCGACGCGGGTAGGGCGGCAGCGCAGTGTGGCGTGCCTTACGAAGGCCTTTACGATATCCGGCACCTGCGCTCAGGCGGCGGCGCTGTCCCGAGCGGTGATCGCGCTGAGCGCGTCGCTCAACGTGGCGAGACCGGCAGATCGATCGACGCATGAGACGCCGAAGGTCTGCTGTAGCTCGATCATGCCGGCGGTCATGTCGCCATTGCTATACAGCAGGACTCTCCCGGCCAAGTCGGCGTCTGCGCGCTGCACGGCTGGCAGAAACTCAGGAAGGTCGGCGGCGCCGATTGCAGCGTCGATCACCAGTCCGCTGTAGGCTCGGTGGGTTCCGAGCATGACTTCCGCTTCATCGAGACTGGCGACCACATCGACGTCTAGGCCGGCTCCCTGCAGGACGCGCAACATCACGTCGCGTACCAGATCATTGGCCTCGACCAGCAGAACCCGCTGGCCACCTGTGGCCGCTGTCTCGTCGTCGACAGTGGCGCCCTGGGTGTCCGACGGGGTCATGGACGAGGCCGGCAGGATCAAGCAGAAGCGACTCCCCACGCCCTCCTGACTCTCGGCTGAGAGCATACCGTCGTGGCGCTGTGCGACCGATCGGGCGTTCGAGAGTCCGAGCCCGGTGCCGGCGCTTCCCTTGGTGGTGAACAGTGGTTCGAAGATGCGCTCCAGGATCTCCTCGGACATTCCGGTGCCGGTGTCCTCGACGCTGAATACCACCTTGTCGTCGACCTCGGTGAGACCCAGGGTCATGGTGCCACCCCGAGGCATGGCGTCGATGGCGTTGTGGATCAGGTTCAGCAGCACCTCGCGCAGCTCGGGCGAGCTGCCCTCGACGGCGCGAGCTTCTTCGACGTTGAGTCTGAGCGAGAGGCCGCGCGTCGCCTCGCGCCGCGCCCAGCGCGGTCGCGCGTACTTCCACGCCTCTTCGAGGACACCCCGAGAGTCGATAACGGTGGCGCTAGCCTCCTGACCGTCATCACTTTCCAGCTGCGTCCACGAGGCCAGCCTCTCGACGATCGTCAAGCCCTCCTTGACTGATAGCTCGATTGTCTCGAACCGCGCCATCGACTGCTCATCGAAAGGACCATCGCTGCCAGCCGAAGCGGCATGGCGATCGGCTTGCTTGCGGAGCGACTCGGCGGCCAGCAGCACCGTCGACAGGATCTCGTTGAAGCTGTGAGAAACGCTCACGGCGATCTGCGACACCATTTCCATCTTCTCGGTGCGCTGCATCGCCTCGTGCATCTTGGCCTGCCGGAAGATTGCGCCAATCGCTTCGGCGATGTGTTGGGTGGTGTCCACGAGGCTGGGGCTGAAGGTGCCGCCCCGTCGGGCTACCCGCAACACAACGTCGCCGATGGTCGGATCCTGCAGGTTGACCGGACACAGCAGCAGAGCCGTGAAGGGCAGATCGGCAACCAACTCGTGCACGGATGCAGTTAGCGGGTCAGTGCGAAGATCGTCGATGACGATCGTCTCGCGAGTCTCGACTGCCTTCACCAATTCCGGGTAGCGTGCTTCTGACAGCTCCAGCTCACGTATCGTCTCGTCATCGCTCGACGAGATGACCTGCATGGTCTCCTCGCCCAGCTGTACGAGCGATGCGCGGACGCGGCCGGGGTAGATAGCCTGAACGTCGACGAGAATCTGCCGGATCACGTCGGTCGCATTGAAGTCGTCCGAGAACGTAGCGCGGATCTTGCCTACCCAGCCCAGCAGCTGGTCCTGCAGGATTGTTTCACGCATCCGCGCGCGACTGGCCTCGATGAGCCCACCGTAGCCCACACCGACGCTGAACAGGAAACCGAGTCGCCCGATGAGGCTCGGTGTTTGCAACAGCACCATGCCGTGCTCGAGACCGAGGATTGCTCCGTATCCGGCGACCGAGAGGGCGGTGCCGACGAGCGCCCATCGCAGACTGCCCGCCATGCCGACGATCGCCAGGATGACGAAGTAGGCGAAGAAGAAATCGCGGGCAAAGCCGGTTCCCGAGACCATCGCTCCGAGCAGAACGGCGATGTCTATCGATGCGATGACTGGAAGTAGTGCCGAATGCTCCCATGTAGCGAGGCGCAACCGCGACAGCGCCACATTGGACAACGCCACTACCGCCAAGAGCCCGGCTCGCAGCGCGACGGTGCCGTCGCCGCTTGCCGACACGAGGTAGGCGAGGGCGATGAACATCACCCATCGCAACAGCGTGACGATACGCCGGCGGCTCTGGAGATTGGAGTCCATGGTGGTATGTCCTCAATAGCTTAAGATATAAGAAGTATAGGATCACTTATTTAAAGCACGAAGAACAAAGGAATACATTCTAAAATTAGTTAAAAGATATAATTGACCTCTATTGGTCAGTTGATGCTGGAGCGAAGACGCTCTACAGCTGGACCCCGAGGCCCGGGCCCGGGCCCGGTGTGAGGCGCCCATCCCGAAGGCTGACTGCCGCTGCGGTCGGATCGTCGAGCAGGTCGAGGTGGCCATCGAGATCGACCCACTGGATCGTCTTGGCGGCAAGCGCGAAGTGCAATCCAGCAGCGATACCGAGAGCGGCTTCGTCCATACAGCTCAACATGCACGGAAGGCCAGATGTCGCGGCTACCTGGTCGATTGCCCGGGCGGGGGTGATGCCTCCGGCCTTCATGAGCTTCACGGTGAATCCATCCACCACGTTGCCGGCAACCAACTCGACGGCGTCAGCGACGCCAAGCAGGCTTTCGTCGGCCAGCACCGGCGGGATGCCGCGTTGCTCCCGCCGTCGGAGCCGTAACCTGTCGGTGAGCTCGGCCAGGCCCTCGCTATCACTGGCCGGCGTGGGCTGCTCGAAGGCGACCACATTGGCGTCGGCCACTCCGCGTGCGAAACGCACCGCCGCATCGACGTCGTAGCCCTGGTTGGCGTCGAAGCGCATGTCGATCTCCGGGCCGAGCTCCCGTCGGAGCCCGCAGATCCGTGCGATATCGGTGTCCACGTCATTGCCGCCTTTGACCTTCAGCGCTCGGAAGCCTTGTGCGACCTGATCTCGTCCGCGCGCCAAGGTCGCCTCTAGCGGCTCGATCCCGAGCGTCACCGAGGTAATCAAGCTGCCGGGGCCTCCGCCGAGCATGACGCAGAGCGGAACGTTGGCGTCGCGGGCTCGCAGATCCAGGAGGGCCATGTCCAAGGCCGCCGCCGCTGCCGGTGTGGCAGCGGATGCGGCTTCGAGATCAGGGCCGCGCTCCTGCCTGGGGTCGACTCCGATAGCGACGCTCGACAGTTGCTCCAGCGACTGCGCGCACTCCTCGATCGACTCGCCGGTCACCTCAGGGGCCGGTGAAGCGCAGCCGTAGCCGCGCAGGCCGGTGTCGGTATCGAGCCGAACGAACAGGTTGGTGGCGCTGTCGTAGGTATCGTAGGCGATCGTGTAGGGCTCTCGGAGCTTGAAGTCGATTCGCCACGTGTCCGAGTCGATAATCCGCATGGGAGCAGATCATAGTCCAAAGCCGATAGTCTTGGAGCCATGCTGAAGATTAACGAGCGGCTGACCATCTCGGCGGACGAGATCCAGTTTGTCGCCTCCCGCGGCGGCGGGCCAGGCGGTCAGCATATCAACAAGGTGTCGAGTCGGGTTACCTTGCGCTTCGACGTAGCCGGTTCTTCCAGCCTCGACGACCGAGATCGGGATCGTCTACTGGCGGTGCTGGCGCCGCGCATCTCCACCGACGGCGTCCTGCAGATCTCGTCCCATGCTTCGCGCTCGCAGGCAGCCAACAAGGCCGACGTGATCGAGCGCTTTCAACAGCTGTTGGCGGATGCCTTGCGGCAGCCGAAGAAACGCCGGGCCACGCGCCCCAGTCGTGGGGAACGTCGCCGTAGACTCGAGGGGAAACGCCACCGAGCCAAGGTGAAGCGCTCGCGAGGCAAAGTTCGCGCCAGCGACGAATAACGTGCGACACTCGCGCCGACCCGCACGAGCAACCCGCGGGCATCGTCAGGAGAGCGCTATTGCGTCGTAGCCCCAGGTTCTTCTCGCGTGATCTGACGGTTCGCGCGCGGCTCGTCTACAGCGCGGCGACCCTGTGGTTCGCGTTCGTATCGATGGCCCTTGTTTGGCCGCTCTACGTGCCCTTCGCTCGGGTACGGCCGTTTGTGCTTGGCGTGCCGTTCTCCCTGGCGTTTCTCGCGGGAGTGCTCGTGGCCTCGTTCGCTGCAGGCCTCGTGCTCTACCGATGGGAGTCGCGCCAGGGGTTTCTCGACCGGGACGCCGACGACTGATGCCTGCCTGGGTCGTGGTGTTCGCGGTGACCGTAGGCTACCTGCTGGCGTCGCTCGTCGTCGGATTGGTCTCTGGGCGGCGGGCGAGCAAGGGTCCGGAAGGCTATATCGCCGGCGACCGATCGCTCGGCTTCGTGCTGATGTACTTCATCATGGGGGCCTCGATCTTCTCGGCGTTCTCCTTTCTCGGCGGACCGGGGTGGGCGTACTCACGCGGCGCTGCCGCTTTCTACATCCTGTCGTATGCGACGGTGGGGCTGGTTCCCTGGTACGCGTACGGACCGCGCGTGGCCAGGCTCGGGCGCCGATTCGGCTACGTTACTCAGGCTGAGCTCTTTGCGCATCGGTTCGATAGCCGCTGGCTATCGGCCGCTCTTGCGCTCATCAGCCTGGTGGCGTTCGTTCCGTACCTGGTGCTGCAGATGCAGGGCGCCGGCTACGTCTTCAACGTCGTAACCGAGGGACGGATACCCCACTGGCTGGGGGCAGCGATCGCCTACGGAGTGGTGCTGATCTATGTGCTCTCCAGCGGCGTGATGGGCGTCGGTTGGACCAACACCTTCCAGGGCGCCTTCATGATGGTGCTTGCGTGGGGGCTGGGGCTCTACTTGCCCTATCGGCTCTATGGTGGTGTCGGGCCGATGTTCCAGGAGCTCGCCCTGGCGGTACCAGAGATGCTGGCGCCGCCGGGTCTGGACGGCGCCGGGTACCGTTGGAGCTGGGGTGGGTACTCGAGCGCCATCGCCGTGTCGGCGATTGGCTTCAGCCTGTGGCCGCACTATTTCATGAAGATCTACACGGCGCGCAGCGAGCGGGTCCTGAAGAAGACGATCATCTTCTACCCGACCTTCCAGGTGTTCTTGATTCCGATCATCTTCATCGGGTTCTCCGGCATTCTCCGGTATCGGGACGTTGTTCCTGCCGATGCCATTCTGCCGACGATCCTGATGTCGATGGATCTTCCGGCGGTGGTTGTCGGACTCTTCTGCGCCGGCGCACTGGCGGCGTCCATGTCGACGGGCGATGCGCTGTTGCACGCGGCGGGTTCGATCATGGTGCGCGACTTCGTGTGTGTGCTTTCCCCGCGTACTCTCAGCGAGTCCGAGCAAACGCGGCTGATCCGTACGCTGGTGTTGGTGGTCTCGGCCCTCGCGTACTACTTCGCGGTGGTTTCGCAGCTCTCGCTGGTCGCCCTATTGCTGCTCGCCTACGGTTTTCTGGTTCAGATCGCCCCTGTCCTGGTGGCCACGTTCTACTGGGGGCGCGCCACACCTCAGGGCGTGCTTTCGGGGCTGGCGATTGGCTGTAGTGTGGTCGTCGTTGTCTACAACGTGCCGGTGCTCCAGTGGCAACAGATCCAGCCCGGCATCTTCGGTTTGGCGGCCAACATCCTCGCGCTCGTGGTGGTATCGCTGCTCACCTCGCCCATGGACAAGGAGCACGTCGAGCAATTCGTCGTGCAATAGCCGAACCTGCTGCCTACCTCGACGAGTCGTCGAGCGCCTCGGGCGGTTCCTCCGGCGGCTCGGGGCGACGTTCTTTGCTGCGCGTTGCCAGCAGCATCGTCGTCAGCCCCAGCAACAGCTCGTCGGCGAAGGGCAGTAGGTCTGGGATCAGCAAGTCGAGCACGAACAGGCTGGCGGTAAGTGCGAATAGCCACGGGTAACGTAGCTGCGACAGATAGCGCAATAGGACG
>DASCOT010000236.1:0-134909 GCA_036012155.1 Acidobacteriota bacterium
CGACATGCTCCACCCCCCCCGCCCCACGCCAACGGCTGCTCAGGCCGCTACAATGGACGGACGCTGCGTTTGGCAATGTCCCTGAGCCCCGACCTCCCCACCTCGGCCGAGAATCCCATTGCGTAGAAATCTGTTCCTAGCGCTCGCCATCCTACTTGCTTCCGTCGGTAGCGGCCAGGGAGACAACTGGCCGCAGTGGCGCGGCCCGGCGCTCAACGGCATTAGCGCCGAAACCGGGTTGCCGACCACCTGGAACGCGGACACCAACGTCACCTGGAAGCTCGATCTGCCAGCCTGGAGCGGCGCCACGCCGATCATCTGGGACGACACCGTCTTTCTGAACGTCGGTGACGGTACCGATGTATCGCTCTGGGCAATCGACCGGGCGAGCGGCAGGAGACGATGGGCTCGGAAGCTGAGCGGCAATGACCACCGCGAGCGCAAGCAGAACATGTCGTCGCCCTCCCCGGTAACCGACGGCACACACGTATGGGTCATGACCGGCACCGGCTTCCTAACGGCGTTCGATTTCGAGGGTAACGAGAAGTGGAAGCGCGATATCCAGGCCGACTACGGCAGGTTCGGGCTCAACTGGGGTTACGGGTCGTCACCCCTCCTCTACGACGGCGCCCTGTTCGTGCAGGTGCTGCACGGCATGAAGACCGACGACACCCCCTACATGCTCCGCATCGACGCGGCCACCGGCGAGACAATGTGGCGCGTCGAGCGGCCGACCGACGCCCGACGCGAGTCTCCCGACTCCTATGCCACACCGGCATTGCTGCAGTACGACGGCATCACCGAGATCGTACTGACCGGCGGCGACGTGGTGACCGGCCATGACCCCGACACCGGCGAGGAGCTCTGGCGATCGGACGGGCTCAACCCCGAGGACAACGGTGCCTACCGCATCGTCGCCTCGCCCGTCGTCATGGACAAGGTGATCTATGCGCCGACGCGAGAGCGGCCGCTGCTGGCGTTGCGTGCCGGCGGCCGCGGCGACATCACCGCGACCCACCGCATGTGGGAGTTCCACGACGGGCCCGATGTCCCCACTCCGGTGACCGACGGCCGCTACTTCTACAGCGTCAGGGACAACGGCGTCGTCTTCTGCCTCGATGCCAAGACCGGTGAGCGCATCTACGGCCCCGTGCGCCTGGCGGTCGGCACCTACAGCTCCTCACTGGTGCTGGCCGACGGCAAGATCTACATCACCAGTGAGGACGGCCTCACCAGCGTGTTCAAGGCCGGACCCGAGTTCGAGCTGCTGGCCGAGAACGACCTCGGCGACTACACGCTCAGCTCACCGGCGGTCTCGGACGGTCAGATCTTCATCCGCACTGCCAGCGGGCTCTACGCGATAGGAGAGCGCCGCGTCGATTGACCTGATCGGCATCGCGCGCCGCCGGTGCGCGATCGACCCGCCGTGCCTCAGTCGCTGCGCAGAGCTGCGACAGGATCGACACGGGCGGCTCGCCACGCCGGCAGCAGGTTGGCGGTTCCGGCCGCCAGCATGAGCGCCGTGGCAGCTCCGACGAAAGCCACCGCGTCGGTCGCGCCAATGCCGTAGAGCAGTGCGCTCAGCGCCCGGGTGAGAGCAATGCTGATCGCCAGGCCGAGGACGGCGCCGATCGCCACGGTGCGCATGCCCTGGCGGAACACCATGCGCACGACACGGGCGCGGTCAGCCCCCACTGCGATGCGGATGCCGATCTCTCGCGTGCGCCGAGCAACGGCGAACGCCACGACACCGTAGACGCCCACCGCCGCCAGCAGAGCCCCGAGACTACCGAGCACGGTCAATGCGACCGCCGCGAAGCGCACTGGGAATAGGCTGATCGCCAGATGCTGCTCGATGGTCTTGGCCTCCATAATCGCGAGGTTGGGATCGAGCTCGCGCACCACCGTCCGCATTGCGGCGAGCATCGCGGCCGGGTCGGCTTGGGTACGAGCGAGGATATTGCCGAACACCGCGTCGGTCGTCTGCGCGTACGGCAAATACAGGTGAGGGGTGGGCTCCTCTCCCAAGGTCAGGATCTTGTGCGGCGCGTTGACGCCGATCACCTCGGCGAACGGGCCATCCTCTCCGACTACCGAGAGCCGCTTGCCGATCGGATTCCCGCCGGGCCAAAGCTCCTGGCCGAGGATCTCGTTGACGATGGCCACTCCGGGAGACTCGGCGACATCCTGGGCGCTGAAGGCACGGCCAGCGAGCATCGGAATCTGCATCAGCCGAAAGAAACCGGGACTGACCGCGGCCGACAACACGGCCGCCGGCTCCTCGCCGTCGTCCAGCGAGACGCCCTCGAGGTAGACGTCGCGGTCAAGCACCACGGTCGACTCCAGCGGCATGCGCTCGGCGAACGCGACGCTCGTTACTCCCGGAAGGGCCGCGACTCGCTCCATGGTGCGCTGGTGCACGCTGCGCGACGCCTCGGCGTTGTATCCCTGGAACACCAACCCCATGTTGATGCCGACAATCGATTCGGTAGCGATTCCCGGCTCGATCGACTCGGCGTTGGCCAGGCTCCGAATCAGCAACGCCGCACCGATGAGCAACACCAGCGTTACCGCCACCTGCACCATAACCAAGGCTCCACGCAGCCGATTGCCGCGCGTCCGGCCACCGTCCGACGCCTCATCGGCGCGCAACGCCTGGCCGAGGTCGGCCTTGGTGGTGCGTAGGGCCGGGATGAGTCCGAACAGCAGGCCGGTGGCAACTGATACCAGCGCCGTGAACAGGATGACGCGCGGCGCCATCCCGATGCTCAAGTCGATGGGCACCATGATCGGCGGCTGCACCGCCAGGAGGGCGCGCAACGACAGCGTCGCCACCAGGGCGGCGAGCACCCCGCCGAACAGCGAGAGCACCGCACTCTCGGTAAGCAGCTGGCGGATCAGGCGGCCGCGACCCGCTCCCAGCGCCAAGCGCACGGCGATCTCCTGTCGCCGCACCGAGGCCCGCGCCAGCATCATGTTGGCGATGTTGGCGCAGGCGATCAGCAGCACCAGGGCAACGATCACCATCAACACCCCGGCCGCTGGACGCATCATGCGATCGGCGGCCGGATCGATGCGCACATCGCCGGCCCGAACAACGGCAATCCCACGATCCGCATTGGTGTCGGGGTATTCCGCCGCAAGGTTCGCGCCGATGGCGCGCACCTCGGCGTCAGCCTGCTCGACGGTGGTTTCGGACCGTAGACGTCCGATCACATACGTGCCGCGCGAGCCGCGGCGCTGGAGACGGCTGGTCGCCATCGCCGGTACCAGAAAGTCGGTGGCGCGAGACGGGACCCAGAAATGCACGCGCAACGGTGGTGTGCCGCCGGTGTATGCCTCGGGAACAATTCCGATCAGCACGTAGCGACGTGCCGCGAAGGTGAGCTCGCTACCGATGGCATCGGGGTCAGCACCGAGGCGACCACGCCAGAAAGCCTCGCTGACCATCACGGTAAGCGGCTCGTCGGCGAGCTCGTCCTGGGGCGTGAAATCGCGCCCTACTATCGGGCGGAGACCCAGAACATCGAAGAAGTTGGCCGAGACCGACTCGCCGAACACGAACACGGCGTCGCCGCGGTTGTTGAAGGTGGTCATCTCGGTGCGGTACGCGGCGAGCCCCTCGAGCGCCGCGGCTTGATCACGTACGTCCCGATAGTCCGGGTACGACATCATCATGCCGCCGAAGCCGCCTTCCGCGTTGGCCAGTCGGATCAACGAGCCCGGATCTTCGACCGCCATCGGCTTGAAAAGCACCGCATCGATCACCGCGAACACCGTGGCGTTGAAGCCGATTCCAAGCGCTAGCGATAACACCGCTACAACCGTGAAGGCGGGGCTCTTCCACAGCATGCGGATGGCAAAACGAACATCCGTTGCAAGGTCGCTCATGAGGCTGCCTGCGACGTCGGGAACATGGCTGCCGCCGGGACGGGGAAACCGCCCCAGAGGATCGTCGGGTCCCGCCCGCTTGGCGGCCGAACCGCGGCGTACGAGATCGTCGACATCGCCGAAGCGGGCTTCCGCATCGCGCCGCGCCGCCGCGGGCGACATGCCAGCCGCGAGATTGTCGCGGGTGCGCAGATCCAAATGCGCCATCATCTCGTCGCGCACCTCGCGCTCGACACCTGCGACATGACTGGCCGACCGGTTCCAGCGCGTCCAGAACGAACTCACCTAGCCGGCCTCCAGAACCTTGCCGACGGCGGAGGCGAACTCCCCCCAGGTGGCCAGCTCGGCAACGAGCTGTTCGCGACCCTCGAGGGTCAGACTGTAGAACTTGGCTCGCCGCCCGGTCTCGGTGGTGCCCCATTCGGAGACAACCCAACCGCGCTTCTCCATCCGGTAGAGCGCCGGATAGAGCGAGCCTTCCTCCACCGTCAGCGTCTCGTCGGTGGTCGACTGGATGCTCTTGGCCACGGCATAGCCGTGCAACGGACCCGCTTCGAGCGTCCTCAGCACCAGCATGCCGAGCGTACCGCGCAATAGCTCGACTCCGTTTTTGCCCATCGAATCTCCATGTCGGGCGACTTGCCCGGTCGCCGACTCCCAGATTGCCTAGAACATCTATGCTTAGACTGTCTAGGTATTATAGTTCCTGTCGCGCCACCCGCAAGCGTGGCCCGAGCAGGCCGCTCAGTCGGGCGCCGGGAGGGCGGTGAGCCGCAGGTCGGACAACCAGCTGCGCGCCCGCGTCTCCGTGTTGTCGGTATCCACCATGAAGGCGATGCCGCCGATGTAGTCGGGCGGCTCGCCAAAGGCCATCTGGTAGTCGGCGAGCAGGTCGCGATCGTCTACCACCCAACGGTCGACTGCATCGCCCGCGCTGCGCAGGACCACGGTGGCCACTCGGCTGCGGAACGGATTGGGGAAGCGCGCCCCGACCCGCAGGTCGCGAGCCCAGACGTAGGCAATGGCTCGCGTCTCCGCGCCCCACACGTCGGTCGAGAACGCAACCATCACGCGGGCGGCGTAGTCGTCGCCCTGGCGCGTTCGCTCGTCCGCCTGCGTGTCGAGGCCCCCGTTGATCTTCCAACGCCACGAGAGGCGTGCGCTCGTCGGCTCGTCGAGGTCGATACGACGCCACAACGCCGCGGCGGCGGTATCGCTATCGGCTTGTAAGACCCGTCGCGTGTCTTCGAGGACGACGCTGAAACGGGTGCTGTCGCGCGCCATACGCTGCTCCATCCAGCGCGCCGCCCAGCCATCGCGTAGCCCGTCGAGGAGGTCCACGCCAGCACCGTCAGCATCCTGGTGGGCGGTTGCAAAGGGAGCGGCGGCGCCCACCGACAAGCTAAGGAGGAGCCAAAGCCCGGCCTGCCGCATGGGTGCTCCTGAATTCAAGGTCAGTCGTGGAATGGATGTCTCTGCCCTATACGATACCGGGCAGATGCCATGAGCTACCGACCTCGCCCGCAGGGACCATCTGTCCGCCGCCGATTGTCGCGCTCGGCGACCATCGCCGCGCTGGCGATCGTATCGGCGCTGAGCGTCGGCTCGGCCGCCGGCCATGACTTCGGATTCACCGAGGTCTCGTTGGTATTGCGCCCGGACGCTACCTTCCAGGCGAACATGCAGCTCGACCTCGATGCGCTTGCACTGGGTGTCGCCCCTGACAGCGATGACGCCGAGCTCGTCGCGGTCCTCGCCGGCCTGCCGGAGTCACAGCTCGCCGAGCTCGTCGATGACCTGCGCAGCCTGCTGGAGCGCCGCGTCCGCGTCCTCTTCGATGGGGTGCGCGCCGACGTCCGGATCGAGTTTCCCGACCGGGCGGCGGGGCTGACTCGCAATGCCTCACCGCCGACCTTCCTCGGGGTGCGCGCCTGGCTTGCTGGCACGGTACCAGCCGACGCGGAGCACGTGAGCTTCCGCGCCTCACGCGCCTTTGCGCCGGTACAGCTGTCGATCCTCGACGAGCGCAGCGGCGCCACCGCCCGCGAGCCGCTGGCGCGCGGCGACGAGAGCACACCTTTCGCACTTGACCCGGCGTCCCAGCAGCGCGCCCCGGTAAGCTCGTTGAGAGCCAGTCTCCAATACGCGCGATTGGGCTTCCTGCACATCATCCCGGCAGGCCTGGACCACATGCTGTTCGTGTTGGGGCTCTTCCTGCTGAGTGCGCGGTTGCGGCCGCTGCTGCTTCAGGTATCGGCCTTCACCCTCGCGCACACCGTCACGCTCGCCCTTTCCGCCCTCGGTGTAGTTCAGCTACCCGCGTCGATCGTCGAGCCACTCATCGCACTATCGATCGCCTACGTCGGCATCGAGAACGCCATCACCGACCGACTCCACAGTTGGCGCCCGATGCTGGTGTTCGCCTTCGGACTATTGCACGGCCTGGGGTTCGCCGGAGTGCTGGGTGAGATCGGGCTGCCCCAAGACCAGGCCCTCAGCGCCCTACTCGGATTCAACATCGGCGTGGAGCTCGGCCAGCTGGCGGTGATTGGTGGCGCCATCCTCATCGTCGGCAGCTTCCGCGACCGTCCCTGGTACCGTCGGCGGATTGTCATACCGGGATCGCTGGCGATAGCCACGGTCGGTTTCTACTGGTTCGTGGCACGTGCGTTCGCCGGCTGAGCCGGCGAACGGTAGGACGCCACGGCGGAACAACCGCCGTCGGCCCGCCAACCTTGCACGCTCGGCAGCGCCAAACGTACGATAATCTGACTCGCCGATCCGATCATTCCGAGCGCTCGACCTACTCTGGCATGATCGGCATTCCGCTTGCGCAGCACGGTTTTCCTCTCCATGCCCGACCTCGAGAAAGCACCATGCGAACGTTCCCGTCTCGCAGCTCGCTTTCCTCATCGTTGACGGTGTCCTCACGCGTGACGGTGGCGACGCTGCTGGTGGTCTTACCGACCGTCCTGACCTCGCCGTCCGCCGCCATCGAGCCGAACCGTGTCGCGACGGTAGTTGCCGACGAATGGACTAGCTGGCGCGGCCCACATCAGAACGGCGTCTCTCCGGCCACCGGCCTGATCTCCAACTGGTCGGTGGACGGCGACAACCAGATCTGGAGGCGTGACCTCGTCGGTCGATCGACGCCGGTCGTATTCGACGGCCGCGTTTGCGCCAACGGTCGCCGCGGCGACACCCATGAGACCGTCGCTTGCTGGAGTGCAGACTCGGGCGAGCTACTCTGGCAGCGGGACTACATCGTCTACAACACCACGGTGCCCTACACGCGCGTCGGCTGGGGTGGCATCGCGGCCGACGCCGAGACCGGCTACCTGTACGCCCACACGGTCGACGGATTGCTCGCCTGCCTCGACCAGAACGGCGAGACCGTATGGGAGATCCGTCTCGGTGAGGACTTCGGTCGAGCCTCGGGATACGGTGGACGGACGCACACCCCAATCGTCGACGAGGACCGCGTCATCCTGGGGCTGATCGGCACGAGCTGGGGGGAGTTCGGCCCGCCACGTCACCGTTTCTACGCCTTCGACAAGCGTGACGGCCGCGTCGTGTGGACCGCCAATCCCAGTGAAGAGAACCCCAAGGACATGAACACTCAGGCGACCCCGATCATTGCCGAGGTCGCCGGACAACGGCTGATGATCGGCGGTGCGGCCGACGGCTGGATCTACGCGCTCAAGGCGCGCACCGGCGAGCTGGTCTGGAAGTTCCAGCTGAGCAAGCGCGGCATCAACACGGCAGTGGTGACCGCCGGGGACATTGTCTACGCCAGCCACAGCGAAGAGAACCTGGATGGCGGCCCACAGGGCCGCGTGGTGGCTATCGACGCTACCGGAACCGGCGTCGTCACGGACACGCACGAGGTCTGGCGCGCCGATGAGATCACCGTCGGGTTCGCATCGCCGCTGCTACACGACAACGTCCTGTACTTGCTCGACAACTCCGCCAACCTGTTGGCTATGGACACCGCCACCGGAGGCGAGCTCTGGTCGCACAACGTCGGGACGGTGGGCAAGAGCTCGCCGGTATGGGCCGACGGCAAGATCTTCGTCACCGAGGTCAACGGCAACTTCGTCATCCTGGAACCGGGCAGCGACGGAGCGACGGTCCTGGATACGGATCGGATCGATATTCCCGAGGAGGATCGTGCGGCCGAGATCTACGGCTCACCGGCGGTCGCCTACGGGCGCATCTATTTCACCACCGAGAACGGCATCTTCTGCCTCGGCGACCCGAGCCAACCCTTCGACGCCGTCGCGGATACCGCCGCGACGACTCACGAGATGGCACCCGAGGGAGCGGCGGCGCACACGGCGATCGTGGTTCCCGCCGACTCGGTGGTCAGCAGTGGCGAGCGCGTCGGGTTCGCGGCCCGCCTGTTCGATGCCCAGGGCCGCTACATCGGCACGCGCGCCGCAGAGTGGTCGCTTCAGACCCTGACGGGCTCATTGAGCTCCGAGGGAGCGTTCGTGGCCGACCCGGCTGCCGGAAATCAGGCCGGACACGTCGTTGCGACAATCGGCGACCTCACCGCCCGGGCGCGTCTGCGCGTCGCCGGACCGCTGCCGTGGACGGAGGACTTCTCGTCCGGGCAGAAACCGCGGCACTGGATCGGTGCCGGGCGCTACTCCACGGCGGATCTCGATGGCGAGCCCGTGCTGCACAAGCCACCCGCTGCCGCGGGCCTCAATCGATCGGTGATCTACACCGGTCCTGAAAGCACCTCGAGAGTCACCGTGCAGATTGATCTTCTCGGCACCCGCCAGGGACGCCGCCGCCCCGACGGGGGCGTCGTCAACGGCGGCTACACACTCGACCTGATGGGAAGCCACCAGAGGGTTCAGGTGCGCTCCTGGGCCTCCGAGCTGCGCATGGCGCAGCAGGTTCCGTTCGAATGGGACATGGATACGTGGTACACGGCGAAGCTGCGGGTCGACCAGGCTGCCGATCGCGCCATCGTTCGCGGCAAGATCTGGCAGCGCGACCAGCCGGAGCCGGCCGAGTGGACCATTACTGCGGAAGACCCGTTGCCAATTCGGCACGGCGCCCCGGGAATCTACGGTTATTCTCCGGTCGATCTCTACTTCGACAACTACAAGGTAACGGTGAACGAATGATGCGTCGGAAACTCTACTTCGGAATCCTGGCGGCCACCGTCGTCGCGGGTTTGGCGAGCGGTGCCGCCGTACGGGGCGCGGCCGCCGGAACGGCCACGGCAAACACCCTCGCAGCCGTAGCCGAAGACGGTGTGGGGATGTTCGGCGGCGGCCTCGATCGCAACATGGTTTCCGACGAGACCGGGCTTCCCGGGGAGTGGGATACCCGCACCGGGATGAACGTCAAGTGGTCGGTGGGTGTGGGCTCGCAGAGCTACGCCGGCCCGGTGGTGGTAGACGGCAAGGTGTTCATCGGCACCAACAACGAGGGAATGCGCAACCCCGATCTGCCCAACGACAAGGGCGTGATCATGGCGTTCGAGGCCGAGAGCGGCGATTTCCTCTGGCAGATGGTGCACGACAAGCTGACCGCAGGTCGGGTGAACGACTGGCCGTTGCAGGGCATCTGCTCCACTCCATACATCGAGGGCGACCGTCTCTACTACGTCTCCAACCAGGCCCACGTAGTCTGTGTCGACACCGAGGGACACCTCGACGGGGAAAACGACGGTCCGGACACCAGCGAGGAGCACACCTCACCGATCGATGGCGACCGC
This sequence comes from Acidobacteriota bacterium, assembly GCA_036012155.1. GTDB lineage: Bacteria > Acidobacteriota > UBA890 > UBA890 > WLXD01 > DASCOT01. Next base: position 9,629 of record DASCOT010000236.1, read on the forward strand.
ATCTGGTCGTTCGACATGATCGGCGAGGTCGACGCCTTCCCGCACAACCTGGCAACCAGCTCGCCACTGGTGGTGGGCGACCTGATCTTCGCTTCCACCGGCAACGGCGTCGACGAGGGCCACGTGGCCATCCCGTCACCCTTTGGCGCCAGCTTCGTGGCGCTTAACAAGCACACCGGCGAGCTGGTGTGGGACAACGCCGATCCGGGCGAGGGCATCCTGCACGGCACCTGGACAAACCCCACCTACGCGGTGGTAGACGGCCGGCCGATGGTGATCTTCCCCGGGGGCGACGGCTGGGTGCGCGCCTTCGTTCCAGAGACCGGTGAGTTGCTTTGGAAGTTCGACGCCAACCCCAAGGACGCCGAATGGCGTCTCGGCGGCCGCGGCACGCGCAACAACATCCTCTCCACGGTAGTGGTGCACGACGGCAAGGCCTATATCGGCGTCGGCCAGGATCCCGAGCACGGCGAGGCGCCTGGCCACTTCTGGGCCTTCGATCCCAGTGGCAGCGGTGACATCACCGATTCGGCCATCATCTGGCACCGCGGCGGCCGCGACTTCCACCGCACCATGTCGACCGCCGCCATCGGCGACGGCATCATCTATATCTCCGATCTGTCGGGCTTCCTGTACGCCCTCGATGCCGACACCGGCGAGCACTATTGGACGTTCGATACCTTCGCCGCGGTCTGGGGCTCGGCATTCCTGGCCGACGGCAAGGTGTACCTCGGCGACGAGGATGGCGACGTGATCGTGCTACGCGCCGGCAAGGAGATGGAGGAGCTCGCCGAGATGAACCTCGGCGCCTCGGTCTACACAACGCCCTACGCCAAGGACGGGGTACTGTACATCCTGTCGCGTAATCGTCTGTTCGCGCTCGAGGTGGGGGCCCAGTCGGAGCCGATGAACTGAGCGAGGTCCCCGGCGAGGATCATTTCCGCAAGCTCGAGCGCATGTATCTCGGGGCGCCGGCGAACGCCCATTTCGACCCGCGGATTCGAATCGGCGAGGGTACTGCCGAGATTCGGATCGAGGTGCGCCCGGAGTTCATGATCGCCACCGGCTCGGTGCACGGAGCGTTGTACTTCAAGGCGCTCGACGACGCCGCCTTCTTCGCTTGCAACTCGCTGGTAACGGACCGCTTCCTGCCCACCGCCTCGTTCAACATCCACCTACTGCGGCCGGTATCAGATGGCGAGTTGGTGGCGACGGGCACCGCCGTGCACCGCTCGCGCTCGCTCTGGCTTGGCGAAGCCCAGCTGGTCGACGGTGAAGGACGGCCGGTGGCGCGCGGCAGCGGCTCGTTCATGCGCGGGCGGACGGAGCTCAGCGCTAAGGTCGGCTACGTCTGAGCTAGGCGGCACGCAATCGGTCGAGGTACGTGCGCGCCAGTGAGCATCCCTCGAGCTGGGATCAGTCAGCTGGCGCGGTGGGGTCCTCCCAGATCGCACCGTCCATGCCATCCAGGGCAATCAGTCCATCAGCAGACCCGAAGTGGGAGAACGTGCCGTCCACCCCGAGTCGATCGAGGCCACGGTTGGTGAACAACCAGACGCGGGCGTCGCGGTCAACGAGGATCTGGCGCACGAACTCGTTTACCAGCCCGTCGTCAGACGACCAATGCTCAATCTGCTCGCCGTGGACTCGATACGCCCCGTAGCCGTCGGTCCCCAGCCATACTCGACCTTCACGATCGGCTGCCAGCGAAAGCACGTCGAGCTCACGAATCTGCTCCGCTAGCTCCACGCGCAGTCCGTCTCGAGTGTCGTAGGCGAACACGCCGGCGTCGGTGCTACCCCAGAGGCGGCCGTCTGAGTCGACCACCAGTGCTCGGATCGTGCGCTCCCTGAGGTTGGCGAGCGCGGCGGGCGTGTCCAGGCGCCCGTCGCGCCACCGTACCAGGCCGGGTTCCAGCCCGATCCACACCTCGCCTGTCGCTCCGGTCTCCAACTCCGTGACCCGGCCTGAGGGCAAGCCACCACCGCGCCGTATCCACCGGATTCCGGAATCGTCCTCGACAAGCAATCCGTTGCCCGTTCCCACGAGCAAGCGGCCCTGCCCGTCGACGGCAACGCTGCGCGTTTGCTCGCGGCGGAGCTGGTTGCGCAGGTGGGCGCCATCAAGGCGTTCCTCGATATCTAGCCTGGCGACGCCCCGTGGCGTGGCCACCCAGACCACGCCGTCCGCGTCGCCGGCGATGTCGACGACGGTGTTGTCGGGCAGACCTTGCTCGGCTGTGTAGCCGACGAAACTGGCAGGCACCAGCTTCCCCAGTCCATCCTCTGTCGCGATCCAGATGTTGCCCTCACGATCCGCGACGATGCCGTGCGCCGTGGGATGCGGCAATCCGTTGGCCTCGGTGAAAAACGCCGCCTCCTCGCCATCGATGCGGATCACCCCGCCCCAGGTAGCGAACCAGATCGAGCCGTCGCGGGCCAGGGTGCCGGCGTTCACGAAGCGCGCCCGTTCGGTATCCAGCTCCGAATGGTCGAACGGTCGAAAACCGGCTCCGGAGGCACGGAAGAGGCCGGCGTTGGTGGCCAGCCAGATACGCCCGTCCGCGTCCTCCAAGATGTCGTTGACGCGAACCGTGGTGTGAATGCCGGGAAGCGGGGCTTCCAGCGCACCGTCGCGCTCGCGTCGCACGAAGCCAGCGCCGCCGACCCACAAGGTGCCATCGCCACCACGGTGCACGGAGAGCGCATCGACGCGGTGCAGCAGTTCGGTCGACGCCGTCTCACCGCTGAAGGCGATCCGCACGACACCTTCTGGTGTCGCCACGATAATGCCATCGCCGTCGCGGGCCAGGTCACGTGCCCACGATTGCTGCGTCGCGAGGCCGAGCGACAGGGTCTGCAGAGGCCCCTCGCCGAGTCGCCAGGAGACGCCGTTTCGCGTCGCCACCACCAGCCTGCCTTCGCTCGACTGCAGGACTCCGATTACTGCGTTGTCGGCAAGTCCGTCGGCTTCCGTAAAGACCCTGAACGTGTTGCCGTCATACCGTGCCAGACTCGACGAGGTCGCCACCCAGATCATCCCGACGGGATCCTGGTAGACGCCGGTTACGTCTTGACCCGGGAGGCCATCGGCCGTCGAGTAGCGGATGACATGGAGGCGCTGGGCGCTCGCGTCGACGGAAATCGACAGAAGGATCATCGTCATGAGCACGAGGGCAGCCTGGGGCACCCGGTCACGTAGAGATCGAACTCGGATTTCGAAACTCATTATTGATTAGTGTTAATTATTAAAAGATATTAGTAGTCATTAATACATATGAATACATCGTCCTGTCCCCCCAAGAGAAGCGAAAATCGTCTGCGGACGAGCCTGACACTTCATACCCACATGAAACGCGGTCACGCCGGACAGGCAACGGCGGGGATCGTGTCCACTGGCCAATCTGCCGATTTAGCCAACGACCCCGGCCACCGCCACTGCGCGAGCGTTTCGCCGACTCGCCGAGTGGGAGCGATGGCCGGAGGAGGGTCGGGTCGCTCCCACTTCTTGCCAATCTAGAGCGCTGAGTGGCGAGACGCTTGATGGACTTCTCGGTTTTCTCCAAGGGTTTCTTGATGCCGTTGCACTCCGCGGGTCGATTGAATCGGCGCCGCCCACCCGGTAGCGTCGTATCGACAGCGGGGAACCCACGCCCCGCACGTTTGGGAACCGGAGTCCGAAACCATGACAAGCGCGCGACCGGGCCTGGCGGTGATCGCCGCCACACTGTTGCTCGGCCTTCCACTTCTGGGTGCTGCGGATGACGAGAACGACTCGAACTGGCCCGCGCTGGGGGGCGCCGACGGGTTGCGCATCTCGCACGAGACCGGCCTGCTCACCAGCTGGAACCAGGAAGAGCACGTGCGCTGGAAGACACCAATTCCGGGCCGCGGCCACTCGTCGCCGATCGTCTGGGGCAACCGCATCTTCCTGACCACGGCGATCCAGGGCGAGGAGATTCCCGGGCGCAAGCCGCTGGTCCACTACTTCGAGGGCGAGGAGTGGCGGCACCCCGATAGCTGGGGCTCGCAGTTCTTGCACGAGTATCGGGTTGTGGCCATCGACGCGGACAGCGGCGAGATCGTCTGGAACCGCCTCGCCCATATGGGCCTGCCCTATGACGATCGCGCCCGCCGAGGATCGTTCGCCTCGCCGACGGCGGTAACCGACGGCCGGGCCGTATACGCCTACTTCGGGATGCCGGGCGTATTCGCCTACGATTTCGATGGCAACGAGCTCTGGAACGCCGAGATTGACCCGGTTGTGGCGTTCGGGCTCGACGTCTCCACCTCACCGGTGCTGTTCGAGAACCGGTTGATCATCCTCGCCGACGAGGACTCCGGCGACCACTCGTTCATCGTGGCGCTCGACACCCATACCGGCGAGGTTGCGTGGAAGAAGCCCCGGCGGGTGCAGGCGAACTGGTCGACACCGTTGCTGATCGACCGTGACGGTCAACCGCAACTGCTGACCAACGGATTCGAGTGGATCGTCTCCTACGACCCCCGCACCGGCGACGAGCTCTGGCGCATCCCCGGATTACAAAGCAACGCGGTGCATTACCCACTACTGCATGACGACCTCGCCCTGTTCACGGCGGGCTACCCGGACAAGGTGATCAAGGCGGTGCGCCTCAACGGCGCCGCGAGCGGTACGGAGGCCGAGCGTCTCGCCTGGTCTTACAACAAGGGGATGGCCTACGTGCCGTCCAACCTGTCGTATCGCGGCTACGTGTACCTGCTCAGCGACAACGGCATCGTCAGCTGCCTCGACGCCAACACCGGCGAGGTGGTCTATGAGGGCGGTCGCATGCCGGTAGCACAGCGTTTCTGGGCCTCACCGGTGGCGTTCGAGGGCAAGTTCATGCTCGCCGGGACCGACGGCGAGGTGTTCGTGATCAAGGCCGGTCCGGAGTTCGAGGTGCTCGCCACCAACACGCTCGGCGAGCCCATCTACGCCACACCGGCGATCAGCAACGGACGCATCTACATCCGCAGCGAACGCAACCTCTGGGCAATCGGACCGGCAGATTGAGCCGCCCTGAAGTTCGCGTGCTGGTGCGCCGGCTAGCCGGCACCGATGACCTGCCACTGCCGAGCTACCAGACCGACGACTCGGCCGCTGTCGACCTGCACGCCGCGCTGACCTCGCCGCTGGAGCTGCAGCCCGGCGCCATCGAATTGGTGCCGACCGGGCTGACGATTGCGCTGCCGTCGGGATACGAAGCACAGGTACGGCCGCGCTCCGGACTGGCCGTCAAGCACGGCGTCTCGCTGCCCAACACCCCGGCAACCATCGATGCCGACTACCGCGGCGAGATCAAGGTTCCGTTGATCAACCACGGAGCCACCACCGTAACCTTGAAGCGCGGCATGCGCATCGCCCAGATGCTGGTAGCACCGGTTCCGCGGATCGTCTGGGAAGAGGTCGGGGAGTTGCCCGAAACCGACCGTGGGCCGGGTGGCTTCGGGCACACCGGCGAGTAGTTACGGGTCGGGCAGACCATCAGGGCGACTATTTGCGCGGCCGGTCAGGTAGCGGCATGCCGGCGAGATTCACTGCAAGCCGAAGCGCTCGCGCATCAGTCTCTGTTGGCACAGGCACCGGGTCAGCGACAGCGACCTTCATGAGTTTCGACTCTCTAGGCTTCATATGGGCCGACAAACCCAGACCGTGACATATTTCGTGATGGACGACGCCTTCTTCGAGCTTCCTGGTACGCAAAGGCATGGAATACTCCAGCTCGCCGCCAGTCATGGGATTTCCCATGCCGGCAAAGAACGCGCCCAGGGGGATCATCTTGACCACGTAGTGGTTCCCGATGGCTTCAGTGTCGGTCAGGACAAACCTTCCGCTCTTGCTCCGAGGGTTGACGTCGATGATCCCGACGGCGTCGTAGAAGTTCCTGACATACCGATTCAAGAGCCTGGTATCTGCGGCCACCGTCGAGCGGTACTTGATCTTCGCTCCTCTCTTCCACGAGCGAACGAACTTCTCCCGGTGGCCGAGATACCCCCCATAGGTGAAGTGTTTGAAAATCCATAGCTCTGTCTCAGGGATGATGAAGAAGTAGAACCTCCCCGCAGTTTCGTCCCAGTAGCCATTGTCCTGTAACTGACGCAGGGTGAACGTGTACTCCACGATCCCTTCACCGAACACAGTGATCGGCGCGTCGGGGTCATCTGAGAGAGCATCCAAACTGCCATTGGCACCGGTGACGCCAGAGAACTGCGCGCCTACACCATCCTCGACCCGCCGATATCGCACGCCCACACCGGCACTGGCGTCACGTTGAGTACCGCCAAATGATGTACCGCGAGCGTTATACGAGGATGTGGCTCCATCGTAGAGCCTGAGCCTCACCGTTCTTTCTTTGGCGAGCTCGCGTACGGCCGTGCCTACGGCGCCAGCCCCAACGGCGAAGCCAGCAACCGACTCGCCGGCCGCTCGAAGAAACTCCCTCCTGCCGAGCGTGCCTTGTCTGGCCGTCGCGTCCAGGGTGGTTACGTTGGGGCCATCACCTCGTGCCATACATACGATCCATGCCAAATGGGTGGTGGCGGTGCTGGCTGTCGCTGCCACGAACCGCTGACTGCCGCCTTCGGCCTACTCTTGGTCATGAAGGCGTAATGCACAGGGCGCGAATCTATCGACCATAGTGCTGGCTTGGCAAGTGGGTCCTCGCCGAAGCGCGTACGGGGAGAAACGCGACGCCGCTGTGGATCACGAGCGCACGCCTACCAGCTGATGTACTTGTACATCAGCCGGACCAACATGTAGCCCTCGGTCATGTTGCGGGCCGTGTACTCAACCGTCGTGCCGTCGACGCGCCGCGTGTCCGGCACCGCCTGCACGATGTCGGCGCGGGTAGTGGTCGCGAATCGCATGCGGACGGCGATCGGTTCGTCGGGAACCAGGGGCGAGATCGCCGACAGGTTGGCGAGCGCATCGAGGGTCGCATCGTGCAGTCGCACGCGGACCACCTCCGGGTGGTCGAGGCGTGCCACCTGCGCGCCGATCGCCTCCTTGGTAGCCACGGTACGGGTGCCCGAGCCGACCAACTCAGAAAACTGCTCGGTGAACGCGAGATCGCCCGCAGCAACGATCACCGGGACCCCATGGGAGCCGGCGTAGTAGGCGTTCATGCCGCCTTCTCCGACCTCGACCCCGTTCATCCACAGCCCTTTGACCGAGCCGGATCCGGTGTGGGCGAGGAAGCCCCCCGCGGTGCGCGCCCGGGCGTGATAGCCGAGGAAGATCGCCGCGTCGAACGAATCGTCGAGTCCCTGCACCATGCCGAGCGGCTTGATGTTGCCCTGGATGTACTCGACACGTGGATCGAGAAGCGTGTGGAGCACGTTGTTCATGCTGCCGTGTGAATCGTTGACCAGGATCTCCGCCGGCCCGTGTTCGAGGATCGCCGCCGCCACGGTGTTGACCTCTTCGGTCATCAGCTGCCGACCGAGCTCGTAGCCCTTGCCACCGGCGCCTGTCATGGCACTGGTGCCAATGCCGCCGATGCCCTCCATGTCGACGGAGATGAAGACCTTGAGCGGATCCTGGGCTCGGGCTGCGGCGCCCGAGGGCGCCGTAGCCATGAAGATGAGGGCAACTGCGAGCGCCATCCGGATCATCTGTGTCTGCGTGCTTTGCCTCATGTCGTGGCTCTCCCTATGCAGTCCAGCGACGCCCGCACGTCGAGGACGACGCCGTCCGTGATCGGGAATCGGGCGCTACCGATCGCAATCACTCGGAAGTTCTGCTGCGTGGAACCTTCGCGAACACTCGCATCATACGGTGCCACGCTGCGGAGGCCAGATTGATCCACGGCAGCACGATAGGGCTTCGGACGGCGGCGGCCGCCGCAATACCCTCCTGGAGAGATACCCCGAGCCAGGAGTGCGGTCGTGCATCGAACGCGTACAGCAGGCAGGAGAACGGCGTGGGCGCTAGCGCTGTGGGCGCTGGTCAGCAGCGGCGCCGATGCGCAGGCTCCGGACCTTGACCGCATCCTGTCGACAACTCTCGACGCCAACACCACAGCGTCGATTCGCGGTGGCGAGGCAACGATCCGCTGGCAGCTCCAGGGTCCCGAGCTGAGCGGCGAAGTCCTGCTCGACAGCGATTCGGAACCACCGATCGTCGAACGGACACATCATCCCGAGTTCCACGGTGGCTGTACAACGGTATCGAGATTCGAGCACAGTCGTAGCAACCGCCTGGGTGGGCGATTCGCGGCTACCGCCGATCCGCCGTCGCGCGCCGCTGCCGAGTTGGCCAGCGACGAGCACGGTGCGCGGCACCTTCGTTTCGCGTACCGCCAATCCGACGGGCATCCGGCCCGTCTGCGCATCCGTCTCCACGATCCGGAGCCCAGCGACCATGCAATCTATTATCTAGATGGTCGCGCGTTCGACGCGATTCGATTCTGGGCCAGGCGCTCCGGCGAGAGCCCACCGATGGATGTTGGCATTGCCGACGCCCAAGGCGACACTGCGATTCACGTTGGCAGCCTACGCGAGCTTGCCGTATCGCCCGTACACGGCGAGTGGACCTTGGTTTCGATCGGATTGGACGAGATGCCCGACCTCGTCGACCGCCGTCGTTTGGCGGCGCTCGACTTGCAACCGTCACGGCCCGGGGACGGCACGATCGAGATCGACAACCTGTCGCTGTGCCAAGCGACCGCCGCGCCCGATCGACCGGCGCCGGCTGACGCGGCCACCGCCAAGGCTGGAAGATCGCTCTGGGTGTGGCACACCAGTGATCTCATGGTCGATCCTGGGCGCCTCGCCGAGCTCATCGAGACGGTCAAGGAACGGCATATCGACCGCGTGTATCTGCAGCTACCGAGCGCCCTCACCCAGGCCTTCGAGGACCCCGGCACCGACGAGACCATCATATCGACCGCTACGGCCTCGATCACCGCGCTACGAGCTGTGGTCGGTGCACTGACCGACGCCGGAGCCGTTGTCGACGCATTGGACGGCCACGCGAGCTTCGCGTTGCCAGACAACCACGCCGAGGTCGAGGGCGCGGTGAAGTCGGTGATCCGCTACAACGAATCTTCTCCACCCGCGGCGCGCTTCGCGGGAGCACATTACGATATCGAGCCGTATCTGCTGCCTGGCTTCGGCGGCCCGGCGCGCGATGCAATCATTGCCGGCTATCTCTCGGTGCTGAAGCGAATCGCAGCGATCTCGAGGCCGGCGCAACTCCGCTTCGAGGTAGCCATCCCCTTCTGGTTCGACTCGATACGAATCCACCGCTCCAGCCGCGCCGTCGAAGGTAGCCTCAGCTACCGGGTGCTCAGCGAGGCTGTGATCGACCTCGTCGACGCGGTGGCGATCATGGACTACCGCACGCACGCCGATGGCTCGAACGGAACCGTGGCGTTGGCAGCCAGCGAGCTCGAGTACGCGTCCGAGACCGGCAAGCGCGTGCGCATCGGCCTGGAGACCGGATTCCTCGCCAACGAGGAGGTGCTGCGATTCGAGGGCAAGGGCGAAACGGGCCTTCCGCATCGCGAGTCCTCCCGACCCTGGATCGTCGTTGGCAGCTCGAGTGACGGGACACACCTGTATGTGGTGCCGTCGTCGCGCCTCGGCGAGTTACCGGCGCGGTTGCGTAGAGACAACGTCGGCACCGCCAGCATTCGACATTGGCGGGCGGCGCAGCGCGTGCGTATCGACTCCCGCCGCCTCACCTTCTACGACGTGGGCATCGAACGCCTGCGGTCGGTCATCAGCGAGTCGACAGCCGAGATGCGTGGCTATACCGCGTTCGAGGGCTTCGCGATCCACTACGACCGTCCGTATCGGCGGCTGCTCGACCAGCGTGGGATCGGTAGCAACGATGAGCCCACGGAGCCAGGCCAGGATCAACGCTGAACGATCGCAAGTCCGCCGGTGGGCTCGGAAGAAGTGCGGTGGGTCTGCCAGCAGCGGCACGATTCGCCGCATGGGGTTAGGATGGGCCTCTTCCGCCCCGCCCCAAAACAAAGCGAGATCCGATGTCGAGCACTCCGTCCTTGGAGCCTGATCTGGAAGGCCGCGTCGCCGCCGCGCGCGAGGCGCTCGATGAGCAGGTGCGCGCCATCATCGCCTGGCACTTCGATCCTGACACCGGCTGCCCCTTCTGGCTGCAGTGGGCCGAGCAGCAAGGTTGGGACCCGCGCGACGCGATCGGCAGCTTCGACGACCTGGTGAAGTTCGGCCACTTCGAGGACGACTGGCTGCGCGGTGGCCCGGTGCGTCGCTGGGTACCGAAGGCGTACGCCGATCGCCCGGTATTCACGTTCGAGACGGGTGGCACGACGGGTACGCCGAAGAGCCGCATCAACATCAACGACTTCCGCACTGATTACGAGCTGTTCTCTGCAACGCTCCCCGACGAGCACTTCCCGCCCGGCGCCAACTGGTTGATGCTCGGCCCCAGCGGCCCTCGACGCCTGCGGCTTGCCGTGGAGCATCTGGCGCACCATCGCGGCGGTATCTGCTTCTGCGTCGATCTCGACCCGCGCTGGGTCATCAAGCTCATCAGAAAGGGCTGGACCGATCACCTCAAGGCCTACCAGGAGCACGTCATCGATCAGGCGATCACGATCCTCGAGTCGGACCACGAGATCCGATGCTTGTTTACGACCCCGAAGCTGCTCGAGGCGCTGGCGCTGCGCCTCGAGGACAAGGGCACGACGATTCGGCAGGCCGGCATCAGTGGCATCTTCTCCGGTGGAACGGAGTTCACGCCGCAGTGGAACCGCTTCGCGCATGAAGAGCTGCTCGATGGCGCCTACATGACCCCCACCTATGGAAACACCCTCATGGGCCTGGCGGCGAGCTCGCCGAGCGGCCCGGACAACGGCTACAAGATCACCTACTACGCGCCACAGCCGCGCGCCGCAGTGCAGGTCGTCGATCCTGACGATGCCACCCAGCTCGTACCCTACGGAGAGACGGGTCGGGTGATGCTGACTACGCTCACTAAGGAGTTCTTCATGCCGCGCTTCCTGGAGCGCGACGAGGGCGAGCGTGAGCTGCCCTACGAGAGCTACCCTTGGGATGGCGTCAGCGGCGTTCGGCCGTTTGGGCGCCTCGCCAAGTCAACGACCGTGGGCGTCTACTGATCCCGAGCCGCACGCTACCGACACCCCGAGATGGTTGAGAAGAACGCCATGATCCACTTTCCGGTGCTGCGTTGGGGCGAGCCGTACGAGAGCCTCGAGACCGAGGAAGTCGTCCACTTCGCCACCGGCGAGCCGGTCGCCAAGGTGAGCCAGGCGAGCCAGGGGATGGTGGCCCGCGATATGCGCAAGGCGCCGCGGGCGCGCAACGCGCTTCGGGAAGTGGCGCCGTCCGACCTGCTGGCGATGGCCCGGAAGGCCGGCGAGTTGTTCATGACCGCCGACCTGCCGCTCGGCGACGGCACTCAATCGCCCGACGACTTCGTGCGCCAGCAGTCGGCCACCACCGGGCTGTCCGAACACATGTGCCGCATGAACATGGACAAGCTGCGGTTCGTGCTCGACCACATGGACGAGATTCTCGAGTCGCTCACTCGCCATCTCGATCGCGACATCCTGGCGCGGGGCTTCGGCGAAGAACACGGAGTCATGCGCAGCTACCAGTCGACCACCAACGCCCTCGGCATGGTGCTGCCCTCCAATTCGCCCGGCGTGCACACCCTGTGGCTTCCGGTAATCCCGCTGCAGATCGGCCTGGTTCTTAAGCCTGGCCCACAGGAGCCGTGGACACCCTGGCGCATGGCGCAGGCGTTCTTTCAGGCCGGCGTGCCGCGTGAGGCGATTGCCGTCTACCCGGGGGGGCCCGATGTGGGCGCCGGGGTGCTCAACAACACCAACCGCAGCCTGATCTTCGGTGGCCTACCGACGGTCGAGCAGTATCGCGCCCACCCGGGCGTCCAGGTACACGGTCCGGGCTTCAGCAAGATCCTCTTCGGCGACGACATGGTCGACGACTGGGAGCAGCACCTCGACCTCATGGTCGACTCGGTGCTGGTGAACTCCGGTCGCTCCTGCATCAACTGTTCAGGCATCTGGGCGTCGCGCCAAACACGCCAGATCGCCGATGCGCTGGCGGAGCGTCTGGTCGCCGTCGAGGCCCTACCGCCCGACGACGACGCCGCCCAGCTCGCTGCGTTCACGGTTCCCGGTCAGGCGAAGGCCATCGACGAGGACATCGACGCCAACCTCGACTCCGAGGGAGTCGACGATATCACCGCGTCGTATCGCGACAGCGGCCGCCTAGTCGAACGAGAGCGCTGCGACTACCTGCTGCCGACGGTGGTCCATTGTGATTCTGCGGAGCAATCGATAGCCGGCAAGGAGTACATGTTCCCCTTCGTGACGGTTGTCGAGTGTCAGCAGGACCAGATGATCGGGGCGATCGGCGACACGCTGGTGGCCAGCGCAATCACTGACGACGCGGCGTTTCGCCAGGGCTTGCTGGACGCGCAGAACATCGATCGCCTGAACTTCGGCGCCATCCCGACGATTCAGCTCAACTGGCTGCAACCGCACGAGGGCAACATCGTCGACTTCCTGTACAGAGCCCGGGCCTTCCAGACAGCGTGACTCACATGCGACCGCTTGTCCGTCGAGCTCTCGGATTGTCCGCTAGCGCGTCGCCAGCAACCGTTGTAGCTGTTCCAGATGGCCGTCGAGCTCGGTTTTCAGCTCCTCGTGGCGGGCGACGGCGTCCCCGCTGGGTCGCTGATCGGCGCGGTTGAGGTTGTCGTAGAGGTACTGGAGTTGGCTCACCAGCATGACGGGCGAGTAGCGGCGTGAGGCGTCGACCAGCGCATCCCAGACTTCCTGAAGCTGCTCGGGGAAGGCCGCCCCGGAGTCCCTGATCTGGCTGATCTGGGCGACGGCGCGATTGGCGGCCCCGTAGGTGTCGCGTACGCGCAACGAAAGCTCCGCCTGAGCGCGCACGTCGGCCACCGAGATCCCCTCGGCGGCAACGCGGGGATCCATCACTACGTCGAACTCGGTGCTCGACGACCATTCGCCGTGTGAGAGTCGCGCGGTGTATCTGCCTGGCGGCACCATGGGGCCGCCCTGCCCGGACCGCCGGCTGCTGTCGGAGGCATACCACGGCCCCGGATAGCGCAGATCCCAGACGTAGCGATGCGAGCCGGCGCCCTTGTCGAGCCGCGGCGTGCCGGCGCGCACGAGGGGCCAGTCGCGCATTCCGGGCTCCGGGATCACGACCCTCTCCCCGGGCGCGGCGCTCGACAGCTGCCGAATCACGCGACCGCGAGCATCCGAGATCTCCAGCATCAACTCGCCTTGCGGCTGGCTCGCCAACCAGTAGTCGATGTTGGCGCCAACGCGCGGATACTGCGGATCGGCGGACCGCGAGCGGCCGAACGAGGAGCTGCTGTTGGCACGGAACCGAACCGCCTCCCCCACATCGAACAGATGCGACGACGACTCCACCACCACGTCGCTGAGCTGTCGTAGTGGCGAGACGTCATACATGATCCAGAAGCTGCGTCCCATGGTCGAGAGCACCAAGTCGTCGTCGACCACTTTGATGTCGGTTACCGGAACGGCTGGTAGGTTGCGTTGCAACGATTGCCACCGCCCACCGTTGTCGAACGACACGAACATGCCGAATTCGGTCCCGGCATACAGCAGCCCCTCACGCACCGGATCCTCGCGCACGACCCGTACCGGATGATCCCCCGGAATACCGTTGCCGCCCGTGGTGATGCGTGTCCAGGTGACCCCGTAGTCTTCCGTGCGGAACACGTAGGGCGCAAAGTCGCCGAGTTGATAGCGCAACACGGCCGCGTAGGCTCTACCAGGATGGTGCGGCGACACCTCGATGGTCTGCACACGGCCGTAGCGCCCGAGCTCGGGGGGCGTGACGTTCTGCCAGCTGGCGCCACCGTCGCGGGTGAGGTGAATCGGCCCATCGTTGGCGCCTGCCCAAATGACACCAAACTCGTGCGGGCTTTCCTGGACCTCGTAGAGCACGCTGAAGTGCTCCTCACCGGTCACATCCAGGGTGATGGGCGATCCCGAGACCACCTGGGTCTCGGGATCGAAGGCGGTCAAGTCGGGCGAGATCGTAGTCCAGGTGACGCCGCCATCCTCGGTCACATGCAGGAACTGCGAGGCGTGGTAGACGCGATCGGGGTCGTGCGGTGACACATGCACCGGCACGGTGCGCTGGAACCGATACGGCAGGTCCTTGGGGTTGCGGCCGTACAGGTTCCAGTAGCCGACGTAGTAGTGCTGTTCCTGGCCGGTGCGACGATTGAACACCCCGAATCGGCCCTTGCAGTTGGCGTAAACAATGTCGGGATCGCCTGGCTTCGGCACCGCCGGTCCGGTCTCGCAGCCGCCGTGTTCCTGCCAGTAGGCCTGCTGGCCGGAGGCACGGTTGGTCAGCGGCAGGCTCGGAACCGAGATGGTGCTGTTGTCCTGCTGCCCCGCAAACAGCCGGTAGGGAAACTCGTCGGAGACATCGACCTGATAGAGCTCGGCGGTGGGCTGGTTGGACTGCGTCGACCAGGTGGAGCCGCCGTCACGAGTGATATTGGCGCCACCATCATTGCTCTGGATCCACACGTCGGAGTTGGCGGGATTGACCCACAGGTCGTGGTTGTCGCCGTGCGGTACTCGTCGCGCCTGCCAGGTCATGCCGGCGTCGTCGGATTGATAGAACCCCTCGGCCATGCCCCACAGTCGGTCGGCGTTGTTGGGGTCGGCGTGCAGGTTGCAGTAGTAGAACGGGCGGTTGCGAATCGGCTGGAAGTCGGTCACCTGCGACCAGGTCTCGCCGCGATCGTCGGATCGATAGACGCCTCCATCCGACCCTGGCGCCTCGATGAGCACGTACACCCTCTCTGGAGCCGCGGCCGACACCGCCAAGTCAGACTTACCGCGCAGCCCGGTGGGCAAGCCGTCGGTCAAGCGACGCCAGCTGTCACCGTTGTCCTCCGACTTGAAGACCCCGCCCTCCATGCCGCCAGACAGGATCGTCCACGGCTTGCGCTCCGTCTCCCACATGCTGGCGTAGATCGTGCCGGGCTGGCCGGGGACGAACTCGAGATCCACCGCACCGGTTCTATCGGAGACGAAGAGCACCTGTACCCAGGTCGCGCCGCCGTTGCGGCTACGGTAAACGCCGCGCTGCCGATTGGGCGCGAAAGGATTCCCGATGGCGGCTACGTAGACGATGTCCGGGTTGTCGGGGTGAACGAGCACCGCCCCGGTATTGCCGGTGTCCTCGAGCCCGAGATGGGTCCAGGTGGCACCGGCGTCGGTCGACTTGTACACGCCCTTGCCGACGATGACGTTGCTGCGCAGTCCGTCGGAGCCGGTGGATACGTAGACCACGTCGGGGTTCGAATCGGCGATCGCGATTGCCCCGATCGAACCGGTGGCGAAGTAGCCGTCGGAAACCGGAAACCAATCCTGGCCGTAGTCGGTGGTCTTCCAGACCCCACCACCGCTGGCGCCCATATAGAAGACTCCCGGCCGAGCAGGATGCCCCGCCACAGCGGTCACCCGTCCGCCGCGCGACGGCCCCACCATGTGGTAGCGCAATCCCGCGAGCATGGCTTCCGGAACCTGCAGCTCCTCCAGGAGCGGCGAAGGCCGGGCGGCGATGGCGCCGTTCGGCGCGACAGACGAGGCTACCACCAGGATGGAGGCCGCCAGAAACATCAATTTGCCGCGCATGCGAACCTCCATGAAGCAAGCCTTCAACCAGCCGGTCGGCCGCGAGCGTTGCCGGACACGGCGGCAAACAGCAACCGCCGGCCGCAGCCTATCCTGCCAGGCTCGTCATCGCGACAACCGTGTTGTCGCAGTTTTCACTGTTCACCGTCTTGTTTTGGCCTCGCCAACCGGATTCAATACCGCTGGGCTAAATGCGTGGGGGATGGAGCAGTAGACAATGGAAGTGAAGACTCAGTCTCCCCCGAAGTCCGGTCCTCGTCCGCTAGACTCCACCGTCGAGCCGTGCACGCTCGGCCGTGAGGTCAACTTCAAGGGCACGCTCGAAACCACCGAGGATCTCACCATCCTCGGACGCGTCGACGGCAAGATCAAAGCCAAGGGCGCTCTCGTCATTGGTAAGGAAGCCAACGCCACGGCCACCGTCGAGGGGCAACGCATCCTGGTCCTCGGACGCGTCAAGGGAACATTCGCGGCACTGAGCGGATCGAGCTCGGCCCGACCTCGACGGTCTATGGTGATGTTGCCGCACCGGTGATCCAGATCTCCGAGGGAGCGCAGTTCGAAGGGCGCGTGCAACGGCCCGGCAAGACCGAGACGGGCCGCGCTATCGAACGTCTGCTGGGACGGTGAGGCGCGACGGCACGGCAACGACATCTCCCCAGCGGGCGTAAATAAGCTCCGCCAGCCGCCCGAAATCACTTGTCGATTTCGGGTCGGCCGGTATCTCATGAGCCCATGCCGACCGCGCCAGCTTGGCGTTGGTGCGGATCGGCGAGCTCAGGATCTGCCCACAGAGGCTCCGCAGATCGGCCACCGCTCGATCAGAGCTCGCCGTGCGGCGGTCATACATTGTCGGCACGACGTAGTCGGGCCCGCGACCCAACGTGTCTTCGACCGTCCTCAAGCTGCGCTCCAGCGCCGCCAGCGGCAAGTAGCCGCCATCGACCGACACCGGCACGATGATCTCGGGACGGCCGGCACGCAGGAATGCATCGGTCAGCCCGCTCACTCCCGCCGCGGTATCGACGATCAACATGTGTGCCGGGATCTCCTTGGCGTAAGGCGGAATCTCGCCCGCGGTGCGCCGTGAGATGAGCTCCAGCATGGTCGCATCGCCGGTGGGCACGACGTGCAGCTGATTCCGGATTGAGATCGCCGCGAAGCGGGGATCAAGCGTCCCCACGATGGTCTCGGCCAGCCCCCGGCGACCCTCGAGACCGAACCAGCTCGTAAGGCTGCCCTGAGGATCCGCGTCACACACTACGGCCCGGTACCCGTGGCGGGTAAATGCAGCGGCCAACCCGCAGGCCAGCGTTGTCTTGCCCACCCCGCCCTTGGTATTGAAAACGACGAACCGTCGCATTAGAGCCTCGCATGCACTGCGCTTTCCATAGCACCGAACCGGGCTACCGGGCACTCCAGGGCGCCCATTCTAGCGATCCTCGCCGGACTGTCGAGTGGCCCGCCCCTGGCAGGTCGTTGTGGAGGCGTCGCGTGCTACGTACCCAACATCGTTCGGGCGATGGCCTGGTACCCGCTACTGGCCTCCAGGAGCTGATCGACTTCGACGTACTCGTCGGTCACGTGCGCCTGATCTTCCCGCGAGGGGCCGTAGCCAATGGTCGGAATGCCAGCACAACCGGCGCTATGCGCTCCGTTGGTACAGAACTGGTAGCTGCGCAAGCCGGGCCGTTGACCAATCGAGCCGAGCGCCGCAAGCGACTGTTGAACGAGCTCGTGGGTTTCCGGGAGCTCCCACGGTGCGAACCACTTCGGCGTCTCCCAACGAACCCCTGTATAGGTCGTGTAGTCAGTGTCGGCGAGACGGATGTTGACGTCGCCGACGTCGGCACGGGCACAGGCTGCCCGCATCTCCTCCGCCAATCCTTCCTGGGTATCTCCGGGAATTAACCGGCGCTCATAGGTAGCCCGGCAGCCGCTGGGGACCACCGAGTGCGCCGGATGTGGAATCGAGATGATGTCCGTAAGGCACATGACCCCATCGCCGACGAACGCATCGCTGCGCATCGGCAGCGCTTCAACGCTTTCGATCACGGCGCGCATAGCGTGCACCGCGTTGACACCCTCATCGGGAGTGGAGGCGTGCGACGGCACGCCCTTGGTGGTCACCACCCATTCGGCGCGCCCGCGTCCGGAGCGCACGACATCGAGCTCGGAGGCCTCGCCGATGACCACGAAGTCAGCAGCGTGCTCTTGCATCACGGTGCGCAGTGCCGCCCCCTCAATGAGCTCCTCCCCGACGGATGCGGAGACCACCGCACGGCCACGAAGAACTCGCCGATCCAGACGGCCGATACCGTGGATCATCGCAGCTAGCGAGCCCTTCATATCGGAGCTGCCACGCCCATAGATGCGACCATCGACCAGGTCACCGCCGAACGGGTCATGAGACCAGGCGTCGCGCGGATGGACGTCGACCGTGTCCATGTGCGCATCGAAGAGAATCGTCGGTCCGGCGGCGGCGCCCTCGACCACCCCTACGGCGTTGCCCGCAGCATCGATTCCGACCTCGTCGTACTGGAGTCGGCGCATCTCGTCGACAACGCGGTCAGCGACCGGCCCCTCACCTCCCAGCACGCTGGGAATGCGCACCAGGTCGCGGGCAAGCGTAATGAGGGCGTCCGACGCTGAAGTGCTCGTAGATCGGCAGCGCTGCCGAAACGATGAAGCTCTCGAAACGACGCGCCAGGTCGAGCGCGACGTACTTACACTCGCGTTGCGGCTGATCCCAGAGCTCCCGTAGGGCGTGCTCGTACTCTTGCAGGTCCGCCACCGGGTAGTCCCGTGCCGCCTGTGTCGCCACCAGGCGTCTGGGTTTGGTCTGCACGCCGAAGAACGGCATGTCGGTCTTCATGTACGCCTGCGTCGCGGGCGCCTTGTCAGGGTCGGCGAGCGCCGACAGCTGATCGAGCACGAGCCGGGTACGGGGATTCATGCCTCGGTCCACTCGTACGGCGCGCGTGGTGGTAGGCGAGCGACGAAGTCCTGATACGCGGCGCCATCGTGCAGCACCGGCCCGTGTCCGAAGCAAATCGTCTCTGGCCCCAGGACGGCGAGCTTCCGCAGGGATGCTCGATTCCGTTCCGGGTGCCGGGTAAACAGCTCCGGAGGCTCTCGTAGCCCGCGCCGAGTGGTCAACGGATTCATGGAGAGTGCCGCATCTCCGATCACCAACAGACGGTCCTGGGGGCGCCAGAATGACAAGTGCCCAGCGGTGTGTCCAGGCGTTTGCAGCACGGTGAAATCGCCGAGCTGGTCGCCCTCCTGCAGGACGCGATCGACGGGGTGTCCTGGCCCCCCTACCAGCATCGCCTGAAGCCGAGCGATCATCCCCTCCGGGTTGCGAAACTGCAGTTGCAGCTCGCCAGACTCGGTAACGGCGCGGTCTGCTTCCCCACACCAGAGCGGCACATCCAGCCGCCGGCAGATTTCCCGGCTGCTGCCTTGATGATCGGGATGCGCATGAGTCAACGCATGCGCCCGAATGTCGCGACCGCGAAGAGCACGCAGGATACGGCGAGCGGACCACCGAGCCCCGGCATCGACGAGCACGTCATCGAGCACGTAGCAGTTCAGGCTGGCGAGCGGCGCCAGCGAGACTCGCACCACGCCATCGGCAACCTGCTCGATCATCGGCCCGCGATCGGCCGGCCCCACTGCGACACCGTCAGGTGTCGCGGCCAGCGAACGAGGACGCTCATAGCGCCGTCAGCCGTTCGACGCCCTTGCGGGTCACCACCACGGTGTGCTCGTACTGTGCCGCCAGGCTGCCATCGGCAGTCCTCAGGGTCCAACCATCGTCGCCCTCCAGGGCACGATCCGCAGAGGCCGACAGGAAGGGCTCGACGGTGAGCACCATGCCCTCGTTGAACCTCCGGCGATCGCGCGGCTCGTAGTAGTTGAGCAGCGTGCGGGGGTCCTCGTGAAGGCTGCGACCCACCCCGTGCCCACAGAGGTTGCGTATCACCCGAAATCCTCGCTCCCGAGCCACCCTCTCGACGGCCCGACCCACGCCATTGACGAGCTTGCCGGACCGGACGGCCCGCAGCGCCTCGTGCAGCGCCTCCTGCGCGGCGTCGCAGAGTTGTTGCGCCGCCGCTGTTGCGGCGCCGACCGGGAACGAAGCGCCGGCGTCAGCGTAGTAACCGTCGAGCTCGGCGGACACGTCGATATTGACCAAATCCCCATCGCATACCTGGCGATCACCGGGGATCCCGTGGGCCGCTTCATCGTTGACGCTGATACAGGTGGCGGCTGGGAATTGATAAACCAGCTCGGGAGCAGAGCGGGCGCCTTGCCTAGCCAGCTCGTGGCGCCCCACCATGTCGAGCTCACGCGTAGTGATCCCGGCGCGCAGCTCGCATCGCATACTCTCGATGGTGCTCGCCACGGCGTGGCCGATGGCGCGCATGCCATCCAGATCCGTACCAATCGGCAGCTTCACCACCATCGAATGAGTCTCCGGTGGGGGCGGGAGATGCCTCCCACCCCTGTTCGTCAAGGCTCTGGTGTCTCCTCGCCGAGCAACTCCGCGCGGATGAGCGCCGGCGGGATGCCGCCGGCCGAAAGGAGAGCATCGTACAGCGTGGACGGTGGGTTGGGGGGTCCGTTGGCGGCCACCCAATCGTCGCGCAGCCGCTCGATCTCCTGCATGCCGATCAGATAGCCGAGCACGTACGTCGGGCGCCGCGGATACATACCCACCTCGAGCTCCGCCGCGCTGCGCTCGAAGCGAACACGATCGACGAGAAAATCGACTGCCTGTCGGATCCCCATGCGGCCCGTGTGGAGGCTCACGTCGAGAATAACGCGCGCCGCGCGCCACAGTCGGTTGCGCAGAATGGTGAGCTCGACCTCGTCTCCGGCCAGGAAGCCGAGCTCGAACATCAGGCTCTCAGTGAACAGCCCCCAGCCCTCGAGGGTGATGGGCTCGGCGGCCACCCGCCGTAACGGCCGGGGGTTGTCCCGCGCCTTCAACGCATGCACATGATGTCCGGGATAGGCCTCGTGAACGGCGATGATCGGCGTCCATGCGTGATGGTGCGAGCGTGATCTGGCCAGGCGCTGGTCGGCTGGCAGCTCGGCATCGATCGGAGTGAGCACGAGCCGCCCCTCGACCCCATCGTCGAAAGGTCGCACCGTTTGGAACGTCCCGAACGGCGACGAGCGACGCATCGCCAGCGGCGTGTCCACGGTAACGACGTGCTCGCTATCCGGCAGCGTGACTACCTGGCGCTCACGAACGAAGGCGCGCGCCGCATCCATTTGAGATTGATACGCATCCTTGATGGCATCGAAGGGCGGATGATCGTCCTTGATTGATTCGTATACGTCGATCCAATGCATGCCGGGAGCGATGCGCTCAGCAACTTCCTGAGCTCTCGCCTCGGTTTCGTCGAACGCTCGCTGACCACGCTCCAGGATCGCGTCGGCATCGGCATCTAGCATCCATCGATGCTGCACGAGGTAGTCGTAGCGCTCCGTACCGATGGCCCAATCACCGTCGGAGCGTGGCAGCACAACGTTACGCAAGTAGCCTTCGAACCCGTGCAGCGCCTCGATCGCGACGTCGGTGGCATCGACCAGAAGTGGATCGATCTGCGCTCCCGGTGTCGGCGAGCGGCGCTCTCGCAAGGCCGCGAGCGTCGCGGAGATCTCGAAGATCGCCGCTTCGGTAAATCTGCGCGGGGGGCTTCCAAGATTGGCTCGGGCAGCCTCCACAGCCGGGGGGATGCCCTCCAGCAGGGCCAAGAGCTGCTGGCGCGAAGCCGGCATGGGCTCGGCTGCCGTCGCATCGAGCGCAGCGGCGATCGAGCCCGCCGGAATGTATGTCGTGGGGTCGGTCTCCCAGCGCCGCGCCGTCTCGGCGTCGAAGATGTCGGCCTCCAGGGCACCGATCAAGTAGGCACGATCGATGCGCTGCGAACGTGACAAGGAGCCGGTGGCAACGTCACGCAACTGCGCGAGCAGTATGCGATCGGCGGCAATCCTGCCAACGAAGGCGGCGGCACGCAGGTCTCTCGGCGTCGTCGACTCCGAATAGCGCGCTTCGATGTAGCCCGCAATGAGACCCTCCAGCTGCGCCCCATGGTCGAGGGCTGGCTGCGTACATCCCGCCGCCAGCGTGGCGACGAGGACAGCCGCCTGGGTTCTACGGACGCTCGGCACCGCCGCCTCTGACGGTGATCGGCGCGTCCACCGATTCGGTCGCCGTGTCGACGACGACGGTGTAGCTGCCAGGCGCGGCGGGGGGCGGGCGCCGTGAGCCATCCTCGGTGGTATCGATCGACAGATCCCACATCGTCATGTTGTGGCCGGCATCGCCGGTCCCGTCGAGCGCTCGCACGACCTTGCCGTCGGCACTTCGCACCGTGATTGTGACCTCACTCGGTGCGCCCAGCCAGTAGTGCACCGCGACGCGCGGCCGGTCATCGCTACCTCCACCAGAGAATCCCCTCCGACGCTCCGGCAGAATCACGGATTCGACGTCGAAGACGTGCAGTGGTCGCCCACGAACGTCGTCGGTCAGCTGCTGGATCGGGCGCAGGTCGAGCGCCCACATCCCACGCCCGTGTGTGGCTGCTACGAGGATGTCATCGCGCGGATGGACCACCATGTCCTGCACGAACGTGTTGGGGAGCCCCGCCGGCAGAGCGTGCCACTGGGTACCGTTGTCGAGGCTGGCGTAGGCCCCGGTATCGGTGCCGACGTAGAGGACGCCCTCGACGTGCGGATCCTCTTTCATGACATTGATCGGACCTCCGGGGATCCCCTCGCCGATGTCCTGCCAGGTAGTGCCACGATCGGTCGACTTCCACAGGTACGGTGCAAAGTCATCGTCGCGCTTGCCGTTCTGCGTCGCGTAGAGCGTGTCGACGTCGAACTTGGATGCGACGAGCTCCGCAATGACCCTACCGGGCGGGAGCTCACCGGTGATCTCCGTCCAGCCGGAAGCGGCGTCGGTGCTCCATACGCGCCCGTCGTCGGTGCCGGCATACAGCAGGCCAAACTGTAGCGGTGACTCCGATATCGAGTAGATCGTCTGGTACGGGATGTCACCGATCTTGTCGGCCTCGTTGTAGCTGAGATCGTCGCTGATGCGCTCCCACGATGCCCCCTGATTCATCGAGCGGTAAAGGAAATTCATGCCGTGGTAGATCACCCGTGGGTTGTGCGGCGAAATGATGAACGGGGCGACCCATTGTCCACGTAGGGGGGCCTCCCCCTCCTCCGGCTCCGGCACCAGTTGCTGACGGTTGCCCGACGCCAGGTCGGCGCGAAAGATACTGCCGTAGAATCCCGCCGCGTACACCACGTCAGGGTCCGTAGGATCGATGGCGTGAGTGGAACCTTCGCCACCCGGTGCGTCCTCGAAGGCAACCGCCGGAATGTTGTTGCGGCCGCGGCGGAGATTGACGACACCACGACGCGAACCATGATCCTGGATGGAGCCGTACACGCGGAAAGGCTCGTCCATGTCGTGGCCGACGTTGAAGAACTGTGCCAGCGGTAGGCTTTCCTCGAACGTGCGCCAGTTCTGACCGGCGTCGTACGAGATCGCCAGCCCCCCGTCGTTCACATTCACGAGATAGTCAGGGTTGTGCGGATCGATCCACAGGCCGTGATGATCGCCGTGCATCCCGTCTAGCCGGCGGAAGCTACGCCCGGCATCGTCGGAGACGTTCAACCTCAGGCCCATCACATAGATGCGATCCTCGTTGACAGGGTCGACGCGGATCTGACCAAACACCCACCCATAGGTACCGCCGAGCCCCTGCATGGTGTCGTTGCTCTCCGATGTCTGGGCCCAGGTCTCACCGCCGTTGTCGGAGCGGTACACGGTGGCGCCGCGAATCACCGGTGCGCGCGGACGACCGTAGGAGTCAATCTCGCCCTCCTCGGGTGAACGCGCAACCGCGTAGTTGTCGATGAAGGCATAGACCACATCGGTGTTCGAAGCAGCAACGTCGATCCCGATGCGACCGCGGTCAACCGGCGCCGGGAGCCCCTCGTTAACCGGGCGCCAAGTAGCTCCCGCGTCGGTCGTCTTCCACACCCCCGATCCGTCGGTATCGGGTGTATTCCTCGGATCGTTCCATTTCTTTCGGATACGATCCCAGGTGGCCGCATATAGCGTGTCGGGGGCACTGGGAACGGCCACCAGGTCGATAGCACCGGTGTGCTCGTTGATGAACAGCACCCGGCTCCAGGTCCTCCCGCCATCCGTCGTCTTGTAGACGCCACGCTCCGGGTTGTCGGTCCATTCGTGGCCCGACGCGGCGACATAGACAACGTCCGGATCGGCAGGATGGATGACGATGCGAGCCACGGTATGAGTCGCTCCCAAGCCCATGTGCTCCCAGGTATCTCCGCCATCCGTCGACTTGTAGACTCCCGCCCCGGCCATCGAGCTGCGAAAGATGTTGGCCTCGCCGGTGCCGATCCAGACGATGTCCTGATTGGACGGCGCGATCGTGACATCGCCTATGGACGTCGACACGGCGTGCTCGAACACCGGCTCCCACGACACGCCTTCGTTGCGGCTACGCCACACACCTCCCGAGGCTCCGGCAACAAAGAGCGTGTAGCTTTGGCCTCGTGGCGTGACCACCGCGACGTCGGTCATCCGGCCACTCACGTTGGTGGGTCCGAGGAACTGCCAACGCAGATGCTTGAACGGCGACTCCGCGGCCATGCGCACGTGCTCGGCGTACCAGGAGAAGCGGTCTTCCGTCGGTACCGGCCCCCCAGGATGCTGAGCGCCGGCCACCGATACCGACGACACCACAAGTGCCAAACCGAGGAGCACGTGGCGAGCGGTCCGAGGGTTAATCACCGCGACAACTCCGCACTATCGACCAGAGCCTGACGCGGCACCCCATTGCTGTAGCACCCAGCGGACCCCCTGCTGCAGAGCCGGTACATAGCGGGCCGACTCGTAGTGACTGATCCCATCCAGCGACAGGAACTGCAACGGAGCGCCGCTCTCGACCAGGGCTCCCGTAGCAGCTTCGGCGTGGGCAAAGGGAATCAGCTCGTCGGCTCGACTATTAATTACGAAGAACGGGATACGCATCAACGCGCGTACCCAAGGCGCCGTGCCCTCTGCGACTGCGGCGAGAAACGCGTCCGGGTCGTCGCGCGACCTGTTGCCATGGTCAATAACGGGCACCGAGGCGATGGCGATCGCAGCATCGAAGACCTCGGCATGGTTGGCGGCGAAGAACCATGTACCCATACCACCGAGGCTGAATCCGGTAACCAGAATGCGATCCGTATCGACCGGATGCTCGCGCACCAGTGCGTCCACCAGATCAAGCACTGCGGCTTCGGCGCGCGGATGGTTCCACGACCCCTCCGGGCAGTTCGGGGCCACCAGGATGGCTCGCGTATCGCTCAGGCCCGGCTCCAGCATGATGCGCAGGAAGTCGCGCCCCAAACGCGAGGATTGCTCGCCTCGCCAGCCGAAATGAAGTCCGACGACCAGTGGCAGCGATTCCCCGGCAACGATGTCAGGGGGCACTGCGACGGCGTAGTGGAGCTCGGTGCCGTCGTCGAGTGCCAAGTCGAGCTCCTGAATCGCGGCACGCTGGAGCACTGGAGTCCTCGCGGCGGGGGTATGAGGCGACGCTGCGGCGACCAGTAGTGGCATCGCCAGCGCCAGTCTGGCATGCGCTGCGTTCATGACTCGGACCTCGGTCAAAGGGATCCCTCCGAGTGTCGCACGGCGGGGCGAACGCGACACCCCGCCAGCCACCCTGCGCGCAGCCAGCGCGCTACTCGTAGCGCAGAGCCTCGATGGGATCGAGCTGCGCTGCCCGGGTAGCCGGATAGATGCCAGAGACCAGTCCTGCTGCCATCGATACGCTCGTCGACAGCGCGATCGAAGATGCCGTTACGACAGTCTCCCAACCGGCCGACGCCGCCACCACCTTGGCGATGACAATGCCCATCGCGACCCCGGCGGCTCCGCCAAGGACGCTGATCGCGAACGCTTCGATCATGAACTGGGCGCGAATCTCTTGCCGGCGGGCACCAACCGCCCGACGGATGCCGATCTCGCGCGTACGCTCCAGCACCGTGGCCAACATGATGTTGGTAATACCAATGCCACCGACGAGCAGTGAGATTCCAGCGATGCAGCCCATGACGATGTTGAACAGACGTTGTGTCCGTTGGCTCTGATCCAGCAGCGCTTCCGGAATCACCAGCTCGAAGTCATCCTCCCCCCCGTGGATCCGCTCGAGCAGCCGTCGGATGGCAACGGCGCTCGCCTGCGGCGATACCTCGTCGTCGAGTCGCACCACGATCTCGTCCACCGGTGCGCGCAACGGCTCGCGATCGAACTTGCGAATAGCAGTGCTGACGGGGACATAGATCTCCGACGCAGTGGTTCCGATATCTACTCCTTCGAATGATCCGGCGCCGCCGACCTCCTCCAGCACACCCACCACTTCAAACCAGACGTTGTTGATCTTGACCTGCCCGCCGAGCGCGGTCCCGACCCCGAATAGATCTCGTCGAACCCCCGCACCGATGACACACACCTGTCCATGGAGCTCTTCATCGAGCCGATCGAGGAATCGTCCCTCGCTGATACGCAGCCCGGAAAGCTCGGCCTGGCGGTACGATACGCCGATCACGCTTCCGTCGGCGCGTGACTCCACCGCCATGATCTTGTACGCCTCGATCTCGACCCGGGGAACGGCGAGATCTACTCCGGGGATCCCGTCGCGGATCACGCTCGCATCTCGCAGCGACACACCCAGCGACTTCTGTCGGATCTCGCTGAGCTCGTCCTCGCTACGCTCGACATCGCGTACGAGCACGTTCCGCAGCCCCATGCGATCGATGATCTCCATTGCCTGGCGCTCGGCTCCGGCGCCGATCGACAGCATGGCGATCACGGCGCCAACCCCGAAGATCATGCCGAGCATGGTCAGCGCCGACCTTAGCTTGTGCGTCGCCAGATTGGCGAGCGCGCTCAGCAGCGCCTCGGCAACGCTCAAGGCCGCGCCCCGCCGCCGACGAGCCCTGGGCCACCCGACGGCGCTTCACTCTCGCTCGCCAAGGCGACGCGGCTCGGATCCTCCAGCGCCAGCACATCGCCGGCGGCGATTCCCGAGCTGACCACGACGCGGCCCAGCGCCGCGGATCCCAGCTGTACGCCGATCGACTCGAACCCGTTGCCGCCCCGCCGGTAGACAAACGGGCGGCCCTCGTCATCCTGGAACACCGCTTCGCGGGGAACCGCGAGAACGTTGTCAAGGTCTTGCAGCAGCAGCGTGGCCCGTACCCTTTGCCCGGGCTTCATCATCGTGGGGTCCGTGGTCGCCAGCTCCAGCTCGACGTCGAAGTACTGCACCGGTGACCAGCGGTTGCGGCGCTTGGCAACCGCCGCGACGAGCCGCACCGTCGCCTCGACCGCCTCGCCGGGATGGGCGTCCAGCACGATCTGGGCCGGGGTACCAACTGCTACACCGCCGGCGTCGGCCTCGAGAACGTAGACCTGGGCTTTCATCACCCCGAGCTGCGGAATCTCGGCGATCGGCTGGCTTCCGAAGGCAACCTGACCGACCGTTGGCGGCTCGCCCATCCAGTTGCGGCGTAGCACCAAGGTACCCTCGTGGGGCGCCCTGACCTCCAGCGCGCTCAATCCGGCTTCTGCCTGCTCGATGGTGAGCTCCGCCTGGCGACGCTCGAGGTCGAGAAGGTCGAGCTCTACCTCGCCGATCGCGGCGCGAACTGCCTGCGCGTCCTCGGCGTGTTGCTTGCGCGTGCTTGCCAGCTCTTCATCGATCTGTGACTCGCGAATCTCCTTGCTGGAGTAGATCTCCGTGTCGGTGCTCTGGAAGTCTTGGGCGTGCTGCAGCTGCAGCGTGGCAAGCGCCGCGTCGCGCCCCAGGTTGTCTAGTTGGGTGTCCTGTTGAATGCTCGTCTGCTGGGCGCGGCTGGCCACCTGGTCACGATCCGCTTGCCCACTGAACAGCTCATTCTCCATGTCTGTGGGATCGAACCGGACGACCACCTGATCGGCCTCGACATGCGACCCGTCTCGCGCCAGCCAGGCAATCTTCATCGGCGCCTTGGCAGTAGTATTGGGTACCATGAGCACCGTCGCGGTCTCGGCGACCAGCATCCCCTCGGCGTCGACGCGATGCAGGAAACGGCCGCGTTCTACCCGGTACGTAGCCAACCTGTCGCCGGCCCTCCACAAGCTCGCCATTCCGACCGTGCCGACAGCCACTACCAGCACGATCGTGGCGACCACGATCCAGCGGGTGCTCGACATCATGCGTCCGGCCGCGTCTCGGCAACGCGATCGCCGGCCGCGAGGCCGCTCAGCACGTGCACGGCAAACGCATTGCGAGCACCGAGCTCGACGCGTACGCGCTCGTGTCCGAAAAGGGCCTGCCGATAGACGACTGGCCCGCTATCGGACGGAAACACGGCGTGCGCAGGGATCACCAATACATCGCCTATCCGCTCGGCCTCCACGGTGCCCCGAAACCGCATTCCCGGCCGCATGCGCTCGGTGTCAGTGTCGTCGAGCGCCAGGTCGAGCCGCATCACCTTCAGCGGATTGCGCGACCTGCGCTTACGCCGCACCGTCATCGCCATCGACTCGATTCGCGCGCGATATCGGATATCCGGATGGGCGTCGAGCCTCAGCACCACCGACTGCCCCTCTTGGAGTCGGCCGGCATCCGCCTCATCGACCTCGCCCTGACCCATCATCAACGCGAGGTTGGGGATCTCGATGATGGAATCATCGCGCCACACCGAATCGCCGACCTTCTTCTTCTCGCCGCGCCAGTTGCTCGAGTAAATGACCGTGCCCGCCCTGGGTGAAGTGACCGTCAGGCTTTTGATCGCCGTTGTAGTTTCAGCTACCAACAGAACGGCTCGGTCGCGCTGCGCCACCAGCGCGGCGCGGCGAGCCGCGGCAGCCGTGTTGGCTGCTTCCAGCCGTCCCTGGAGGCTGCGCACCTCGACCTCGGCAACGCCCAGATCCAGTCGATCGATCTCCGCTTGGTTGGCGGAGCGCAGTTCGGCGGGCACGTCGTTCTGCAGGCGTGCCTTGCTGAGATTGGCCTCCGCCTCAGCCAGCTGAAGCTCGAGCGTCATGAGCTGCTGCTGGGTATCGCCATCGAGCTTTTCGATGTTCTTGTGGGCCTCCTCCGCCTCGGTTTGCAACTGCAGCAGCCGGCTGTCCATATTCGAGGTGTCGAACTTCAGCACCTCCGAGCTCTGTTCCACCTCCGAGCCCTCCGGAGCCATGAAGCGGATCGTGAAATCGTAGAAGCCCGGTACCTGCGGGGGCCCGATCTGACTCGAGTCACGCGATGCCAGGGTACCTTCGACATCGACACCGATCACCAGATCGTCGATCTCTGCGACCACCCACGACACATCGGGGCCGGAAGCGAACGACACCGAGAGCCACCAACCTGCCGCGACGACCAGCATGGCAACCCCGACCACGAGTCGTAGGACGGCGGCACGGGGAAGCCAGGCGGCTCCTGAAGATCGATCGGCCGGCGACGGCATCAGCGTAGGCCCACCTGGGTGCCCACCGGCGGGCCCTCCTCGAGCACACAGTCCTGCGCGTTGCATGGCCCCAGCCGAACACGCTGGTGGGCGACCTCGGCCAGGCGCAAGTAGGCGCCATCGGCGTCGAACTCGAGGGCACGCCGAGATACGAGCACCGCTCGCTCGCGCAGCGTGGTCTCCACCTCGACCTTCACCGACATTCCGGGACGCATGAGCTCCGGGTCGGACTCGTCGAGGTCGAGCTCGACGGTGAAGAATCGCTGCATCGACCGACGCTCGCCGGCGGTGGCGATCGGGGCGATCGCCCGCACCGTTCCTCCGATGGTCCCCTCGGGGTAGGCATCCAGCGTGCACCAGGCGCGCATCCCCGGCGTGATCTTGCCGTCATCGACATCGGACAGCCGAGCTTCCACCAACATCTTGGACAGGTCGGGGATCTCCAGGATCCCGGCGCCCACCCACACCGTGTCGCCGATTTGGAACTTGCGATCCTCGCGTCGGTTCTCCAGCACCACAGCAATTCCTGATTGGGGTGCCCGCAGCACCATCGTCTCGATCGCCTGGCGTGCCACGATGACGTCTCGCTCGCTCTTGGCAATGTCGATCCGGAGCACCTCGAGCTCGGCCTCGGCGGCGTCCAGATGCCCCCGCATGTCCGTCACCGCCTTCTCGTAGGCGACGCGCGCCTGTTCGTATGCGAGCTGCTTTTCTTCGTAGACCTTACGCGTCTGCACGTCCTCGGGAACTTGCGCTTCGATCTCCGCCTTACGCGCGGCCACCCGGTTGCGCTCGACGTCGAACTCCTTCTCTGCCGTCGTCCCCTGGAGCTCCGCTTGACGACGAACCAGCTGGTTTGCAGCGGTCTGGCGGGCGGTGATCTTGTTCTCCAGGTCGCTAGCGATCTCCGCGGTATCGAGCTCGACCAGCCGATCGCCCTCGGCGACCAGCGTTCCATCCTCGACCATCCACCGGATGGTCGTCTCCCAGCTAGGCAGCCGCGGGACTTGAACTTGCTCCCCGTAGACAGCCTGCAGCTCACCGGTCATCAACAAGGTCTGCCGGAAGGTCCCCTCGCGAACCGCGTCGTCGGCACGGGCCACGGCTTGCGGAATCGACGGATCGGCCACCGCGGCGCGCTCACCGGAACAGCCGGCTAGCCACGGCAGCAGCGTGATGCTGACCAGCATGCCGCGAGGCATGCCGTAGAGGTGATCGCGCATAGACGGACTCGCGCTCGAGGGCCCGTGGGGAGCGGGGACACTATATTCTCTCCCATCACATGCATGGGTGGCATCTCTCACGGGTGCCTCCCGTCGCCCATCTCCAGCAGGCAGAGAGGAATCGATGCCAGCAACGCGTCGCCGAAAGGCACGGCTCGCCTGGCTCGTGATCCTGGTTGCGACCGCCTATTCGCACAGCGCCGCTGGTTTGGAGGCTCGGCGCGACACGATCTCGGTCGGGCCGGGAGAATCGGTGCAAGCGGCGATCGATGCGGCCATCGATGGCGACGTGATCGAGTTGGCGGCCGGCGAGTACACCGAACGCATCGATTTCCGAGGAAAGGAGATCCGGGTCGTCGGCGTCGGCGACGCCACCGTCATCCGAGGTATGGGACGCGGCCCCGTGGTGCGATTCTCGAATCGAGAGGGTCCGGGCAGCGTACTCGACTCCGTCGTCATAACCGGAGGCATCGCCAAGCGCGGCGGTGGCATCTATATCCGCAACGCCAGCCCGACGGTCGTGCGCACCCTTGTAGCACGGAACCGTGCCGAGTCGCAGGGAAGCGCAATCTATATCGGTGGCAAGGCGAATCCGCTCATCTACAACAACCTGATCATCTACAACACCAACAACGGACGTGGAGATCCCCATGCCGTGGAGATCGTCGGTGCCTCTCCCTGGGTGATCAACAACACCATCGCGCGAAGCGACAGCAACGGCCTGATCTCGCGAGGCGGTGCACCGATCATTCGCAACAACCTGCTGGCATGGAACGGTACACAGGTGGGCGGGAACCGGCGCGGCCGGGGTATCTGTGATTTCAGCGACCGGCTGGCGTCAATCCACTACAACGGATTCCACCGCAATACGATCGCGGCCATCCTGCGCGACGGACGTGACTGGAAAAAGGTCCGCCATCTTCAGAATCAGCGCCCCGATGAGCGGGTACAGTGCAACATCGATGGCAACCCCCGCTTCGCCAGGCGTCCGCCGGCCAATGCCGATTCGGCCAGCTACGGCGACTTCGAGCTGGCGGGTGCCGGCAAGGCACTCGATCGTGGAGACCCGATCGCGGCGTGCAACGACCACGACGGCACGCGAAACGATCTCGGATTCACGGGCGGGCCGTTCGCCGCGGGAACGGCCGAGATTCCGACCGCGGGCGCCTGCGGAACCGGGCCGAGCTAACCACCAGATTACGGCGGACAACGGTAGGTGGTCGAACCGGGAGCTCGCGAACGACGCGGCTCCTCGCCCCTGACAGGCCATGGCGGAAGATTGGCGAGCCTACTGAGGCTCCTCGTGCTCGGCCTTACGGCGAACGACGGAAAAGGCCGTGTCGCCAACCCCCTTGGCCAGGCCGGCGACTGCTTCACCGGCGCCTTTGGCGAGGCCTGCCACGGTCCCGCCAGCGTCTTTGGCCAATCCGGCGACCCCCGAGGCCGTCGCGCTCACTCCCTGGCGCGAAGCGTCCCAGACCGCCTTGGATACCTTGGCGCTACCATTCGCCACCACCTCGCCGAGCAGGCGTGTGGCTTGGGTCACCGCCGCGCGGCGCACGACCCCGCGGGGTTGGGCCACCAACGGTGCACAGTAGCCCTTGGCCACCATTCCCACGCGCAGGGTCAAGAAAGCGTTGGCGCTACCGATAACGATCGAGTTTGCCACTAGGCCCGCCGCAACTCTCAGTCCGGGTACCTCGCCCGCTAGCGTTGGAAGCGAGGCCGACAGGATTGGCGCTACTTGCTCACTGACATCAAGGTCCTCGAGAGAACCCGCCACGAAGGCCGTCGTCGCCACATTCGCATACAGATGGAATAGCTCACGGATGGTCGGGCGTTGGGCGTAGAGGTGCGCCAACTGCCAGACCATTCGCAGCTGGATGCCGAGCACCATGAAAGCATCGAGTCGCCCGCTCTGCGATACAGCGGTGGCAAGGAAGACTCGCCCGGCGTTTGCCTTCACCAGCCTATCGGCGCACTCACCGATCTCGGCGAGCGCCGCCTCGATCTGCTCGCGAGACTCGATCGGCCGACTCGACACCAGCGAGCTCGCCGACAATCGCCCCGCGAGCCGTCGCAGGTAGGCGTCGTATTCCGGTCCCTGGGTCGCGGTCGGCGCGATGAGGGGCTTGCGGAGCCGCAGTAACAACACCAGCGGGGTGATGGTCAGCGCAGCGTAGACGGCTACCAGACTCCAGAGCACTATCTGGCCCAGCCCCGGCCTGAGGGCCTCGGCCAGCGTCACGACGCCGGCGGTCTGATTGATCACCAGCAGCGCAAACGAGACCAGAACCAGCGCCGACACGATCACCAACAAAGTACGCAGCCCTTTGGGCATGGGAGTCTCCGGCTAGCCGCGGAGAATGAGCTCGCCGCGATCGATCTTGCCGAGGTGCGTGCGGGGAAAGTTCTCCGGCAACTCTACCTCGCGCGCGTACTCATGCGCCTCGAAGCCACCCCCGAAGGTGATCTGGTGGGCCTCCGCCGCCGGTCAGCAGATCCGGTAGTCGCCGTCCGGAGCGATGGTCGGGAGCCTATAGCGCTTCCTGATCAGAAGCCGGTACAGCCTCGCATCGGTAGTCGCCAGTTTCTCCGGCGTGTTGAGCCTCCACTCGTGGCGAATCTGGTCGAACCGGCCGGGGAAGTCCTGTAAGCCAAGCAACGATGTCAGCCCCCAGTAGAAGTACTCGGTCGCCTGGCAAGAATAGTCACAGGTGACATCGTCATAGGTGTACCAGGCCGAATCCGAGTATTGCTCCGGAATCTGCAGGAGATGCCCGCCGCGGGCGATGTCCATCGCCTTGGCGAGCTTGGTTCCGGCCCGTTCTCCCCAGATCCGTGGATATGCTCGAGCCAGGCCCACGTGTGAGATCAGGTGGAGCACCTCCTCGAGGGAAGCGTCGAATCGACCCTTGGCGGCCCCTCCGGGGTACGTCTCCGCCGCCGCCACGTCCTGAAGCTCGATGGCATCCGACGTCTCGTCGTCAACCGCCTCGAAGAACGCCTCCGTCTCGCGTGAATCGGCGAACATCACCATCGAGGCGCGGGCCGCGAGCAACTTTCTCAACACTCGTTTGTTGTCCACAGCACCGTCTGCGTCGTTGTCCAGGTACTGAGCCAGCACGTTGGCGACGTGAAGCAGCTTTCCCCTCGGGACCGGTGGGGTGGCGTAGATTCGAACTCCGAAGACGTCTACTTGGCGATCGAAAGCGGCCGCGAAGCCGGTCGGCGCGTCGTCGGACAAGGCGGTGATTTTGAAAGCACCTGCCGCTCGCACCGGAGTCGCCGACACTAGCATCGTGATCATCACGGCGATCCATCGCGGCGCCCGATGGGCGCGGCGATCGGCGAAACTCCCGGTGGGGAAGCAAGCCGAGAATCGCCCCTGCCGACATCGGCCCCCGTTGCTGAATGGCACCGCTCTTACTCCCTCCTTTCTCCGATGTGGACCCAGCCGATACCCGTCTTAGGGCGATACGACGTCGGAGATCATTGTACGGGTCGCGGTGACCCTATAATCGACCATTGTCCGTACGCCGCCTCGCAGAGATGGCAGCGTTACCTCAACAAGCCCGAGACGATTCTCAGATGGCATTGCTACTCCGCCAGGACGCCGGCCACCGCATCACCGGCCAGGAACTGGGGATCGATGGTGGAGAATCCATGCAATGAGCTACCAAGTCATCAACCCCGAGCAGCTTGGGGTGCCAAGCGGCTGGAACCACGGCATGCTGGGGCCGGCCGGCGGACGCACGCTCTTCGTCGCCGGGCAGACAGCCCGCGATCGCACCGGCAAGGCGCCGGAGGCCGGCTTCGTGGAACAGTTCGCAAACGCCTTGGACAACACGCTCGCCGTGGTACGCGCCGCCGGTGGGGGGCCGAGCGATATTGGCCGAATGACCGTGTTCGTCACCGACATCGACGCGTACCGTAGGAGCTTGAAGGAGCTCGGTGACCACTGGAAGCAGCGTATGGGTCGCCACTTTCCGGCCATGGCCTTGATGGAAGTCACGCGTCTGGTCGACGAGCGCGCGATGGTAGAGATCGAGGCAACGGCTTTGTTGCCGGAGCCCGCCATACAGCAGGGAGATGGCCCTGGTTCAGCGCTGGCCTGACCAACCGTTGCAGCAGCAGATTTCAGCGGCACGGGCTAGGACGGCGGCTCGCTGTTCGGCACCGCTGACTACTGGGGAGACCATCTCAGTCGCTTCGAATGGGTGCTGATCGCGACGGGGTCGCGTTACTCACGGCACTGTTGGCCGCCGCCAGGAGGTGGCTCTACCGCCGACACTTGGTCCGCGCCGTCTAGTGTCGCCGATGGCCAAGGCACCGGGGGTGGACCAGGGACCCCACCCCCCGGCGCCTCAGACGGAGGGTCGGCGCAGGGCCCAGGCGCCCCTCGGGCGCTCTTCTCTTCGGGTCTCCGTCTCGGAGGTCTGCATCAGAGCCCGCCCCCGCCAGCGACGAAGGCGCTCACATCGTCGTCACGGGTAGCCCAGCCAGTTGGCTGGTTAAAGGCCGTGTCGACCTCCCCGTCGGCGCCGGCCGAATAGCAGACAACAGAGCTCGTGAAGGTGCCACCGTCCGCGGACGAGGGCACATACAGACCGAATACGTTGGCCATGTAGCGATTGCCCCATGGATCGGCCTCGACGCGGCCGCTGATATAGGGGCCTCGCCAGGCGAACAGGTTGTCCGTGCCCTGCTCACCGGAAACTCCTGGCTCACCCGCCACCGTCGTAACGCCGACGTTGCCCGCAGCCGTGAGATAGCCGCGGCTCGGCGCACCCAGTGGGGTGTTGTGCAACAGATGATTGGCAAGCGTA
Organism: Acidobacteriota bacterium; assembly: GCA_036012155.1. GTDB lineage: Bacteria > Acidobacteriota > UBA890 > UBA890 > WLXD01 > DASCOT01. The sequence goes on from DASCOT010000236.1 coordinate 44,968, forward strand.
TCGACAGTGAAACGGTAGATTGTCCCGGTGTAGTCTGCGGGTTGCTCGAACGGGTCACCCTCAGCCAGTAGCCAGGGAGCGCCTGCAGGACCCGGCGATTGGCTGTTGAGGGTCGGCTCGTCGCCATCTCCGATCAGCAAGCCCACCGGCACGCCGGCCGGAGCGCTACTGAGGTCCGAGATACGATGAGACACCAGATCGCCGGTGTCGAGGATCAATCGCGCCAACGCGGAGCACAAAGTCGTGACCTCGTCCTGCACGCGGGCGAAGCGCGTCAGACGGTTGAGGTCGCTGACGTTGATCACCACGATCGACAGCACCACCAGCAAGCCGACGAGGAGGACGCTGACCTCGACCAGAGTGAATCCCGCTGCCTGTCGGCTCATGGACTAGCTCCCTGTGGCGCGGTGCCGGGGTCCACCCTGGCACCCACAGACCAGGCTAGCGGCTCGGCGAGACCCGGCAAAACTGCCCGGGCCGAGCTTGACCGCAGCTGCCGAGGGGCGCACGCCCGCCTCCCGAACCTCACGCCCACCGTGGTCGGATACGGCCGCTTGATTTCGGACCGCCACAGCTGCGGTCAGCCAAGCAGGTAGCGGGTACGCAGGCCGGATCGCGAGGACACCTGCCGGCGGACGCGGTCACGAATCGCGTCGCGTTGGCCCGAGCACCGTGGCCAACGCGGGACACGATTTGCGAGGGCCGACGCTGGTACCGGCCCCCCCCCACCGCGCGGCGCTCATACTACTGACCGACGATGTCCGGACCCCTTCAGTGATCACCAGTGACTATTGCAGTGCTTTCGTATCAGCACAAATCAGCCCACCGGCAGCGTCAATACACCTGTCAGCACGGTCACGGCGGCCCCCCCGACACGTACCGACTCGATGTCCTCGGCAGGGCCGATCACCTCCACATTGGCCGTTCCGGGGCGTCCCATCGTGTGCCCCTGCTGGGCCGTGAATCGGGGCTTCTCAATCAGTCCATGACACCAGCAGTACGCCGCCATCGCCCCGGTTGCAGATCCGGTGAACGGGTCTTCGTAGGTATCTGGCGGCAAGCCAAAGTGCCGCGCCGCGGTGTCGCCGGCATCGGTGAAGCCGCCGAGGCAGAACAGGTGTGGGCTGAAGAAATCCCCCTCTTCGAGGGCGGCTGCAAAAGCGGCCATATCGAGACGCGCTCGCCGGAGCGCGTCGCCGTCTCGAAGCGGCACCATGAGCATCGGCGTTCCGGTGCTCACCGTTTGTGGCGGCGGGGCGTCCTGATGGCCGTCCTCCTCGTCCAGCCCGAACAGTGGCAAGATCTCGGCGGCCGCGTAGGAGCGCAGGAACACTGGCCGGCGCTGCGTCATGGTGATCTCGGCAAGATCGTCAACGCCGCGCACGTCGACTGTGATCGGCCCGTCTCTCAATTCCAGTGTGAGGCGTGTTCCGCCCTCTTCCAACACCAAGCGTCCAGTGTCGATGAGTGCCCTGGTGGTCGCCAGCGTCGGATGGCCGGCCAGGGGAATCTCCGCCGCCGGCGTGAAATAGCGGGCGCGAAAGTCGGCGACCGCAGATCGCATCACGAACGCGGTCTCCGAGAGGTTCATCTCGAGGGCGATCGCCTGCATGATCGAGGGATCGAGGTCGTCCGCGTCGAGTACAACGGCGCACGGGTTGCCCTGCAACGGCTCGCGCGTGAACGCATCGACCTGCAATACGGGCAGCCGACGCTGCCCTTCACGCGACACGGATGTTCCCCTCGCTGATCATGACCGACGCGCCGCCAACCCGAGCGGCAACGACCTCTCCATCCCCAAGCACCGCCTCGATATCCATGCGGCTCGGGCGCCCCATCTCGAAACCCTGTTCCACCACCCAGCGAAGCTCGCCGTCACCCTGACCAGACCGAGTCGCCAGGTACGCGGCCAGCCCTGTGGCCGCGGACCCGGTCGCCGGATCCTCATCGATACCCACACCGGGCCCGAACATGCGAGCGTGTAGGTCGGCACCCGGTTGCACGCCTTCCATGGCGAACAGAAACACCTGCGGCGCCCAGGTTCCCTCCAAGGAGCGGCGCCAGGCGCGATGATCCAACCGCGCCTGGCGCACTGCGTCGATACTGCGCAAAGGCACGAACAGAAAGGGCAGCCCGCACGAAACGGCGCCCAGGCTCAACTCATCGGCTCGTAGCTCGTCGACACTGAGACTCAGCACCGCCGCAATATCGGGCAACGATATGGAGACCGATCGCTCCTCGGGCGGCTGCGCCGCCGTGAGCTGCGCGAACTCCGGCATGCCATCGGTGCAGCGAACGTGGACCGGTACCGGGCCGACACCCTCCTCCAGTACCAGCGTGACCTCGGCCTTCGGCGCCGCAATCTCTCCCAACGCGGTGAGCGCGAAGGCCGTACCGACCGTCGGGTGACCGGCGAAAGGTAGCTCGGTCCGTGGTGTGAAGATGCGCACTTTGCGGGTGTTGGCAGGGTCGTCAGGCGGCAACACGAACACCGTCTCCGACAGGTTGAACTCGCGCGCGATGCGCTGCATCGTCCGTCCATCGAGGCCCCTGGCATCGGGTAAGACAGCGAGCGGATTGCCACCGAAGGCAGTGTCTGTAAAGACATCGAGAGTAACGAAGCGATAGTTCATGGCTCAGGCGTCGCTGCCGACCCGAAGCACCATCGAGATAGCGCTTGCCGGGCAAAGGGAACTGTACTCAATGGACTGGAGAATGGCGGCCGGCGCTTGCTCTCGAGGAGCCGCACGAAATCCGAACCTGGGAAAGAAAGCCGCGGCGGTTTCGGTAAGCAGATAGACGTCGCGGACCCGCCGCGACCGCGCCGCCTCCAGGGCCCGGTGCACCAAAGCCTCGCCGACACCTAGCCCTCGATGCGAAGCGGCGACCGCCACCGATCGCAGCACCGCGTCCGGCTCCTGAAGCTCTAGCGCCGCCACCCCAGCCACCGCCTCCCCTGCGCAGGCGATGAAGGCCTCGGGCCAACAGTCGTCCAGCCCCTCGACCGGCAACTCGCTGGCGCGTAACAGCTCGACCATGGCTTCCCGGTCATGATGCCGCGCCTGCCTGATCCGCACACCGTCCACCACGGCCTCCTCTGGAGCGTGCTGCTCCATGACAATGTAGCGTCGCGGGCGTAGCGGCGCACGCGTCGCACTCGGCCCCTCCTGACGCTTCCATTCCTTGGGTTGACCACTCCGCCGTGGGATTTGCGGCGACAGGCCCTCCGCCTGACAATCGAGCCATGTCTGAGTGGATCGAGATCGCATTGCAGCGGAGCACCATTGTGCGCGGCCTCAAGTTCGCCGCTGTAGTGGGAGTGGTGCTTGTCGCCATCAACCACGGCGAAGCCATCGTCGCGGGAAACATCGACGGCAAGCGCCTGTTGAGGATGGCCCTCACCGTTGCCGTGCCGTACCTGGTGTCGACCTTCTCAACCTGCGGAGCCAAGCTAGAAGCGCGGCGCCATCAGGGCCAGTAAGCCACCGCACGAGTCTCCGAGGCGCATATGCGAGCCTGCGGGACACCGTGCTATCGTGGATTACTCTGGCTGTCTCCCGCCTGGCCTCCATCCCTCCAAGAGCTCCCAACTTGACGCCATGAGTGTGATCGAGCCCCGTACATCTGCGCTTACGCCAGCGCTCGGTGAAGCTCGCTGGCGCGCCATGGTCGGGGCCGTCGACGTCTGTTTCGGTGTTGGCGAAAGGGCTCGCCTGCCGTCGATAGTCAGTGAGCTCGGCGCCCGTCGTCCGCTCATCATCACCGACCCCGGCGTGCGGGCGACGGGCCTCATCGACGAGCTCGGCGACGCGTTGACACAACTCGGGTGCGCTTGTGCCGTCTTCGATGGTGTCGAGGCGAATCCGAGCACGGCGTGCGTCGAGTCTGGCGTGACGGCTGCCCGACGGCACGAGATCGACCTGCTTATCGGGTTCGGTGGGGGAAGTCCCATGGATACGGCGAAGGGAGTCAACTTCGTATACAGCAACGGCGGCTGTATGGAGGACTATGAGGGAACAGGGAAGGCGCATGCTGAGATGCTGCCGTCGATCGGCGTGCCGACCACCGCCGGAACCGGCAGCGAGGCGCAATCGTACGCGCTGATCTCGCGGCTGGACGACCATCGAAAGATGGCATGCGGCGATCCGGGAGCCCGTTTTCGAGCCACCGTTCTCGATCCTGGCGTCACCGGAACGGTCCCTCGCGACGTACGGGTTGCCACCGGTATCGACGCCATCTCGCATGCCGTCGAAAGCCTTGTCAGCACGCGAGCCAACCCGATCTCGCGACTCTATAGCCGTGAGGCGTGGCACCTGCTATCGGAGGGCTTCGAGCCGGCGGTGAGCGCACCGGACGAGCTCGAGGCACGGGGCCAGATGCTGCTCGGCGCGCACCTGGCGGGGGCGGCAATCGAGCGTTCCATGCTCGGCGCCGCACACGCCTGCGCCAACCCGTTGACCGCCCGCTTCGACATCACCCACGGCATCGCCGTCGGGATCATGCTGCCGCACGTGGTGCGCTACAACCTGGCGAGTGATGCGGCCGCTGCCGAGTACGATGTGCTCGAGGTCAACGACCTTCCCGGACTCCTCACCGCAATGCAGGAAAGCAGCGGCGTGGCACTACGGCTTCGCGCCCACGGCGTGCCGCAGGCGAGCCTCGGCAAGCTCGCGGAGGAGGCTGCACAACAATGGACCGCCAACTACAACCCGCGTCCGGTGGACGCCCCCGAGCTGTTGAGCATCTATGAGTCGGCATACTGAGTCCATGAATCGCGCCCGACGCCGGCGCACGATCAGCTGGATTGCCTGCGCCTGTAGCGTCGTGATGGCGAGCGGCATCGCGCACGGCCGGGCCGACGACGCGTGGCGTGTATTCCGCGGCAACGCCGAGCTCACGGGCACGGCCAATATCGAGATTCCGTCGGCGCCGGAGCCACGATGGGTCTTCTCGGCCGAGGACAGCATCGAGTCGAGCGCCGCGATTGCCGATGGCCGGGTCTTCGTGGGCTCACTCGATGGCCGTTTGTACGCACTGGATCTCGACAGCGGCGCCGAGCTGTGGCGCTTCGAGACCGACATCGAGATCCGATCGTCGCCTTCAGTCTTCGGCGACACCGTCTACTTCGGCGATGAATCGGGAACGTTCCACGCGCTCGATGTCGAGAGCGGCGCCGAGCGGTGGTCGTACCAGACGGGTGGTGGAATCGTCTCGGCAGCAAACTACGCGGACGGGCTGCTGATCTTCGGTTCGTACGACAACCACCTGTACGCTGTGGCGGCCACAGACGGCACGCTGGTCTGGAGCATCGAGACCGGCGGCTACGTGAACGGGACACCGGCGATCGTCGGCGACACGGTGATCTCGGTCGGATGCGACGGTGTGCTGCGGCTCGTGTCATTGCGCGACGGCGCGTTGCTCGGCAGCATCGAGATCGGTGCATACGTCGCCGCGAGCCCGGCAATTAGCCAGGGCGTAGCCTATTTCGGCACCTATGAGAACCAGGTTCTCGCAGTGAGCCTGGCGGGCGAGCGACGCTGGGCCTACGAGCACCCGAAGCGCAAGTTTCCGTACTATTCATCGGCAGCGATTACGGATGGCGTGCTGGTGGTCGGCGGGCGCGACAAGATGGTGCACGGGATCGATCCGGCTACGGGAGGGCCACTCTGGACCCACACGAGCGGAGCGCGCGTCGACTCCTCGCCCGTCATCGTCGGTGATCGGGTCTTTGTAGGCGGAAGCTCCGGCGACCTGGTGGCGCTCGACGTGCGGTCGGGCGAGGTCTTGTGGCAATTCGAGACCGGGTCGTCGATCGTCGCGTCACCAAGCTTGGCCTCGGGGCGCCTCATAATCGGAACAGAGGACGGCGACCTCTACTGCTTCGGGTGAGATCGATGGGCCAGGAAGCTCTGCCTGAGACCGACTCTTCGCCCGAGTTCCACGCCGAGCCGGCGACATCCCGGGCACAGCGAGAGGCGACCGACGTCGGCAGTGTCTTCGTGTCCAACTATCCGCCGTTCTCACAGTGGACGGCCGATCAATTGCCGGCGTACCGGAAGGCACTAGATACTCCTGCCTCCGGCGACGCCCCGCCCCTGGGGCTGTATCTGCATATCCCGTTCTGCCGCAAGCGCTGTAAGTTCTGCTATTTCCGTGTCTATACGGACAAGAACGCTGATGAGGTCGAGGTTTACTGCGATGCGATCGCCCAAGAGATCGATCGCTACGCCGGCGCCGCGGCGATCGCCGGACGCCCCTTACGGTTCGTGTACTTCGGCGGCGGAACCCCGTCCTACGTTGCCGCGAAGCACCTGCGAGAGCTCGTGACCCGGGTGCGGGCGTCGCTACCCTGGGACCAAGTCGACGAAGTCACCTTCGAGTGTGAGCCCGGCACCCTCAGTCGCACCAAGCTCGAGACCGTTCGCGAGCTCGGGATCACCCGGCTGAGCCTCGGCGTGGAGAACTTCAACGACGAGATTCTGCAGCTCAATGGCCGCGCTCACGTGAGCAAGGAGATCTTCCGTGTCCTGCCCTGGATTCGGGACCTGGCGTTCGATCAGCTCAACATCGACCTCATCGCCGGAATGATCGGCGAGACTTGGGAGAGCTGGCGCGACACCGTGCAGCAGGCGATCGACACCCACCCGGACTCGGTAACCGTCTATCAGTTGGAGTTGCCCTACAACACCCGCTTCTCGAAGCAGTTCCTGGAGGGCAGGTTAGCGGTGCCGCTGGCCGACTGGGCGCAGAAACGCGCATGGCACGACTATGCCATCGAGCAGCTGCACGCAGCCGGATTCGAGATCTCGAGCGCCTACACCATGGTACGTGCCGACAAGCGATGCGACTTCGTCTATCGCGACGCCTTGTGGCAGGGGGCCGACATGTTGGGCACCGGCGTGTCCTCGTTCGGACATCTGAGCGGCATCCACGTGCAGAACACCGCGAGCTGGGGCGACTACCTCGAATCGGTAGACAGCGGCAGGCTGCCGCTCGAGCGCGCCTTTGTCACGAGCCCCGAGGACCGATTGATCCGCGAGACCATCTTGCAACTCAAGCGGGGAGCGCTCAGCCGGGCGCATTTCCTGGAAAAGTTCGGCGTCGATATTCTGGAGCGCTTCGCCCCGGCATGGGAGCGACTGCGGTCGCACCAGATGTTGCGCGTCAGCGACGACGGTGTCGAGCTGACGCGGCAAGGATTGCTGCAGGCTGACGCCTTGTTGCCGGAGCTCTACGACGAGCGTTATCGCGACGCTCGGTACACGTAGTCGGGGCGAACCGATGAGCCGCCGCGCGACCGGCAATGCCGCTGCGATGGTCATCATGCCGGTGGCCGCACTGCTGACGACTCTGACCGGCACGACGCCGCGACACCAGCCGGGTTACCTGGCCGAGGCCGCCGCGCAGAGGTCGGGCCCGGCGCACGACTGGCCCCAGTTGCGAGGTCCGAATGCCGACGGCATCTCGCCACAGACCGGCCTCCTGACCACCTGGCCCGAGTCGGGGCCGCGCGAGATCTGGCGAGTGCCCCTCGGCAAGGGGTTTTCAGGGATCTCCGTTGTCGGCGAGCGCGCCTTCACGATGTTCGGGCGAGGCGGCACGTACCTGGGGACCTTCGATACGGCGACCGGCGACGAGTTGTGGCAGCTTCGCATCGACGAGATGTACCGCAACAGCTCGGGCGATGGGCCGCGATCCACTCCGACAGTCGACGACGGCACCGTCTACGTGATCAGCGGACGGGGGATCATCGCCGCAGTGGACGCCGAGACAGGTGCCACGAGGTGGCGGCACAATCTGCGCGAGGAGTATCGTGCGGCAGGGCCGAACTGGGGTTTCTCCGCCTCGCCCAAGGTGTACGGCAACCTAATCCTCGTCGAGGCCGGTGCGCCCGACGCAGCGTTGTTGGCGTTTGACAAGCGTACAGGCGAGGAAGTTTGGCGAGCCACGGGAGATCCGCCAGGGTATTCAACGCCACTGCTGGTGCAGATCGGCGGTCTACCACAAGCGGTCTTCTTCACCGGCCGTCGCATCGCCGGTGTGAATCCCAGTAGTGGTGCGCTCCTGTGGGATATGCCTTGGGAAACTACATTCGGCGTCAACGCGGCAACGCCGGTCTTCGTACCGCCCGATAAGATCTTCGTTTCCTCCGGCTACGGCGTCGGCGCGGCTTTGCTTCGCGTCGTCCCGGGTAGCGCCGGCGGGGTGGAAACCGTGTGGCGCACCCGCGAGATGAAGAACCAGTTCAGCAGCTCCGTGCTGGTCGACGACTATATCTACGGCTTCGACAACTCTATGCTGGAGTGCATCGAGTTGAGCCGGGGTGAGAGGATGTGGCGGGCACGCGGGCACGGACAAGGCTCATTGCTGTACGCAGATGATCACCTGATTGTCTTGGGTGACCGCGGCTCATTGGCGCTCGTCAAGCTCAGTCCCGGGGAGTACCTCCAGGTCTCAAGGGCGCAGGTGTTCCGCGGCCGGACTTGGACTGCACCTACACTGGCAAACGGAGTCCTGTACCTACGCGATGAGCAGGAGCTCGTGGCTCTCGAGATCACCGAGGCGACGATTTCCTGAACGAAACAACCGAGAGAAAACGGCGGTGCGTTGCGCACCGTCACCGGCGAAGCTGATCCCCGACCCTGGAATCCGATCGTGCGCATCTTGAAGATGACCCTGTGTGCCCTGTTCTTGGCGGTTCCGATGGCCGCTGTCGCCCAGGCCCCGTCGGCGGACGAGCCAGAGCAGCTGCTGCCGCTCCGCGCTACGGAGTTCATCTTCGTGGAGGGAAGCCTGCCGCTGGTGCCAACCGCCAATACGATCGCGTCGAAGCTCCCACTGCCGCTTCGCCTGACCCCGAACAACGTCGGCATGGTCACCGCGGCGCTCTTCGGTGAACAGCAGGCAAACGTTCTCGGCGACGCGCTGATCAACGTCAGCGGTATCAACACCCAGCCCGGGTTCGGCGGCGTCCACGATTTCTTCGTCGCGCGCGGCTTCGATTCCATCAGCAGCAGCCTGATACTCACCGACGGAGCCCCCGAGCCCGAGGCCACGTTTTACCAGCTCTACAACGTCGAGTTGGTCGAGGTTCTGAAGGGTCCCGGCGGTTTTCTGTACGGCAGCAACCCGTTGGCCGGGACGGTGAACCTGGTACGCAAGCAGCCGTTTGCCAACAGCGGGCTCCGTATCAGCACATCGGGAGGCAGCTTCTCGACCTTCGACGGTACGATCGACGCCAACCATGGCACCGCCGATGGGCGCGTCGCGTTCCGCGTCAACGCCCTGGTGCGTGGTTCCTCCGGGTACCGCGACAATCGTGATAGCAACGCGACGGCGGTCAACCCGGCGCTGACCTGGCAGCTGGCAGATGGGCACTCGCTCAACGCCAACTTCGAGTACGCCCGCGCCGACTTCAGCCCCGAGGCCGGAATCCCTCTGCTGTTCAACGAAGCACCGCCCGTACGGCTGGAGAACGACTACAACGCCGCCAGCGACCGGTCGGAGCAGAATGTCTACCGCTTCCAGCTCGACTACGAAGGTCGTCTCAGCGATAGCGTGCGGATCCGCAACAAGCTCTACTACCGTGGCCTCGACTGGCTGTCGGACGGCACCTTGCTGGTCGGCGCCTTTCCCGAGGTCTCGCCGGCGTTCGTGCCCACCGGCCGAACGATCGTGGCGCGCTCGCAGATCCAGCTCGACGATCAGCAGTCGCTGTTGGGTAACCAGTTCGAAGCTATCTTCGACTTCGATACCGGCGACGTGCACCACAGCCTGCTGACCGGCATCGAGACCTCGCGCTACGCCGACGAGTTCGCGCTCGATGCTTTCCTGCTCGCCTCGGTAGACCTGTTCGAACCGGTTGAGCCGGGCTCGATGCCGATTCCCCTGGGAAGCCAGGGCGCTGGAGATGCACGCAGCATCGTGATCGCTCCCTGCGCGATCGACCAGATCACCTTCGCGGACCGGCTGCAAGTTCTCGCTGGCGCCCGCCTCGACAACATCGATTTTGACGATCAGCGAACCGGACGGTCGAGCAACAGCAGCAAGCTGTCGCCGATGCTTGGAGCAGCGTGGGCAGCGAACGATGAGGTATCGATCTACGGCAACTACTCGCGCTCCTATGCGCCGCCGTCACCGCGGGCCTTCGAGGATCTCGTACCCGAAGAAAGCGAACAGGTGGAGCTTGGCATCAAGCTACGCATCCTCGACGGTCGCGCGCAGGCGACCGCCGCAGTCTATCGCCTAGTCCGCGACAATATCGCGATTCCCGACGACAACGGGTTCACACAGCAGATCGGCAATCAGCGCTCGTCGGGCTTCGAGCTCGAACTCGCCGCCGAGCCAGGACGCGGCTTCCGCGGCGTCGTATCGTACGCGTACAACGACGCCGAGCTGACAGAGTTCGCCGAGCGTATTACTGGTTTTAGTCCGTTCGGTGTGCCCTTCGAACAAACGCTGGACCACTCGGGCAACCGCCCGGCATTCGCTCCCGAGCACCTGCTCAACGTCTGGGTCAGCAAGACTCTCGATAGTGGGCTCGGGATCAGCCTCGGCGCCCGCTACATCGGCAACCAGTTCATCGCCGAAGACAATGCCTTCAACATCGACGAGGCGCTCATCGTCTCGGGCGCGCTGGCCTACGACTGGTCGCGCTACCGGATCAGCGTCAACGTGCAGAACCTCGCCGACTCAGCCTATTTCGTTCGTGGCTTTGGATCTCAATCGATCACGCCGGGGACCCCGGTAGCTGCGACCCTGCGTCTTGGCTACGAGTTTTGATGTCTCCCAAGGCTGATGCCTACGACGTCATCGTCGTTGGTGGTGGCCCGGCAGGTTCGACAACTGCAACGTTGACGGCGGACGGTGGGCGCCGCGTGTTGCTACTCGAGCGCGAGCAGTTCCCCCGTTTTCGCATCGGCGAATCGCTCATGCCGGCCACGTACTGGACGCTCGAGCGCCTCGGAGTACTGGAGCAAATGAAGCGCAGCTACTTCCCCCATAAGCACTCGGTGCAGTTCTTCGCCAGGAGCGGTCGCGCATCGGTGCCCTTCTACTTCTCCGAGACGGAGCCGGGGCCGAGTGCCCAGACCTGGCAAGTGGACCGTAGCGACTTCGACCAGATGCTGTTGAACAACGCCCGTGAGCACGGCGTGGAAGTGCACGAGCGAGCTCGCGTCACGGATGTGTTGTTCGACGGCGCGCGCGCCCGTGGTGTCGAGGCGCGCTTCGCTGACGGATCGACCCATCGCCTCGATGCCACCGTTGTGGTCGACGCCACCGGACAATCCGCCCTGCTGGCCAAGCGCCTCAAGCTCCGGCAGGTGGATACGAACCTGATGAACTGCTCTTTCTTCACGCGCTACAGAGGTGGATGGCGCGGCGAGGGCGTTGACGAAGGCGCCACCCTGATCTTCTACACGAGCCAGCCGCGCACGTGGTTCTGGTACATCCCGCTGCCGGACGGGGTTGTCAGCGCCGGCGTCGTGGGACCGATCGAACGACTCACCAAGGGCCGCGCTAACACCCCGCAGCAGGTCTACGATGAGGAGGCTGCCGATTGTCCGGCGCTCCTGGAGAGAATCGCCGGCGCCGAGCAACTGCACGACGTACGAGTTCTCAAGGATTTCTCATACGCTAGCCATCGGGTAGCAGGAGACGGCTGGCTGCTGGTCGGCGACGCCTTCGGCTTCATCGATCCGATCTACTCCTCGGGGGTGTTCCTGGCACTCAAAGGTGCCGAGTTCGCCGCCGAGTCGATCCTCGACGCGTTCAATCACGAGGACATCTCGGCCGAACGGCTCGGGCAACACGGCAAGGAGTTCCTTCAGGGCGTCGAAGCGATGCGCAAGCTCGTCTACGCCTACTACTCGGAAGAGTTCAGCTTCCCGGAGTTCCTGGAGCATTACCCCGACATGAAGGACGACCTGGTGAACCTGTTCATCGGCAACGTATACAGAAAAAATGTCGGCCGACTGCTAGAGTCGATGGAGGAATTCTGCGCGTTGCCGGCGTATGAGCCCTTCACACTTCAGGAAACTACCAGCGACCGTTAGGGCCACCCGGAGCAACAAGCGCCAAAGCCATTGAGAAACGGTCCGACGAGGTGCGCATGAGTGGCAACCGCTTGAAACTGTACGGCCTCCTGGTGCTCCTCTATGTGCTCCACACAGATTGGTGGCTCTGGAGTGACGGTCGTGTCCGGTTCGGGCTCCCCATGGGGCTGCTGTACCACCTTGCCTACATGTTGGCGACAGCGGTGGTGATGTACATGCTCGTCAAGCAAGCATGGCCAAGCCACCTCGAAATCGATGATGCCGGAGACGATCGATGACACTGGCCATCATCGCTGCCTACATGGTGGTCGTGCTGTCGATCGGAGCCTTCAGCCACCGTCTGTTCCAACGTACCGGCGAGGACTACTTCCTCGCCACGCGAAGCATTGGTCCGTTTGTTCTGCTGATGTCGCTGTTCGGGACCAATATGACGGCATTCGCCCTGCTCGGAGCGTCCGGCGAGGCTTACCATGCGGGAATCGGCGTGTTCGGCTTCATGCCGGCGATATCCGGCCTGGTGATCCCGGCGATCTTCTTCTTCATCGGCACGCGTGCTTGGGCGATCGGCAAGCGCCACGGCTACGTCACCCAGGTGCAATTCTTTCGCGACCGTTGGGAATCGGATGCCCTCGGCCTGCTGCTGTTCGTGGTGCTGGTCGGTCTGGTCATCCCCTACCTGCTCATTGGCGTGATGGCAGGCGGGGTGACGCTCAACCAGGTGACCGGAGGCGACGTTCCCGAGTGGGTCGGCGGGCTGGTCATCTGTATCGTCGTGCTGAGCTACGTGACCTTCGGGGGCCTGCGTGGAACCGCTTGGGTAAACACCTTTCAGACCATCGTCTTCATGATCCTCGGCGCCGCCACCGTCCTCGTCGTATTTCGCAACATGGGTGGCCTTGGCGTGGTGATGAGCAGGATCGGCGCCGAGGCACCAGAGCTGTTGGTACGCGAAGGCAACTTCTCGCCGATACGCTGGCTCACCTACTCGTTGATCCCCCTCTCGCCGGCAATGTTCCCGCACATGTTCATGCACTGGCTGAGCGCCAAGCGCTTGGAGAACTTCCGGCTCACGGTGATGGTGTACCCACTCTGCATCGCGGCAGTTTGGCTGCCACCGGTGTTGCTCGGAATCGCCGGCAGGCTCGACTTTCCGGGCCTGGTCGGTGGGCAATCGAACTCCATCCTCGTGCGGATGATCACCATGCACGCACCGGGGGTCCTCGCTGGGCTCCTCGCTGCCGGCGTGTTCGCCGCGGTGATGTCGTCGCTCGACTCGCAGGTGTTGTCGCTGGGGACGATGTTCACCGAGGACATCGTGCGCCACTACGGCCATGCCGACGGCCTCACGGATCGGCAGCAGATCCTCTCCGGCCGGTTGTTCGTGGCAGGAATCCTGGCGTTTACCTACACGCTGTTCTTGTTCTCGAACCGGAGCATCTTCGACCTGGCGACATGGTCGTTCACCGGTTTCGCGGCGTTGGCACCGATCGCGGTCAGCGCGCTGTTTTGGCGGCGCAGCACCAAACAGGGCGCCACCGCCTGCGTTGGCACGGTAGTGGTCCTGTGGAGCTACTTCTTCTACCAGGGATGGGGCGACCGGACCTACACCGTCGGCGGAAGCGGTGTCATGGCCGTGGCGGTCATTCTGGCGGCATCCAGCGTGGCGATGGTGGTCGTATCTTTGCTGACCAAGCCTCCCGACGATGAGCACGTCAACCGCTTCATCGCGCCACCGGCCGGCTAGCCGATCGTGTACCGCGCGGCACACTAGATGCGGATCGCCTACATAACGGCCGGCGCGGCAGGGATGTACTGCGGCAGCTGTCTGCATGACAACACGTTGGCGGCGGCGTTGCAGAAGGACGGACACGAGGCCGCGCTGGTCCCCATGTACACCCCCATCCGTACCGACGAGGACGACGTGAGTATCGACCGCGTCTTCTATGGTGCGGTCAACGTATACTTGGAGCAGCGCTGGAAGTTCTTCCGGCACAGCCCCGCCATCCTGCACTGGCTACTCGATCGACCGGCCCTGCTCAGAAACGTCTCGCGCCTGGCGGGATCAAGCGCCACCCAGGGTAAAGAGCTCGGGGCACTGGCCTTGTCGGTGCTACGCGGCGAAGACGGCCGTCAGCGAAGCGAGCTCGAACGTCTGGTCGCGTGGCTACGCGATGACTTCAAGCCGCAGATCGTTCACATTACCAACGCTTTGTTGCTGGGCTTGGCGCGGACGCTCAAGCGCGAGCTTCAGGTGCCAGTGCTATGCGGCGTGCAGGGGGAGGACCTCTTCATCGACGAGATGGTGGAGCCTTACAGGACGCGTTTCGTAGCGGAGCTGCGAACGCACGCCATCGATGTCGACGGGTTTCTGGCACCGAATCGCTACTACGCCGACCATGTGCGGAGCTACCTGGCGACGTCAGCCGAGAAAATTCGCGTAGTGCCCCTGGGGATCACCCTGCCGGGGCACGAGATGCGGATTCGGTCTGCCGACGAGCCGTACACGATCGGCTTCCTTGCCAGGCTCTGTCCGGAAAAAGGACTGCATCGGCTGGTTTCGGCCTTCAGCCAGTTGGCGGGACGCGAGACACACCCAGACGTGCGCTTGCGTGTTGCCGGGTACATGGCTGCGCGCGACGCCGCGTACGTCGACGAGCAGCAACGTCTTATAGCCGACTGGGGGCTGGCCGACCGTGTCGATTGGATCGGCGAGGTCGATCGCGATGCCAAGATGCGATTCCTGAGCTCGATCGACGTGCTGTGCCTTCCGACAGTCTACCGAGAGTCGAAGGGGTTGCCCGTGCTGGAGGCAATGGCCAGCGCCGTGCCGGTGATCGTACCGGCACACGGCAGTTTTCCGGAGTTGATCGAATGGACCGGCGGCGGGGTACTGGTGGATCCGGAGGGGAATGAGGCGCTGGTAGATGCGCTCAGCGCGTTGATGCGCGATCCTGAGCGAGGCCAGGAGCTCGGCCGGACTGGCCGCCAGGCAGTCCACCGTGAGTTCTCGGCCGAGGCCATGGCTGCAGCAACGCTGCGCGAGTACGAGCGCTGGGTATGCACGAGCTGACGATTCAACGAAAAGTCGAGTTCTCAGACACCGACATGGCCGGTATCGTGCATTTCTCTCGGCTGATCGTGTTCATGGAGAATGCCGAGCACGCCTTCATCGAGGCCCTCGGTGCGAGCGTCCACATGGACCACGACGGCATTCGTCTCGGCTGGCCGCGGGTCGCAGTCGAGGCACAGTTCAAGTCGCCGGCGCGCTTCAACGACGTGGTCGACATCCACCTGCGCGTGCTGAGCAAGAAGAGCAAGGCAATAACGTACGGGTTCTCGATTCGCGTTGGCGAGCGTCTCGTCGGCACGGGCTCGATGACCTCGGTGTGCTGCGCAATGGAGGAATCGGGTCCACGGGCCATCGAGATCCCGGCGTTCATTGCGGATCAAATCCAGGAAGCCGGGAGCATCGAATAGAAGTCCACCAGCCCGGCACGAGGGTACGGAGAGGTCGGTTGGACCTGCAGGTCGCACACGTCGCAAAGGAGTTCGAGATCGCTGGCACGGCCGTGCCAGTGCTCGAAGACGTGTCGTTCGACGTCGCGGCCGGGAGCTCGATCGCGATCATGGGCCCGTCCGGCTCGGGCAAGAGCACGGTGCTGCACATCATCGGCACGCTCGAGCCACCGACTGACGGCGATGTGAGGATCGGCAGCCACGACCCGTTTGCGCTGAGCGAGCCGGCGATGGCGCGCTTCCGCAACGAATCAATCGGCTTCGTGTTTCAAGATCATCACCTGCTACCACAGTACAGCGTGCTCGAGAACACGCTGATCCCGACGCTGGCGTTCTCCGGCAAGCCCGCAGGCGAGGAGCGCGCTCGGCAACTGCTGGAGCGCGTCGGGCTGGCGCACCGGCTCGATCATCGACCGGCGCAGCTGTCGGGTGGGGAGCGTCAGCGGGTAGCGATTGCCCGAGCGCTGATCAACCGACCAGCGCTGCTGCTATGCGATGAGCCCACCGGAAATCTCGATCATCGAACCGCCGACGCGGCAGCGGAATTGTTGCTCGAACTGCACGAGCAGGAATCCAACGTTCTGGTAGTGGTCACCCATAGCGCGGAGCTGGCGCAACGCTTCGGACGCCGGCTGGAGTTGCGGGAAGGTCGATGCTACGAGGCCTGATCCACCATTGGCGCGTCAACGTTGCTGTGGCGCTGGCCGTAGCGGTATGCACCGCAGTGCTGACCGGAGCTCTGCTGGTGGGCGATTCGGTTCGCGCCAGCCTCCGTGACCTCACCCTTGACCGGCTGGGGCACATCGACACGTCGCTGGTCGCGGAGCGTTTCTTCCGCGCCGAGATCGTCGACGAGCTCGTGGCGCTCCCTGCGTTCACCACTGAGTTCGAACGCGTGGCGGGCGCCATTCTGCTCCGCGGCAACGCCGTCCATGCCGACAGCCGCGCCCGAGCGTCGCAGATCAATGTGTTTGGCATCGACGACACCTTCATCGATTTGTTCGACGAACCGACGACCTCGGCGGTCTTCCATAGCCAGGCAGGCTCGGGCCGGCCGGTGATGAGCTTCTCTCGCACCGGCGGGCAGCTGTTCCCGTCCATCGTCATCAACACATCGCTGCAGCGCGAACTCGGCGCCGAGGTTGGCGACCAGCTGCTGGTGCGCTTCCGGCTCGGCAGCGAGGTGCCTCGCGACACGCTGTTGGGTAGCCGTGAGGCGGAGGACATCGTCGGCACGATACGTACGAGTCTCGTCGAGATCGTTCCCGATCGCGGAATCGGCCGCTTCGACCTCAATCCACATCAGGCCTCGCCGCTGAGCGCCTTCTTGTCACTCGGCGACCTGCAGCGTGCCGTCGAGCAGCAGGGACACATCAACTCCCTGTTGCTGGATCGCCGCGACGACAGCGGTACCGACCCCCTGCCGCTGCTGGCCACCGCACTGAGCCTCGCCGACTTCGGCATCGAGCTACGCTCGATCGAGGGTCCCGCGAATGCCGAGCTCATCGAGATCGAGAGCCAGGAGTTCGTCCTTCGACCAGCGCTCGTCGAGACCATCGAGGCCACGGCGCGCGATCTCCAGGCGCCGGTACAGCGCCTGCAGGCTTATATGTCGAACGGCTTGCATCTCGACGGTCGCCAAGTTCCCTACTCGATGGTACTGGCCGCAGACGTCGTCGGTGGTGCGGACGGCTCCATGCCGTTCGGACGCCTGGAGCTGCTCGACGGAACGACGGCGCCTAGGTTGGCCGCAGACGAGATTCTGCTCAACGAGTGGACCGCGACCGAGCTCGACGCATCGGCGGGCGATGAGCTTCGCATGAGCTACTACGTCGTCGGAATCGATGAGCAGCTGCACACCGAGGAGGCCCTCTTCCGGGTGGCCGGAACCGTTGCGATGCGCGGGCTCGCGGTCGACGCCGATCTCACTCCGGACTATCCGGGCATCGAGGGTGTCGACAACATCGCCGACTGGGAGCCGCCCTTCCCGGTCGACTTGAACTCCATCCGAGACGTCGACGAAGAGTACTGGGATGCCTACCGAGGCACTCCGAAGTCCTTCGTCGCTGCGGATACTGGCCGCCGCTTGTGGAGCACGCGCTATGGCGCCACCACTTCGGTTCGGGTGGCGGGGCCCGTGAATTCCGACGTGACGACCTTCACCTCTGAGCTGGGCTCGATGCTCCTGGAGCAACTCGATCCAAGCGACTATGGGTTCCGGTTTGTCGACATCAAGAGCCAGGGCCTCGATGCGGCGGCCGGGGCAACCGATTTCGGTCAGCTGTTCGTCGCATTCAGCTTCTTCCTCATCGTGTCGGCATTGATGATCGTCAGCCTGCTGTTCAGCCTCGGCATCGAGCAGCGCGGCCGGGAGATCGGGCTGCTTCTGGCGGTTGGTTACCCGCCCGCGCAGGTACGCGGCGGGTTCCTCGCCGAGGGGGCACTGGTGGCGGCGGTGGGCGGCGCTGTCGGACTGGTGGCCGCGGTGGTGTATGGAAACCTGATGCTCTGGGGCTTGCGCACAATCTGGCTAGCTGCCGTCGGCTCGCCGTTGCTGTACCTGCACGTGTTGCCGGCCACTCTGGCGATCGGCCTCGCTATCTCGGCCATTGCAGCAGTCGGGTCGATTTGGATGACGGTGCGGCGCCTGCGGCGCATGCCGCCAACTCGACTGCTGGCGGGGCTGACTCGGATGCCCGACGCGGCCCGAGAGCAACCGCGCCGCCGTTGGTTGGCGCCGACCTGCTTCGCTGCCGCCATCGCCCTACTCGCCTACGCGCTCGCCAGCGACCAGGCGTCCAATCCGGGGATCGCATTCGGGATCGGCGCGCTGCTGCTCACCGCGGGACTGGCGGCGTTCGCGACCTGGTGTCGGCGGGCGCGAGGGCGCCTGCGCAGCCCCCGCTTCGCGGCGGTCAACATGGCTGTTCGAAGCAGCTCATGGAGCCCGAGCCGAAGCATCCTGAGCGTGGCGCTCGTCGCATCGGCATGCTTCGTCATCGTCACCGTGGCCGGCAACACGCGCGACCCCTCCCGCGAGACACACGTCATCGAGGAAGGCGCCGGCGGTTACGAGCTCATGGCGATTGCCGACGTACCGTTGCACCAGAATCTCAACGATGCCAGCGGGCGATTCGACCTGGGCTTCGACGCCACCGCCGAGACGCAACTGGAAGATGTGGGAATCTCCCAGCTTCGGCTCGTTCCTGGAGACGACGCCAGCTGCCTGAACCTCTATCAGCCGCGTCGACCACGGCTGCTCGGCGTCACGGACGCGCTCATCGACCGCGGTGGCTTCCGCTTCGCAGCCACCAGCAGCACGCTGACGGTGAATGCCAACCCCTGGGAGCTACTGCGCACCGACCTGGGCCCGGGAGTCGTTCCGGCGATCGGTGATGCCAACTCGATGCAGTGGATTCTCAAGTTACCCGTCGACAGCGAGCTGACCATCGAGGACGAGCGTGGCGAGCCACTCACGCTACGACTGGTGGGGACCGTTCAAGAGAGCATCTTTCAGAGTGAGCTGCTGATCTCGGAGGCCAACCTGCTGCGTTACTTCCCCAGCCGAAGTGGCTTTTCGTATTTCCTCATCGACGCGCCCGAGGGGAGCGACCTCGAGGTTGCAGCGGCGCTCGAGGACCGGCTCGAACGGTTTGGTTTCGACGTCACGCGCACGGCAGATCGGATCGCCGGGTTCCTCGTAGTGCAGAACACATACCTATCGACCTTTCAGGCACTGGGCGGGTTGGGGCTACTTCTCGGTACCATCGGGCTCGGCCTCGTTCTGGTACGCAACGTGATCGAGCGGCGCGGCGAGCTCGCCACGCTGCGCGCCTTCGGGTTCCGGCGCTCGTTTCTGTCGCGAATGGTGCTCGCCGAGAGCGCCTTCCTGCTCGCCGTTGGCACGATGATCGGTAGCGTATCGGCGCTGCTGGCAATCGCTCCGCGGTTTGCGCTGGCTGCAGCCGAGCTGCCGTGGAATACGCTGTTGCCGACGCTTGGCGCGGTGCTGGTGGTCGGCATGACGGCAAGCCTGGTCGCGGTGATCGGTACCTTGCGTGTCCCGCTCTTGCCAGCGCTCAAGGCCGAGCGCTAGTGGCCGGTAGCACAGTCGGCAGCAGTGGCGGCCGGTGAACGAGGGCGAGCAGAGTGCCTGGCACGAGGTATGGGAGATCGTGCGCCAGATCCCCGCCGGACGGGTGATGAACTACGGGCAAGTAGCGGTGCTTCACTCCCGGCCGCTGACCGCGCGTGCCGTCGGCTGGGCCATGCACGATTGTCCGGACGATGTGCCGTGGCACCGCGTGGTGAACGTACGCGGAGAATGCTCGGCGGATCGCGTAACGGGAGCGACAGGTGGACTCCAGCGGCGTCGGCTCGAGGCAGAGAGTGTGTGCTTCGGGAGCGACGGGCGGGTAGACATGGCCCGCTACCGGTGGCTACCGGACGAGGAGATCTAGGTCGCCAGGCGCCTAGCCAGGCGGAAGGGACAGGCGCTACGGGCCCGAGCTGCCGGCCGCAGACAGCGCCGTGTCGAACGTACGAACCAAGGCATCGATGTCGTCGGGACCGGTGCGATAGTTGCAGACGCAAGCTCGAACAACCTCCGACCCCGAGGGTAGGCGAATCGTCGAGGCCCAGGCTTGTCCAGAAGCAATCACCCGCGCTACCAGCTCGGAAGCCGTGGCGCCGCCGGATTCGATCCGCGGATGGCTGAAGCAGACAAGCGGTAGTGGCGTGCGATTGCACAACAGCCACCCTGATTCCCGCAGTCGTTCTCGCAGGCGATCACCCATGGCAGCCTGATGCTCGACGCGCTCGGCGTAGCCTGGCAGCCCGACCTCGGCCAGAGCCATGAACACCTTGAGCCCGATGAACCGACGACTCCACTGCCACGACACCGTATACGGGTCGTCGGCTCCCGCAGGGCTGGGCGGCACATACGTCGCCTGAACGTCGAATGCGGCGCGCACCGCTTCGGGCCGGCGACTGAAGAACATACCCGCGGCCATCGGCACCGACAGCCATTTGTGGGCGTCCCAGGTCATCGAATCGGCCCGTTCGATGCCGACAAGCGCCGGGCGCAGGCGCTCCGACAACAGCGCGCCTCCTCCCCAGGCGGCGTCGGCGTGCATCCAAACATGCTGCTCACGCGCCACCTCGAGGATCGATTCCAGCGGATCGATGACCCCCGTCGAGGTGGTGCCGGCGGTCGCGACCACCAGAAACGGTTGCTCGCCCCGTGCTCGGTCGCGCCGCAGCTGGTCACGCAACGCCGCGACGTCCATCCGGAAATCATCGTCTACCGGTACCCGGCGCACCGCCCTCCGACCCAGCCCGGAGGCCACGGCGATCTTCACGAAGGTGTCGTGCGCCTGCCCGGAGAGATAGAGCGTGGGTTGCGCCGGCAGCGCTCGCAGCCCCGTCTCCGGAAGGTCCGGGAACGCCGCAACCAACGCCGCCAGCGTGGCGGTGCCGTTGGCCTCGGCGCCGCCGCTGGTGAAGTGGGCCATGCCGCCGTCCAGGTCCAGACCGACCAGGCCGCCCAGCGCGCCGAGCACCAGACGTTCCATCTCCTGCGCCGCCGGCGAGTGCTCCCAGGCAGCAAGCTGTGGATTGAACATCGCCACCAACGCGTCGGCGACCACCGTGATCGGGGGCACGGCGGGATTGAACAGCCCGAAGTAGCGTGGGTGGGTTACCTGCACGGTGTCCGCGGCCAGCCGCTCGACGATCCGTTCGACGAGCTCGTCCGGCGAGCTCGGCCTCGAGAGGTCGAAGAGACCGCTGATCCGTGCGCGCACCTCGGCGACAGTTTGCGGCTCGGAAACCGGCCCGGCGGCAATCTGCTCGCCCATTGCCGATACCACCTGACGCAAGCGTAGGAGCGTCGCCAGCACCTCGCTGTCAGGCATGCACAGCAGCCCTCAGGTGCGCCGCCTCCCATGCGAGCATCGCGACCTTGCGCACCGGATCCCAGCGATAGTCACCAAAGTCACCACTGGCGCGCAGCACACGATGACAGGGAATCAGACGCGCAATTCGGTTGTTGCCGACAGCGCTGGCCACGGCGCGATGCGCACCGGGCCTACCGATCGCTGTTGCCACGTCGCCGTACGAAACGGCGGATCCTTGCGGTATCTCCAGCAGCGCCCGCCATACCTGAATCTGGAAATTGGTGCCGCGCAGCAGCAATCGAAGCGGCGCGTCGTGGCGATCGAAAGCAAACGCCAGGTGCGCCGCCATCGCCGTGCCGGCATCGTCTCGTAGCAACGCCGCCGCGTACCAGTCGGCGGCAAGATCGTCCACCGCCGCATCGCTTCCCCGGTCGTCGATGAACGCCAGCGCCGCAATCCCACGATCGCTCGCGGCGATCAGGAACTCGCCGAAGGTGGAGTCGTGCAATCCATATCGCAGTTCCAAACCGGCACCGCCCGACTTGTACTCACCGGGAGTCACCGCCTCGGCACTAACGAACAGGTCGTGGAGTCTGGACGGCCCCGAAAGTCCGGTCTCGAACGATGCCTCGAGCACCGAGGCCGATTCACGCAACACCCTCTTGGCGTGCTGCACCGTGACGAACTGCAGAAACCGCTTCGGTGACACACCGGCCCAGCGCCGGAACAGGCGCTGAAAATGGAACTTGCTCAACCCGACGTGGCCTGCCACGTCGTCTAGCTGCGGCTGATCATAGGCATGAAACCGCAGGTATCGGATGGCCTCCTGGATGCGACGATAGTCTGCGCTCATCGGGTTCCTCTCGGATCTTGTTGTCAGCGAGAAGCCTACGCTACGACCGACCTGAACAGGTCGCGACCCGATAGTTGCGCTTGTCGAAAGTTCATCGAAACACGAAATGCTGAAACTTCTTGCGCCATTTTGGCGAATAAATAGGTGACGGGGGCAACCGAACCCGGTGGTCGCGCGTCTAACAAAGGGAAGAAGGCAAACGGCAACTACGAAGCCCGGGTCGTCGGGCCGGAGCACGGGGGGCTCGACGACCCGGGAATTGAAAGGCAAGCAGATGCTGAACCAAATCTTCCCGCTGTCGCTCGCCGCACTGGCGCTCTGGTCGGGCTGGACAGTCATCCGAACGGCGGTCGAGTTGCGTCGCGAGCTCGCTGTCGCGGTCGTTCGTCGCTCGCCCCGGGGCGCCAGCAGATCCCGCTAGCATCGCCGCTCGTAACGCTGCCCGTCTGCAGCTCGTCGAGCCGATCCACCAGCGTCGCCACCGCCACCTTGATGGCGTTGATGGGCTCGCCTGCTAAAGTCTCGCCCCATGGCGCGCTACGAGGTTGAGCTCTGCGACGACACGGTCATCGAGGCGGACGACGCACGCTTTCTCTGCGACGGCAAGTTTGTGGAGCTCTTACCGCGCAAAGCCGCCTCGATCGACGGTGAGCCGGCCACGGTAGTGATCAACAGCTCACAGGTGCTCGCAATCGAACACAAGAAGATCGGCTTCAGCGGCGGCTATCGGTTTGGCGGCGACAAGGACTCCTCCTTCGCCAAGACCGAAGGATCGATCTGAGCCGCGCGCCGCAGATAGTGCGCGACCCAGCCTGCCGGTCAATTGCCACAGATCAGCGCTGGCTGACGAACCGCACCTCGAACAGTCGTGGCCAGAGCTTGCCGGTCACGAATGTGCGTCCGCTTGCCGCGTCGTAGGCAATACCGTTGAGCACCGCTTCGGGATCGCGAACCAGCGCATCATCGATAATGCCCGACATGTCGATCCTGCCCAGCACCTCACCCGTGCGCGGAGAGATCCGCAGGATATCGTCGCTATGCCAGACGTTGGCGTAGATTTCTCCGTCGATGTATTCGAGCTCGTTGATCTGGTCTATCGGGCGCCCTTGGTCACGCACCTCGATCTGGCGCACTGGGGCGACGGTCTCGGGATCGAGGAAATAGATCTGCGCGCTCCCGTCGCTCAGGATGAGCTGTACACCGTCGTGGGTCAGGCCCCACCCCTGCGTGAACTGCCGGAACTGCCCCAACACGGTGAGGCTCTCGAGGTCGTATACGAAACCCGTGCCCGACTGCCATGTGAGCTGGTAGATGCGCTGCCCGAAGATGACGATCCCTTCCCCGAAGAACATCGGGGCCAGATCGACCGACTCGACCACCCGGCCGCTCTCCAGCTCGACCTTACGCAGCGACGATTCACCACGCCGGCCGGTACCTTCGTAGAGATAACCGTTGTGAAACACTAGACCCTGAGTAAACGCTCCCGGATCGTGCGGGTAAGTCCTCACTACCTCATAGGTCTGTCGGCGCGTGCCGCCGGCCGCTTGGGCGCCCGAGGTGGTCTCTGCATCGACAGGGGCCGCCGGCCGCGCGCTTGCAGCGGGCGCCGACGCATCGACGCCTGCCAACATCGGCTCGTCACCGCTGCCCGCGGCGCTTGAACAGCCCGCGGCAGCGGCGCTGATCGCGAGGAGCAGGCCGCAGGCGCGCCAGGGGCGACCCTTCCCGAGTGGGCCTATCTCTCCGGTCGAAGATGCCCGGCTCACGTCAGTGCGACACAGATTCATGAAGCCCAGTATGCCGCCTCGATCAACGGCTTGCCTAACCATCCGAGCCGAGTCTCGGCTAGGCGACTCGCTCTAGACGCGCCCAAAGATGCTCCCTGAGGCCAACGGCACGGGCGCCGAGGCGATCGGCAACCCGGCATAGAGCCCGCGGGGAACGCTCCGTGTACATGGCGCGGAACATTCCCTGCGTCAGCAACAAGCACTCGCCAACAAACTGCTCGACGAATCGCTCCTCCCCATCCAGACGGGCGCCCGCGGCTTCGATTTCCACGCTCGCCTCGTCGAGGACTCTTGCCACGGCCACATAGCAACCGTCGACGTCGAGCTGCGCCGTTGCCGGAATAATCCCCGAGCTTGCATCGCGCTCCAGGCATATGCGGCACTGCGCGATGCGCCAATGGGCGCCTGAGAACAAGCTCGCCATGGACCAAGTCCGTCACTCGGGCGGGCGGATCATGACCTGATCGCCCGTACGCAGCAGATGAGACGGGCCGCCCTGCTTGATTTCCGCTGGCGGCAGGCGAGAATTGCGTGAACGCGCATCCGCAGCGTAGGGTGCCTGGCGTCAGCCGACACTCGGAGGAAACTCATGCCCAGTCAGCCGGCCGCAGCAATAAAGACCCCCATCGTCACGCGGCCCAACCAGATCGTCACGATCGAGCGACACATTCTCGATCACCAGGCACAGCACCCCGACGCCAGCGGCGCCCTGTCGCGATTGCTCTATGACATTGCGCTCACCGGCAAGCTCATTGCCCGCGAGGTCAACAAAGCAGGGCTGGTCGACATCCTCGGCGAGACCGGCACGACCAACGTGCAGGGTGAACGGGTGCAGAAGCTCGACGAGTTCGCCAACGAGTGCTTTATCAAGAACTTCGATCACGGTGGCATGCTGTGTCTCATGGGCTCGGAAGAAGTGGACGACCCCATTGCCATTCCTGACAAGTTCGCCACCGGTGAGTACGTGTTGTTGTTCGATCCGTTGGACGGGTCTTCGAACATCGATGCCAATGTATCGATTGGCTCGATCTGGTCGATCTACCGCCGTACCACGGAGCCCGGACACGGCAGCTTGGTGGACCTGTTGCGCAAGGGATCCGAACAGGTAGCAGCCGGGTACATCCTCTATGGCTCGAGCACCATGCTGATCTACACCACGGGTGACGGAGTATACGGCTTCACGCTCGATCCGAGCATTGGCGAGTTCTTGCTCTCGCATCCGCGAATCCAGATTCCGAAAAAGGGCAAAACCTACAGCGTCAACGAGGGCTACCGGAACGTCTTCTTCGAATCGACCCGGCGCTTCCTCGACTACCTGCAAGAGGAGGACGAGGCAACGGGGCGGCCCTATTCGGGTCGTTACATCGGCTCGATGGTGGCCGACGTGCATCGCACGCTTCTGTACGGCGGGCTGTTCATGTACCCGGCCACGCAAAAGGCACCGGGCGGCAAGCTGCGCCTGATGTACGAGGCCAACCCCATGGGGCTGGTCATCGAACGAGCCGGCGGCATGGCGTCGACCGGGACAGAGCGCATCCTGGACGTGCAATCCACCGAGTTGCATGAGCGCGTACCGCTCTACATGGGGTCGGAGGAGGACGTAAAGCTGGCGGTCGAGTTCGAGACCGGAGTTCGCTAGCCGGCCCGGCAAGAACTCGCATGGGGCTGGGCTCGGCGCGGGTCACCTATTGACAGCCAGGCGTAAAGGGTAGGACCCTCCACGCCATACCTAATATTTCCTGACCTCCTATTCATCCGCGCAATGCTCTCATCCCGCGCGGTAACCAACCGAGGGTGCGCGTACGCCCCGGTTACAGGCCGACATGAAGCCGGATCTGCCCATCGGCTACGTAGGCTTCGGTGCCTACGTGCCGCCGACGGTCCTCACCAACAACGACCTCGAGCGGATCGTCGACACCAGCGACGAGTGGATCCAGCGGCGCACCGGTATCCGTGAGCGCCACATTCTGGCGCAGGATGAGACCATCCTCGACATGGCGGTGGCTGCTGCGCGGCAGGCGCTCGACGACGCACAGATAGCGCCAGAGCAGATCGGCGACATCCGAGTCGGGGTAAACACCTGGGCACGCTTCCCCAGTCTTGCAACGCAGGTACAGGCCGCCATCGGCGCCTTCAACGCATCGGCCGCCGACGTCTCTGCTGGCTGCGCCGGCTTTATCTACGCGGTCGAAGAAGCGTACAACAAGATCTGGGTCTCGAAGGTACGCGACGGGGAGGACCTGATCTCGCTGGTGATCGGCGTGGATGGCCTCTCGCACATCACCAACTGGACAGACCGCGGCACGTGCGTGTTGCTCGGCGACGGTGCCGGCGCCGTGGTTCTCCGCCAAGTAGATCGCGGCGGGATCCTGGCGATTCACACCCACGCCGACGGACGCTACGGTGACTACCTCTATTCCGACTCGGTGCTCGAGACACAATGGGACCCGCGTGTCCCTGAGTCGTTCTCGAACAAACAGAGCGGCGTTCGACCCTACCTGCACATGAGCGGCCGCAAGGTGTACGGCGTGGCGGTGCGCACGATGGTCAACGACATCCACACCGTGGTGGACAAGTACAACCGCGACAACCCCGACCCGGTGAGCCTCGAGGACATCAACTTCGTCTACCCTCATCAGGCCAACCTGCGCATTATCGAGAGCGTGGCCAGCAAACTCGGGTTGCCGCTCGACCGCGTCTACACGAATGGCATCGTCCACTTCGGCAACACGTCGACAGCATCGATTCCGCTCGGATACCTCGATCCCGCCGCGCGAGCCAACGGCGCGCCGCAACACGGGATCGAGATCGACGTCGCCTTCGGCGCCGGGTTCGCCTCCGGAGCGATCCTCCGCGAGGTCGCCTAGGGCTCGTATCGACAGGACCCTCCAACCGCGG
Source organism: Acidobacteriota bacterium (assembly GCA_036012155.1). Lineage (GTDB taxonomy): Bacteria > Acidobacteriota > UBA890 > UBA890 > WLXD01 > DASCOT01. The sequence goes on from DASCOT010000236.1 coordinate 71,975, forward strand.
GTGCCTCGGCTATATAGAATGCTAGATTGAAACCTAGGATCCTATATAGCCGTAGACAAGGTCATCGAGGAACACCGACCCATGAAGATCATGTTCACCTATCCCACGGCGATGGCCCTTGCAGCCATCTCCCATGGCCATCGCTACGGCTTCGACATCATGGACGCCACCGGACTTCCGGACGGCACCGTGTACCCGATCCTGCGGCGCCTGGAGACACGAGGATTCCTTGTGGGGCTCTGGGAGGACGAGGAAGCAGCCTACGGCGACGGCAGGCCGCCACGACGCTACTACGAGCTCACCGCAGCGGGTCTGGAGGCACTGAGCGCGGCGCTGCAACGGTTCCCGCGCGTCGTCGAGCTATTCCCTGGCGCCGCCAAGCACCGCGCCACGATCTGAGGAGATCGCCCGTGACTTCCCCACCCCATCGGTACCGCGCTGTCGAACTGCCGACCGTCTATCGGCACGTGCTGTGGTGGGCTGCTCGGTTGGTTCCACGCCTGCGGCGTCCCAGCTGGAGGCGCGAGTGGGAGGCCGAGATGACCTACGCCTACAGCCGCGCGGTGGCCGATGAGCGTGGCACGAAGCACCTGTTCGCCCGCGCCTTGTGGGCACACATCGACGCCCTCTGGGTATGGAAAGAGGAGTTCACCATGAGACGCGCGCTCGCCGATGTACGCCTTGCCCTGCGCAGCCTCCGTCACAGTCCGCTGTTCGCCGGCGCCGCAGTTCTCACACTGGCCCTCGGTATTGGCGCCAACACGGCGATCTTCTCAGTGGTCAACGCGGTCTTGCTGAAGCCGTTGCCGTTCCCGGAACCGGACAGGCTGGTGATGGTGCTGTACGAGGCGCCCGGCATCGGCTTCCCGAGGGTGCCGTTTTCGGAAGGTTCGTACGTTTTCGTGAATGACAACCAGCAGGCGTTCGAGTCACTCGGAATGCACACCGAGGAGCGCGTGAACATCGTTGGAGATGAGGAGCCGGAGCAGGTAGCAGGCGCGCGGATCACGCCTTCGGTGCTGCACGCGCTGCGGGTGTTGCCGTCGATCGGCCGCCCGTTTACCGACGCCGACGCCGCTCCTGGAGCAGAGCCTGTCGCCCTACTCGCGCGCCAGCTGTGGGAGCGCCGATACGGTGCGGACGAGTCGATCGTCGGCCAAACCGTGGAGCTCGACGGCATCATGCGCCGCATCGTCGGCATCATGCCGGAAGGGTTCATGTATCCGTCCGAGGAGACCCGTGTGTGGCGACCGCTCGAGCTCGACCCCGCCAACCTCGACGAGGGATCATTCAACGTACCCGGCATCGGCCGCCTGGCGCCCGGGGTGACCCTCGAGATGGCTTTCGAAGAATAGGCTGCCCTGGTAGCTCGGTTCAGCGAGGCGCTGCCCGACACCTTCTCGGAGGCGACACTCGAGCAGGCGCGCTTCGCGCCACTGCTCACGCCACTCAAGGAAATGGTCGTTGGTGATATCAGGCGGGCACTGTGGGTCGTTCTGGGCACCGTCGGCCTTGTCCTGTTGATCGCCTGCGCCAACGTTGCCAACCTCTTCCTGGTACGAGCTGAATCCAGACGGCGTGAGGTAACGCTGCGAGCCGCTCTGGGCGCCCGCCGAGTCGACTTGGCACGGTTCTTCCTGACCGAGAGCATGTTGCTGTCGTGCGGCGGCGGTATCGTCGGGCTTGGCGCGGCGCTGGCAGCGGTGCGCGGCTTCTCCAGCGCCACCCCGGTATCGATCCCGCGAGTCAACGCGATCACTGTCGATACCACGGTCTTGTTGTTCACTCTCAGCACGTCGTTGATTGCCGGCCTGCTATTTGGCTGCGTGCCCTTGCTTCGCAGCCGCAGCGGCGACATTGCCATGCGGCTTCGAGAGGGCAGCCGCGGTGCCACGACGGGAAGCCGAGCGCTTGGAATGCGCAATGTGCTGGTCGTGGCGCAAGTGGCACTCGCACTGGTGCTGTTGGTTGGATCAGGCCTCATGATCCGCAGCTTCCGCGCGTTGCGCAGCGTGGATCCTGGTTTCGAGTCCGCGGACGTGCTGACGGTGCGGCTCGCTCCGCCGGGCGCCGAATACCCGCACGCGGAGCAGCGGGCCGTTTTCTGGGAAGCGATCCTCGAGCGCGTCGCGACGATACCGCGCGTCGTATCCGTATCGGCAACGTCTCACTTGCCGCTCAGTGGCAGGATCTCGTCAGGCGACATCAGCATTGAAGATCATCCGAGACAAGACGATGCACTGCCGCCGCTCGCCGACCGCCGAGCCGTTCCCCCCGACTTCTTCGCCACCCTGGGTATCCCGGTGCTCGAGGGTCGCGAGTTCGTCGCCACGGACGCCGCCGACAACTACCGTGCCGCGGTTGTGAGCGAGTCACTGGCGCGCCACTGGTGGCCCAACGAGAGTGCCCTGGGCAAGCGCATTGGCGAGAGTGAAGAGGAGGAGTGGTATCAGATCGTCGGTGTGGTGGGGGACGTGCGACACGAATCCCTCGAGAAGCCGACGGCAGAGACCGCGTACTTCCCTTTGCGGTCGGGGCCTATCGATGAGATCAGCGTCCCGGGCGGGATGGATCTGGTAGTGAGAGCCGTTGGCGATCCTGACGCGCTCGCGACGGCCGTCCGCAACGCGATATGGGAAATCGATCCACGGCTGCCGATCGCCAACATGCAACCATTGGATCGAATCGTCAGCGATTCGCTGTCGCGTACCTCGTTCACCCTGCTGATGCTCGGCATCGCCGCCGGAGTGGCCCTGCTGCTCGGAGCCATAGGGATCTACGGCGTGATCTCCTACATCGTCAGCCAGCGCACTCAGGAGATTGGCGTGCGCATCGCGCTGGGATCCTCGCGAGGCGGCGTTCAGGCGATGGTCGTTCGTCGGGGCCTCGTTCTGGCCGCCGTCGGGATTGTCATCGGCCTGGGGGCGGCAGTCGCGGTAAGTCGTGTGTTGACGTCGCTGCTGTACGAGGTCAATAGCAACGACCCGACGACCTACGCCGGCGTCGCAGCGGTCCTCGGACTGGTGGCGCTGGTCGCCAGCTGGCTGCCGGCAATTCGTGCCTCGAGCGTCGACCCGGTCGTTGCATTGCGGGCCGATTGAGGGCAGCTCTTCAGCTCAGACCGAAGGCATACAGCGTGCCTCGAGTGCGTACGTAGATTCGACCGTCAGCTATCGCTGGAGTGGCGTAGCAAAGGTCGTCAAGATCCGACACGGTGATCGGATCGAGGCCGCCATCCGGCTCGAGCACCGAGAGCATCCCGAGCTCCGACAGCATAAAGACCTTGCCGTCGGCGGCGATCGGCGACGCATAGTACTGGTCTACAGCACCCTTGAGGCGACCCTGCTTGATCACCTCGCCGGTCTGCGGATCGAACGACGTGACGATGCCGCCATCGTTCACCATGTACAGCACGTTGTTGTAGATGAGCGGCGAGGGTAGCTGCGGGACGGCGCGGTTGTACTCCCAGATCAGGTTCTCATCGGTCATGTCACCGCGACCGCCCATGCGGATCGCCAACATGCCGTTGCGACTTTCCAGAGCGGCTCGCAGGTAGGCCCATTCCTCCGAATCGAGCGAGCCGTCGACGTCCAGGTCGGCCAGACCGAACCAATTCCGAGCGCGGTTCTGGGGCATTTCCTCGGGGTTGATCACGCCGTCGCCATCGACGTCACGTTCTGCGACAACCTCGCCGAATGGGCGCAGAAACACCTGATTGCCCGGCTGGTTGATCGGCGCCCCGTAGCCGTTGATGTATGCGATGTCATCGAGGATTACCGGCGTCGACTTCATCTCGAACGAGAGTCCGCGTACCCACCAGATCTTCTCGCCGGTGTCCGGATCATAGGAGTCGAGCAGGAAGGAGCCTGGCAAGATCAGCTGCGTTTCGCCCTCCGGCGACTCCCATAGCACTGGCGTGGAGTGGCCGCTCTTGGCCTCGGGCCGCTGAACTTCCCAGAGGACCTCGCCGGTGTCCTTATGTACGGCGACCATGAACGACCCTACGTTCTGGTCGCATACGAGGATCACTTTGTCCCCAACGAGTACTGGTGAGGCGCCCATTCCGTAGATGTTGTTGAACGGACCGAGCGGCACGTGCCAGCGCTCCTCGCCCTCGAACGTGTACGACATCAGGCCGAAGTCGGGAAAGAACACGTAGATCGAGCCATCACCAACGGCGGGGCTCGGCGCGGCGGCGTTGCTTCGGTAGTCGTAAAACTCGGTTCGAGGTCGCGGAGCCTGGCGTTGCCAGAGCACCTCACCGCTCTCGCGATCGAGCGCTATGGTCATCAGGTGGTCATTGTCGGTAGCCGTCAGGAAGATGCGCCGCTCCGAGAGGATCGGCGACGAGTGGCCCGGGGCCAGCTCGGTCTTCCAAATAACGTTGGTGTCGGGCCCGAAGCTGGTGGGAAGCGCGCCGGTGTCGACAACGCCGGAGCCGTTCGGACCGCGGAACCGAGTCCAGGCCTCGGTCTCGTCCATCTGCGCCGGACCGGCGCTGGTCTCGAATGGGAGGGTAGCCAACAGCAGCAGCGCTGCGAGAGTCGTGCGCATCGAGGTCATCCGTTGTTGCCAGAGACGCCGGCAGCGGTGCGCGCCGAAGACACCAGCCGTTGCTGGGAGCAGGTTGACTGTATCATCGTGCAATGGGTAGCCGCAGGATGCTGTTTGTGGCGGTCGGAGCGCTCGTCGCCGGCCTGTTGGCGCTGATCGTGTACTCGAGCCTGGGCCTCGCACGGGTCACGGGCGAGATCTGCTTTACCTTCAACGGACGCACCGAGTGCCGTGTGGCCTCGGGATCGACCCGCGAAGAGGCGATCCGCACAGCGGCCGAGATGGCCTGCTCGACGATGGCGGCGGGCATGACCGATCGCATCAACTGCACGCAGTCGCGACCAACCCGCACCAGCTGGAACGTCGAGTAGGCAACCAGCAGGCCGTGCAGTGACTGTGGCGGGGCTGCTACTGGCCCCCGCCGGTGCGCAGTAGCGCGCTGAGGTCGCGGCCGTCGAGGTCGGCGGGGGCATCGATTCCAAGCAAGCCGGCCAGGGTCGGGGCGATGTCAACGGTGGCGGCGCGCTCGTGGTGCTCGCCAGCCGCCACACCGGGCCCGGCGACGATCATCGGCACGTGGGAGTCGTAGTCGAACACCGTTCCGTGGGTCGTACCCATCGATTGATCGTCCAAGAAGTAATCGTGGAACTGGACAACCAGGTCGGGACTCCGACCCGGAAAGTAGTTGTTCCGATATCGCTGCGTCTGCAGATCGGCGGACGGGGCCTCGTCCATCAGCTCGGCCGACGTCCAAACACGCTCGACCATCGGACAGGCGCTCAGAATCGCGGCCAACTCCGCCTCCACGTCCGCCTTGTCGAGCTCCTGCGCGGCGATCACCGCTTCGTCGAGGTAGTAGCTCGACTCGATCCACGCATGGTCGCCGAGCCGCTCGCGTAATCGCGCGCCCGCCTGCTGGACGCAGAGAAGGTCGGCACCGTCGAGTCGCTCCCCCTCCACCCCGCGGCGCGCAACGTATTCCGGCATCACCTGAACGCCATGATCAGCACTCAGCGCGAACAGCACGTGGTCAAGACCGACGCGCTCGTCGATGAACTCCAGGAGCTCGGCGAGACGGCGATCGAGATTCACCAGGATGTCGAGGGTCTCCGGGGCGTTGGGCCCGTACGAATGTCCCACGTAGTCGAGCGAGGAGAACGACAGGCCAAGAAGATCGACACTGCCATCGGCCCCGAGATCCTCGTTGACGATCAAGGCTTGAGCCAGCTCGGCCAGATACCAGTCGCCCCACGGACTGTTCGGAATCCGCCCGTAGAAAGATGCGCCCGGTATCGGACTCGACCAACCGAGCACGTGCGGGAAAGCGCGTGCAAAGGCCCCGGTGTCGACATGCTCGACATCGACCTCGGGCCAGAGGCGCGCGTCGGTGAGTGGCTCCCAGGGGGTACCGTAGAAGCGGTTGAGCCGTTCCTCCCGGTTGAACTGGACCAGCCAATCAGGGAGCGAGGTCCCGTAGAAGCTGCTGCTCGTCCAGAAACCGTAGGTGCCGTCATACCAGAAGGCACCGTCGGCGCCCTGCCCCCCCAGCATGATCGCCGAGCGATCCTTGATGCTGGCCGTGAGCACCTTCGAGCGTGGGTCCGCCGCCTTCATCCAGTCGCCAATCGCCGTCCCCTCCAGCAACAGCGGCGAGCGCTGGCCCGCCGGCCCGCCAGAGTAAACTGAGACGTTCTGCAGCCGGTCGTACCAGTCGTTGCCGACGATACCCGAGCGCGCCGGCTCGAGACCCGTCGAGATCGTCGCGTGCCCCGGAGCGGTCGCGGTCATCGAGTGGTTCTGATGCGCGTCGGTGAACACGGCGCCGGAATCGAGCAGGTGAGCTAGACCGCCGGTGAATAGCGATCGGAATCGCACCAGATAGTCGTACCGCGCCTGGTCGATGGAGATGATCACCACCAGCGAGGGATCATCGCCGCGCGGCAGCGGCGCCAGTACAGGCGCCGCCGTCGACGCACAGTGCGCCACTGAGAGTGGCAGCACACAGGCGAGCAAGCAGCGCAGGGCTAGCGGTTTTCGACGCAAGGAGACAGCTTCGCGAGTCTGGATCGGGATGCGGCTAGAAGTCGAACGACCGTGTCATCTTGGCGATCACGGCCTGGTCCAGTAGACCATAGAACTCCGGATCGTAGCGCACCGTCGACTTGTAGACCAGAAACAGATCGTCGCCAGTGCGGTGGATGAAGTTCAGCCGCGCGAAGATCGAGAGCCGCTCGGCAATGCTGTTGTATTGCACCAGGGCGCTCGTCAGCCAGCGCTCAGTGAAGTTATACGATGCCCCCATGCTGGCCACGTGGGTGTCAAAGGCGTCTGTGGGCAGCTCGATGCGGTTGAAGTCGTAGCGCGGCGACAGCGACAGCTTCTCGTTGAACCGCATGCTCATGCTACCGCCGTAGGAACTCCGCGTGCCGCCGAAGAAGCCGCCGCCGCTGGCGTTGACGCGACCGCTTAGCCGTCTCGCCCGGTACGACTCGAACGACACGCGCCACTCATTGCTGAGGTAGTCGCCGGCGCCGATCTCCGCCTGATCCGATACCTCGAACGGCTCTCGGATACGCTCGAAGGAGCGCTGTACCATGACGCTTGCCGAATCGCCCGACTCCAGTTGATAGCGGGTCCAGAGAGTATGTTCCCGGGTCTCGGGGTTGCCGTTGATGTCGGTGACGTACTCGAGCACGGTGAAGAACATCATCTGCCGCATCCACGACCAGCTTGGTCGAGGCTTCCAGCCAAGGCGATAGCTCTGCCGCACCATGTCGTGCCGCCGGACAAAGCCCATGTCGGTGGCGAAGTCGGGATCGACGTAACTAACGCTCGCCTGGGCGCTCCACAGATCGCTGTCCCAACCCGCGTCAAGAGCGCCCACGTACTGCACTTTGTCGACTTCGGAATCGCGCGCCTGCGCAACGTAACCACGCACGCTCATGTGGTCGAAGAACCGGAAGCTGGCGTCGATACCACCGACACGATTGTGCTCACCGCCACCCTGAACGTTGGTCAGGATCACGCCAACCGACGAGCGATCGAAGATGTCCTGCTTGAGCCGCAACGTGGTGTGGTTGTTTCCGGTGTAGCCGATCTCGCGGTTGTCGCCCGTCTGAGCGTTGATGAAGCCGATGCTCGTGTTGCCGATCTTTCCGGTCAATTTCGCGCCGTACCGCATGGCGACCGGAGTTCCATCGAATAGCCCGATATTGCGCGAGTGATAGAGCAGCGCTCCGCTGTCCCCGCCCCCTCCTCGACCTCCGCTGCTGCCAAGAGCGAACTTGTCCGACCCCTCCAGAAAGAACTCCCGTCGCTCCGGGAAGAACAACGGGAAGCGGGTGAGATTGACGCGCTCCTCGTCGTCCTCGACCTGGGCGAAGTCGGTGTTGACCGTCAAGTCGGCGGTCAAGTTCGGGGACAGCTGGACCTTGAAATCCTCGATGCCGTAGTCGCCGGAGCGCTCGGTGAGCGGTAGGTCGGTGGCGTTGAGAGCTGAATAGCCGCCGGTCAGGTAGGGCTTCACCCGATAGCGACCGGTGAGCCTGAGCCCCTTCAGACCGAGCAAATGGCCGCCCTGCGAAACATTGCGGAAGTTGAAGCCGCGGCGGTAGTTGCTCCAGTTGACCTCCTCGTTCGTCCTCCGAATCTCACGGCTGAAATCGATGCCCCAGACATGCCCGCCGGCGGCAAACCGCATCGCCTTGAAGGGGATCTGCAACTCCGCTTCCCAGCCGTTCGGCGTGATCCTGGCTGCAGCCTCCCACCTCTCGTCCCACCGCGAATTGATGCTGCGCTCGCCCTGCAGCGTAGCGTCGTACTTGGTGCCGAGAGGGTTGACGCGAAACAGGAACCCATTGCGATGGTCGTGGAACGTGTCGATCAACACGGCGATGCTGTCGTCGGTTTCCAGGCGGCTATCACGGCGTAGGTCGGAGGCAACGACGCGATCTGGCTCGTCGTACATCACGAAGCCCAGATAGAGGTTGTCGTCGTCGAACAGAATGCGAACCTCGGTGCGCTGCGAGGGCACTCCACCCTCGACCGGCTCACGTTGTAGAAAGTCGGTCACCACCTCCGCCAGCGCCCACACGTCGTCATCGACCAGACCGTCGATAAGGGGGGCCACCGGCGCTTCCGTCGCCGCCATTCGTTTGCCGCCCGGGCCGATCTCCGCTTCCTCCTCGGGCGTCGGTGCACGCGCTGACTCGACCGCAGCCGGATCGGCGGCAGCTTCGAGGGCTTCGCGTAGCTCGCGCTTGGAGTCGTCACGCTGCTGCTTGCCTCGCTCCTGCGACTCAGCTAGAGCGCCAGCGGGCATTGCCAATAGGATCACTGCTGCGCTCGCCAGCATGACCATCACCAGCCCGAGATCGCGGCGCAACCTATGCGTAATCGTCAAGCGTCTTCACGGCCTCTGGCGGGGGCTGACGGCGACCTGGGAGCAGCGCCTGCGTCCAATCAACTCTAGCGATCTGCCAACGGGCGGACAATGCAAAAAGCGCCGACTGGCATGTTCTTTCCCTCGTCTTGACGCTTCTTTACATGACCACGACTCGGCACGCCTGCGAACGACTGCCGTTCCGCGACTTTGGGGCTCGGGCGTGGCAGAGTCTAGGCAGCAACTATCCGTCTGTCACAAACCGGATCAAGCGATGAACCGCACCCCACTAGCCACCCTTTCATTGGTCATTGCCCTGCTCTCGTTGACCGCGTCGATGCCGGCCAACGAGCAAACGGCGACGCCGCCACCGGCAAGCATCGAGCTCAACCCCGAGCACGTAACGATCGAAGTCGGGGGCGAAGCTCAGGTGACCGCGGTAGTGCGCGATAGCGACGGCAACGTGTTGGAAGACGTGCAGATCGTCTACCTGTCACGCGCGCGGCGCAGCGTCGGCGTCAACCCGGCCGGCAAGATCGAGGCCTACAAGCCGGGCGATGCCGAGGTGGTAGCCATCGTTCCGAGCTCGCCGGATGCTGATCCGCGCGGCGACGACAATGCGCTGCGCGCTGTGGTCGCCGTCCACGTACCGGTCCCACCGCTCGCGTCCATCGCCTTCGCCGATATGCCCGGGCGATATTACGCCGGGACGACCGTGCGTCCGGGGTTCGACGCGGTGGACGTTTCGGGTGCCAACCGCGCCGATGTCTCGCCGGCGCTAGACAGCAGCGACCCGTCGATCGTCGAGATCGATCACGTCGGATCGATGCGCCTCGTCGGTCATGGCACGGCCGTCATCACCGCCCGTGCCGAGGAGATTAGCGACCGTCTGGAAGTAACGGTCGCCGCGGACCCGACGGCATCGTTACGGCTGACGTCGAGCGCCAGCGAGGTTCGCACCGGCGAAGTCGTGCACCTCGAGGCCACGCCACTCGGCAGCGACGGCCAGCCCGTTCCGGAAATGCCAGTGATCTACGCGTTCCGAGCTCGTACGGATCAGCACGGCATCGGAGAGCCGTCCTCTGGGTTGGTCACCGCCGACGGGCGTTTCGTCGCCGACCTCCCAGGCGAGTACACGATCCTTGCGAGCGCAGGCCAACACTGGGCTTCGACAGCCGTGGTAGCAACGCCACGCAACGTCAAACGAGAGATCGAGCTAGTCGGCCACGGGCGCGTTGCAGACCGCAAGACCTCCGACCTGTGGGTCTGGGAGGCGCCGGACGGCGGTGACTACGCGCTCACCGGGACCTGGGGCGCGGCGGGGCACGCCTACGTTTGGGACGTCACCGACCCAGGCAATATCCAGCTCATCGACATGGTCAAGGTCGACGCCCGCACCGTCAACGACGTCAAGGTCTCCGAGGATGGAAGGATCGCGGTGATCAGCCGGGAAGGCGCCTCGAACCGGCGCAACGGGTTGGTCATTCTCGACGTTTCGAGCCCGCGCGACGGGGTCAAGGTGCTGGCACGCTACGACGACCAGATGACCGGCGGTGTACACAACGTCTACATCTACGACGATCACATCTACGCCCTTTCGAGTGGGCGTCGTTATGACGTTCTCAACATCGAAGATCCTCGCAACCCGTATCGTGTCGGACGCTTCGAGCTCGACTCACCCGGCCGGTCAATTCATGACGTTTGGGTGATCGACGGAGTCGCGGTGTCGTCGAACTGGGACGACGGTGTGGTCCTCGTCGACGTCGGTGGCGGCGGCAAGGGAGGCTCTCCCACGAACCCGGTGGAAATGGCCCGGTACGCGTATCCGAGCGGCTGGAACCACGCCGCCTGGCCGTTCAAGAGCTCGAGCGGCAAGTTCTACGTCATTGCCGGCGACGAGGCCTTCCCGCGGGAGCTGAACCCGATGGGCCTGGATCGCTTCGAAGGGCCGCCGGTACAAGCTGCTGGATGGATCCACTTCATCGAGTTCGACGATCTCGAAAACCCGCGCGAGGTGGCCCGATACCAAGTACCGTTCGGCGGCACCCACAATTTCTGGGTCGACGGCGACACTCTCTACGTCGCCTATTACAACGCCGGACTACGGGTCGTCGACATCTCCGGTGAGCTACTCGGCGACCTGTACCGTCAGGGGCGCGAGATCGGTTACTTCCTGGCTGACGATCCCCAAGGCTTCAAGCCCAACGCGCGGCGTACCTGGGGCACGATGACCCACAAGGGGAACATCTTCTTCGCGGACAACAACTCCGGGCTGTGGGCGGTGCGGTTGAAGCCCGATGACGACGCAACCACAGCCGGGCCAGAGTGAGCCGCACCAACCGGCACCACTTCGCCGGTAGCCGGACGAGTACGAGCGCGTGTGCTCAGACCGTTCCGGCGCGCTTCAGATCATCCAGCCGATAGAACGTTCCGCGCCAGTAGATACCGCCACGCCACAGCGCCAGCGCAGCAGCCCTGGCAAAGCACACCTGCGCCAGGAGCACCCCCAGCGGCAACAACGGAACGGTCCATAGTCGCAGGCTGGTCTCTCTCAACATGCCGATCTGCACCGCCATGATGGTGGCCATGGCGGTGACGTTGAGCCATCTCGTCGCACCGTCGGTGACCAACGGGGCGACGAACGGCCACGCCACCATGACGATCTGCGCCAATCCGCCCGCGACAAGTAAGAGCAGCGAGTAGTTGACCGCCCCCATCGTGTTCTTCTCCAGACCGCGGAACGCTTCCGTCAGGCTCGAGTACCACTCGACGTGGAGAAACGGCCCGGCGACAGCGCAATGCGGCGCCGCTCCGCCGGCCTTCAGGTTGGCTGCCAGCCGCACATCGTCGAGCGGATCCATCGCCAGCGCCGTATGCTCTCCGGCACGCTCGTAGGACGCTCGACGGACCAGGTTGAAGCTGCCGAACCCTACTGCCGCAGAGCTCTGCGGGTCGCCGACGCGCCAGGGTCGAAAGTAGCCGTTGAACAGCAGCGCGAACGCGGCCACGAACAACTCCAGAGCCGGGCTCGTCACGCGGACATCGGCCGGCATGGTCAGGTGATCGTAGCCTTGGGCGACGAGATGGGCGACGGCGCGAGCAACCACGGTACGCTCGAAGACGACGTCCGCGTCGGTGAACAGCAGCAGCTCTCCCGCCGCCATCTCGGCACCTCGCTGCAGCGCGTGGCTCTTGCCGATCCATCCGGCCGGCAGCTCGACAACATGGATGACGTGGAGTTGGGGATGCAACGCGGCCAAGTTGTCGAGCACGTCACCGGTATCGTCGTCCGACCGATCATCGACGGCGATCACCTCGAGGTTCGGGTAGTCGAGTTCCAACACCGAGCTCAGGGCAGGCTCGATCGTCGTGCCCTCGTTGCGCGCCGCAACCACCACGCTGACGCGCGGCAATGCGGTCAGCGCCCCTGTCTCGGGCACCGGCATGTCACGCACGAAGCTCATGGTGGCGCGGCCACGGAGCGCGTCGATCGTGAAGGCGGCCCAGGCCACGCAGGTCGCCAACGCAAGAGCTAGGAGGCCCAGATCGATGGGCGACGACATCGTTAGTCGACGCCGCGCCAGTCGCGTAGAAACTGCAGCAGGACGGCCGCAGAGTTGTCGGCGGCCAGCCGCCCGAAGGTGCGGATCTGGTTGGCTCCGGCACCGCCGCCAGCCAGGTCAGACAGTGAGCGAAAGGCCAGAAACCTCGTACCGTTGATCGCCGCCACCTGGGCCACGGCCGCCGTCTCCATGTCCACCGCGTCGGCTTCGAACGTATCCCATATCCACTCGCGAAACGCCGTGTTGTCGAGGAACGTGGGTCCCGAAACGCCGTTGCCGCCGACGACCAGATGCGGTGTCCTCTCGAGGCACTCACCGGAGTCGGCACAACGTCTGAGCGTCAGCTCGCCAGCGAGCTCGCGAGCCCGCGCCAGCATGCGCTCGTCGACCGCGAACCAAAACTGCCGCGAACGACGTTGGGAGTCGATTCGTGCTCCCGGCATGAGTTGTCCGCGAGGGAACATCATGCCGAAATTGGTGAACTCCTGGGCACGACCGCCGGTATCCCAGCCGCCGTTCGTCTGGCGAGCGAACACCATTTCCTGATGCTGGCCCCAGCGCGACGGAACGGTCACATCGCCAATGTTCAGCCCCGGGTTTGCTCCACCGGCGATACCCGAAAAGACAATCGCTCCGACCTCGAAGTGGTCGACGACCGCCTGCGTCGCCGCCGCCGCATTCACCATGCTGACGCCGGCCAGCAACATCACCACGGGGTGCCCTTCGAGGCTCCCCACATGGTGGGTCCGCCCGGCGATCTCGATCCTGCTGTCGATGCGCGACGCCGCCAGCAGCTTCTCGAGCTCCGGCTCGACAGCGCACATGATCACGATGCGGACCGGCTCCCGGGCAACGAAGGACGACCGGGCGCCACTCGGCCCACCAGTCGGCGGCTCGGCTACTCGTACGTTGGCGCAAGACGTGCCCGCGCACGCCAGCAAGAGCCACGCGACAGCGAGCCGACTGCGCACCAGAACAGGCCTCCTGGCCGTCGCCACCCCGGCGAACGAGGCGGGCTGAACTACTGCGCCGTTACTGAATCGCCTTCGGCAGCAGATCCCTCGACGAGTCGGCAAATCGCCGACTGCCCGAGTACACGGGTGACTTCGAGCAGGCCAACGCGATCGGTGATCCGGTCGAGGACGTTGCCCTGCGCGTCCTTGATCTCGTCGACGACGCTCATGACGGCGAACCGTTGGCCGACCGCAATACCGAAGTTCTGACCGCGATCGATGTAGTAGTCGTCGCCGCGATTTCCGACGATGCTGGCCGGCGGCATCACCGGCTTGAGACCCTCGAAGCTACTCGCCTGATCGACGATCTCTTCGACGGCTTCTTCGATCGCCGGGCGAAGAGCCTCTTGCGCCAAACCCTCGTCGAAATTTTGTTCGAAGTCGACGTTGTTGATCTGAATGCCAACGAGGCGCTTCTTTCCCTCGCCTTCGGCCACCACCAGGATCTCGGCAGTCACCGTGTTCACCACGCGCACGTCGACAATGCTCTCGGCCTCGGTGAAACGCCCGCCGATTCCGCCGATTCCGACACGCTTGCTCTCGACCGAGAACTGGGTGATCGAGCCCGTCACCATGAGCTGGACACCGAGAACCTTGCCGAGCTCTGCAGCCGTCGATGCGTTGACGGGTCCGCTAGCCCCGAGGTCCTGCTCGGCCAGTATCGCCTCGAGCTCTCGGCGTTCGATCACCGAGAACCGCCCTGAGCGCACCAGTTGGGTGGCGAGCTCGTCGGCAGCGGCCGCCCCGAGACGGTCACCCCAGTACCCCCGAGTGCTGTTGTTGTAGAAGTTCATCACCGCGACACGCACCTTGCTCTGGGCCTGGACGGGAGCAGGAGCGACAACAGAAAACGCGATAAGGAACGCGACGGCGACGGCGGCGAGTCGGGACAAGTGATTGCTCACGGGTGCCTCTCTGGTTGGAGCGGATCTCATGAGCTCAGTGTATTGCAGATAGTCGCCCCGTTGCAGCTATGTCGAGGCACCGAGTATGTCGAGGCACCAGGCCACCGGCGCCGCGCTCAGCGAGCCGCGGACGTGCTAAACGGAATCGTGCCGCGGATCGGATGGCCGTCACCGCTCGAAGTTCGCCAGGTAACGGCGTGGTCACCCGGTTCCAGATCGCTCAGAACTTCGGCATAGAGCGAGTTCTCGTCGCCAGCCTGCAGCTCGCCGAGCTCCTCGGCATCGTGGCAACTCAGGACAATCCGGCTAACCGCCAGCTCCGGCGCCAGCGAGAACCAGAGACGGATCTCCGCGGGCCGCTCGTCGAGCACAGTGTCCTGCTCGGGTGCACTGCCGGTCAGGCGTAAGTGCGGGGCGGTCGGAGCTGCTGCGAGCAGGGTCGGGATAGCGAACGCTACTAGCAGAGCCAGGATGCGGCTATCCCAGCGCCCATGATCGCTGCGGCGCTCATTCTCGGAGTGTTCGTGCGTGTGAGTCATCGGTAATCTCTCGGCGCACATTGCATTCGTCCTCAGTGTCGAAACGTACGGCGGTGCATAGATGAAACGTACGGCGCCGGCTAGAAGGACACAACCCGGCTGCCTCTGGCAACGTGTGCGGGTCGTCACTGAATACCGACGCGCCCGCGCACCGACTCAATCAACTTGGCGGAGTCGTAGCCGACTCCCCCCTTGAACACCAGCTTCACGTTGCGAATATCGCGCGGGTTGGCGACGGGATTGCCATCAAGCACCACCAGGTCCGCTTGCTTTCCGACTTCGACGGAGCCGACCTCGTCGTAGATACCGAGCACCTTGGCGCCGTTGGCGCTGACGATCCGTATCGCCTCGACGGGCGTGAAGTCGGTCTCGAGCAGGAGCTCGAAATTTCGCTGGTCACCGAAGCCTGGGAGCGCCGCTCCGTACCCGGTCGGATCGACGCCCGCCGCCAGCACGCCACCGGACTCAACGAACATGTAGTCGTACTGCAGCGCCTTGAGGAACAGCTCGGGCGCTATCGACCCGCTCTCCTCGATGCGCGCCGCCCCCGCCACGACCTCCTCGAGCGCCCCGGGCGCCAGCGCCTCGCGGGCCCGCGGGTCGAGCTCCGTGCGACCCTTGACGAACATCTCGTACACCACCGGCGTGGTGGTCATCGGAACGCCAGCCGCAACCATCTCCCTGAAGGTAGTCTTCACCTGCTGGCTCGAGAGATCGAGCTCGGTAACACTCTGCATCAGGTTCCGGGAGCAGGCGTCAGGGGAGCGCGTCTCGTCGTAGTCGCTGTTAGTCAGGAGACCGTGCTCGATGTTGTCGATACCTGCCTCGACCGCCTCTCGAAAGCTGACCGAGCAGAGGTGAGCGGTCACCTTGATGCCATGCTTGTGCGCCTCGTCGATCGCTGCGGCGAGCTCGTCGCGACTGATCCAGGTGTAGGCCTTGAACCAGTCGACGCCCTCCTCGGCCCAGTAACTCACGACGCGGCGTGCATGCTCCGGGTCAGAAAGCCGCGCCATCGTCATCGAGCCCTGGTCCCCCGTCAGGTAGGGGCCGGTCACGAACATCCGCGGGCCCGGGACCTCACCCGCCTCGATCGCCTTCTTGAGGTTGATCTCCGCATAGGGATACTCGCTGCCGGTCGTACGAATCGTCGTTACTCCCGCGGCCAGGTACAGACGGGGGCCTGTAAAGCTCATCTGCACGGCGCGTCGCGACGTCGTGTAGTAGCTGTGGTCGTGCAACCCGACAAGGCCGGGAATCACGGTGTGACCGTCCAGCTCCACCACCTCGATGGCAGCTCCCAGGTCGACGGAATCGGCATCATCGATCCTGGCGATGAGCCCGTCGCGGATGAGGATCGTCTGATCCTCCATCGCCGGCGCACCGGTGCCATCGACCACTCGCACATGGGTCAGCGCCACTCCACGGGCCTGCACGGCGCCGTACTCGAGGACTTCCTCTGAGAGCTCCTGCGGCATCGACGCCGCGGCGATGAGGGCGACTGTTGCTCCGGCAACGACGAGTAATTTCTTCATGGCTCCTACCGTATTGGCTCAGTGGCGATCGTGTGGGGCCTGCGGGGCCGAGCTCACCGGGGCGTCGTCCTCGACCGTGAAAACCATCTTCATGCCCGATTCGAGGTGCTCGGCGATATGGCAGTAAACCATCCATCGTCCCGGATTGGACAGCTCCAATAGCAGATCGGTAGTGGAGGCCACCGGTAGCAGCACGGTGTCTTTCCACGCCAGGTTGTCATTGGCCACCCCGTCCTGCTGCAAGACAAGGAAACGCTGCCCGTGAAAGTGCATCGGATGCTGCATGGCGTGGAACGACCCCCGGTCGTTGGTGATGCGAATCTTGACCACATCGCCGACCCGAAACTTCCAGTCGTCGATGTCGGTATTGTGGTTGCCGGTCACGGGGTCGATCAACTGCCACTCGATCTGCTCGCCGGTGCTCACCCAGTTCATCATCGGCATGGTTCCGGCCCACTCCGCAGGGTTGAAATACACGCGGTCCAGGGCCATCAGTTGATCGACGACAAGGGGCAGCTCTCCCGCCTCGAGCCGCAAGACAAGCTGGCGATCCGGCGGACGCTCGAAATGGTCGCGGTAGGCACCGATTTCCGCTGCAACCTCGGCATGGGCGCGCAGCGTAGCGTGGCTCGAGGCGAGGTCGACGTCGACCGGATCGTCACCCACCCGAACGAATCCGACCTCCTTGGACTCCGTGAAGAATGCTCCGGCGCGGTGGTTGATCCCCTGAACGGTATTGACCACGCGCACGAGACCGCTTTCCGCGAAGCGCACTTCGACAACGTAGCGCTCGGCCGGCGCGATAACCAAGGAGTCGGCCCACACCTGGCGCTCGAATCGCGACACATCGGTGGCGATTACCTTCATCGGCAGCGTGGTGCTTCCGCCTTCCGGGCGGAAGCTCAGGTTGAACGTCCGCGTGTTGGCCACATTGGTAAAAAAGAAGCGCACTACTTCGCCACGTCTTGCTTCGAGCTCGTAGCGTGGCTCGCCGTTGACCAGCGGCAGGTTGCCGAATCGGCCCATGAGCATGAAGTTGGCCGACTCGGTGCCATAGGGGACGAACCCCTGCTCACCGAGAAGAAGATCGTCGAGCATGAGCACCTGTTCGGTGTTCACCGGCCCATATGCGTCGCTCGCCGGCGGGTCGACAAGCATGTTTCCGTAGAGCCCCAGATCCTGGGCGATGTCCTCGCGGTGATGCGGGTGGTACCAGTAGATTCCGGCATCGCGAAAGTACACTTGATAGCGAAAGCCCTCGCCGGGAAGAACAGCATCCTGGGTCACCCCCGGTACACCGTCGAACCGGTTGTCGAGCCGCACGCCGTGCCAATGGATTGCCGTCGGCAACGCGGTCCGATTCTCGAAATTGACGAAAATCGTCGCCTTCTCCGGAACGTGGATCAACGGGCCGGGCGATTGACCATTGAAGCCGTACATGAAATAGGTTCGGCTGCCCAGCTGTCGGCGAACGAGGCCAGCCTCGAGATCGAGGGTGCCACCATCACCAAGACGAACGATCTGGGTGGGCGTGGCCAGCGGCACCGCTCGAGGATCGGCTACCGGAGGGAGCCACGGCGCCACCTCAGGGCGCAATCCCGCTACGCCCGGCACCATCGGAACCACAGGGTGCATCGGCGGCACCACCGACTCCATACGCATTGCATCCGGGTGCTCGCCGCCAGCAGCGTGGTCGGCAGCTCCTTCCGCCATTGCCAACGCCAGTGGCGCCTGGGTGATCAGGTCTTCGGGGCCCATGCGCGAGCTCGGCGATCTGCCGCGCAGAACCAGTCGTCCACTGCGGGTCGCGGCATCGGCCGACGATTCCGCACTGACCCAGATCGAGAACTTATTGTGCGTGACTTCACCGAGATCGGTCAGCCCGTTGCGTACCTCGCCTAGTCGGGTCACCGGATCCAACATCGGCGTCGTGACCCAGGCGATATAGGCCACCGCGCCGAGCTCGGCGGGATCCGGGAGCCCTTCTGCCAGAAGTGTGAGGTGGTAGCGTTGCCGACCCTCGGCGGTTACCGCGATACCGAACGGTGAGAGCACCCGCCCCAGCTCGACCAGGCCACGAGCATCGCCGGCTCGCAACGTCGGAAAGAGCTCCATACAGTGCAGCTCCGCCGAGGTGGCGATGGTGGTTTCGACGAAATCGCATCGCAGCCCGGTTGCCGACGCCGCGGCGGCGTCTGCGTCTAGCGGCCTAGCCTGTTGCGTGGCGGCGCTACCCGTAGCCGACGTCGAGATCGTCCCGGTCGTCGCCACGAGGATAACTGCCGCCGCCAACCACGCCCGTATGCGGTACGGCTTCATGGAGGCACCTTACGTGGCATCGAGCCCATATCGCAATTCCGCCCGCTGCCGAGACCGCCTCGATGTACCGTGTCAGCGTCGTCGCTCACCGCCCGAAGGACAGTCGGCCATCTTCATGCCGCGCATTGGCCTAAATGGGGCAGCAACAAGCCGTGGCGCGGCCTCGGCGCGCGGGGAGACCGTCTGCAATTCGCCGCCGGGTGCCGCGCTCTGAGCAGCCGCTGTGGCATCGCCAGCGCCGATCTCGTCGGCTCTCGTCGGCCCGTCGAGGGTGGCGCGCGGCCCACTCCATACCTCCTGAGGCGGAACCGTTACGGTGATGTGCACCGACCCATGGGGCACGGCTTGGGTCTACCACACCGACGGCAAGCACTTCGTCCTCGCGTCACTCGGTTCCGATGGCGCCCGCGGCCCCAAGCCGCCGCAGAACTGGAGGAACGACGTCTTCGAGCCGGATTTGATCCTACGTGATGGCAGCCTCATCCAGGCTCCGCAGACCAGATCGTAGCAAGGCGCTCCGATGCGACCGGCTAGGAGACAGGTTCTGCCGCCCCCGCCGCCGGCTCGACGACCCGTCCGTCGAAGAGGTGAACGGTCCGACGGGTAACTTCCCGCCACCGCGGATCGTGCGTCACAAGGCAGATCGTCGACCCGGCCTCGTGCAGCTCGGCGAGCATCTGGATCACCACACTGGCCTGGTCCGAATTGAGATTGCCGGTGGGCTCGTCGGCGAGCAAGATCTGCGGCCCCCCAACCACCGCGCGCGCGACGGCGACCCGCTGTTGATGGCCGCCTGAGAGCTGACTCGGATAGGAACCGGCCTTCGCCGCCATACCGACGCGCTCCAAGGCCTCCGTTACACGGTCCCGCCGCTCACCACCGGGCAATCCGAGGTAGCTCAAGGGCAGGTCGACGTTCTCGAACGCCGTCATGTCGCCGATCAAGTTAAAGCTCTGGAAGATGAAGCCGATCTCTCGATTGCGCGTACGCGCCCGCTGGGAGGCCGGCATTTCCTCTACGGCACGCCCATTCAGCAAGTAGCTACCCGCTGTGGGCGTGTCCAGGAGGCCGAGAATTGACAGCAGCGTCGTCTTGCCGCTCCCGGAGGGTCCGTCTACACCGATGAATTCGCCGCGCTCAATCTCCAAATCGACCCCTTGCAGGGCGATGTTGCGCGATACCCCCCGACCGAATGCTCGGTCGACTCCGCGGAGTCGAATCAAGGCGCCGCCGTCGGCGTCGCCGGCTGGCCCGCCGGAAGATACGGTAAAGTCCGCCTGCGCGGATCGCCCCCGGCCGAAGAGTCGCGCAAGACGAGCGAGCATCGGATCCTCCTGTGAAGAACTGCGGTTCGCCGGCTGGCTAGGTCGGAAAGCGCGAACCGCGCGCGACCCTCCCTAGTTAGACGCAGCTTCGAGGGCCAGCGTTTCGTTTGGCTTTGCCTACCACCCGCGTCGACCCGCCGCCCCGCAAGCTCCCATCCGCTGAGCAGCACACCGTTCACAGCGGCATCGGCCTCCGCGTCGCTCTGGCCGATCGCACGAAGGGGCAACTTGCCAGCAGATCGTGTCATACGTATGATTCATACGAACGTTTGACTTCCGATGGCAGATTCACCAACGGAGACGCCGCCGAGCGACCCCCTGCAGGATAGCCGGCGCACCCACGCACGCGATGAGCACCGCCGCACCGACCACGAAGGACCGCCTGCTCGATGCCGCCGAGCAACTGTTTGGTGACAAGGGCATCACCGCGACATCGCTGCGCGACGTCACGGCCCTGGCCAACGCCAACCTGGCGTCGGTCAACTATCACTTCGGCAGCAAGGACTCGCTACTGGCCGCAGTCTTCGAGCGTCGGTTCGGACCCATGAACGACCGCCGATTGGAGATCCTCTCTGAGTTCCAGGCCGAGGCCGACGATCGTCAGGTGCCGCTCGAGAAGATTCTCTGGGCTTGGCTGGAGCCACCGTTCCACATGCGCCACGAGGCCGGCGACGCGGGCGAACGCTACATGCGCGTGGTCAGCCGCGTCTATGCCGACCCCACTCACTCGATCCACGAACTCTTCTTGCGACAGTTCGAGACGGTGCGGGAGCGCTTCCACGACGCCCTCGCCGCTGCCCTGCCGACCATCAGCCCATACGAGATCACGCGCCGTATGCACTACTGCATCGGTTCCCTGGCACACACGTTTTGCTGGTGCCAGCAGATTCCCAGTCTATGCTCGACCGCAGGGCCTCAGACCGATGAGGTGCTCCACTCACTCGTCGCCTTCGCCGCCGCAGGAATGCGGGCTCCTGCGGACTCCGACGTACTCCACGAGCTCATCGGCAGCGCCAACGCGACGGAGTCTTCCCGGTGATTCGAGTCGCCCTTGCCGCGGCCTTGCTGGTGCCCGGCATCAGCTGCGTTTCCGCTCCCCCCACGACGCAGCCCACCACCGACATTGCCGTGCCGGCGGAGTTCGGCCAGCCAGCCGCCGCTGAATCCACCGGTGTCCGTGCCAATTGGTGGAACGACTTCGGCGAGCATGGCTTGGCTGCCGCGGTGGACCAAGCGCTGCAGTACAACACCGATCTTCTGGCAGCCGCGGCGCGCGTGGCGGGAGCGGAGGCCAGCGCACGAATCGCTGGCGCTGATCTAGGCCCACAGCTCGGAGCCAGTGCCCTGGGCACCCGCCGCAAACAGAACTTCGTCGGATTCCCCATTCCCGGCAACAACGACCGCGTGCTCAGCACCACATCGACGAATTACGGCGTGTCGCTCGAGCTCTCCTGGGAAGCCGACCTCTGGGGCCGTCTCGGCGCCCAGGCTCGCGAGGGCCTGGCCAACTACCAGGCGAGTGAGGCGGAGTATGCCGGGGCACTGCTCTCGATCGCCGCCCAGACAACCAAGGCGTGGTTCGCGGTGGCCGAGGCCCAGCAGCAGGTCGCTCTCGCGGAGCGCACGGTTGCCAGCTTCACGCGCTCGTCGGAGCAGGTTCGCGCGCGGTTCGAGCGCGGCGTCCGCCCGGCACTTGATCTGCGGTTGGCGATGGCACAGGCGTCAGCGGCTGGCGCAACGCTACTGGCCCGGCGTCAGCAGGTCGACGCCGCCGGCCGCCAGCTACAGGTACTGCTTGGCGTCTATCCTGGCGGCGAGTACGAGTTCCCGGCAACGCTCATCGGCACTCCCGCCCCCGTGCCATCCGGGCTGCCAGCGGATCTGGTGGCGCGCCGGCCCGACCTCGCCGCCGCCGAGCGGCGTCTCGTCGCAGCGGACCAGCGCCTCCGCGGAGCGCGCGCCGCGCTCTATCCACGACTCAGCCTCACTACCTCCGGCGGCACGTCGAGCAACCAGTTGGGTGACCTCGTGAAGGGAGATTTCTCGGTGTGGAGCCTCATCGGCAACCTCGTGGCCCCCCTGCTCCAGGGCGGTAGGCTGCGCGCCGGAGTCGACCTCGCACAGGCCGGCATCGACGAGGCGACCGCGACCTACGTGGGCACCGCACTGCGTGCCTATGCAGAAGTCGAATCCGCATTGGCGGCAGAGACACTACTTGCCGATCAGGTGCGCCAACTGGCGGCGGCGTCGGAGCAATCGGGCTCCGCCGAGCGGCTCGCTGGCGAGCGCTATCGAAACGGATTGGAGGGCTACGTAACAGTGCTCGAGGCACAGCGTCGGACCTTCGATGCCGAGAGCGCGGTGCTCTCCGGGCACCGCCAACGTCTCGACAACCGCGTTGATCTATACCTGGCGCTGGGCGGCGGATTCCACGTCGAGCGCTCCCGCGCCTCGACCACATCCACTCCGCCCGAGCTCCCCTCGGAGAATCAGCGATGAGCCGCCGGATCGTCATCGGATTGAAGATCACCCTGCCCATCCTCGTGCTCGCGATCGCCGGTGCGACGGCGGCCAGCCTGGCAGGAATGCGCGCTCAACCCGAGCAACGAGCCTCGGCGCCGCTGCCGCCCCTTGTCCGCGTCCATACGGTTGCGTCGCAGGAGCACCGCATGGTGGTGGAGAGCCAGGGCACCGTACGCCCGCGCACCGAGAGCCGGGTCGTGCCCGAGGTTTCCGGGCAGGTGGTGTGGGTCGCCCCGGACTTCGTGTCCGGCGGCTTCTTCGAGGCCGACTCGCCGCTGCTGCGTATCGATGCCCACGACTACGAGCAGGCCCGAATTCGTGCTCGCGCCGAGGTCGCGGCATCCAGGCTGCGTCAGGCGCAGGCACAAGCGGAGGCCGAGATCGCCGTGCGCGAATGGAGGGACCTGGGCGAGGGAGAGCCGCCGGCGCTGACCGCCCATGTGCCGCAGCTGGAGAACGCCCGCGCCGCGCTAGCGGCCGCCGAGGCCAACCTGGTGCAGGCGGAGCGCAATCTCGAGCGCACCGAGCTCCGCGCTCCGTTCGCTGGGCGGGTGCGTGAGAAGACCGTCGACGTCGGCCAGTTTGTTACTGCCGGGGCCGCGGTCGGGTCGATCTACGCGATCGACTTTGCCGAGATTCGATTGCCCCTGCCTGACGACGAGCTGGCCTTCCTCGCGGAGCTTCCGTTGGTCTACCGGGGCGAGTCGCAGCGCCTCGGTCCCCGGGTGACCATACGGGCGGATTTCGCCGGCCGGACCCACGAGTGGCAGGGCCGCCTGGTGCGGACGGAGGGCGAGATCGACCCCGCGAGCCGCATGGTCCACGCGGTCGCCCAGGTAAGGAATCCCTACGGCCGCGGCACGGATCCCCAGCGGCCGCCGCTCGCCGTCGGCATGTATGTTCGTGCCGAGATCGAAGGCGCGACCGCCAACGGTGTCGTCCTGCTACCGCGCTCCGCGGTGCGTGTTGACGGCCGGGTGCTCGTCGTCGATGCGCAGCATCGCTTGCGATTCCGCCAGATCGAGATCCTGCGAGCGACACGGGACACCCTCGTGGTGGCCTCCGGGTTGCGCGATGGCGAGCGGGTCGTGCTGTCGGCGCTGGACGCCGTGACCAACGGCATGGTGGTACGCGTCGAGGCAGCGGCCGCCGAGGGGTCGCGCCCCGGGCAGACGGGCCAGTGAGCGGCGCGATCGCCTGGTTCGCCCGCAACCGCGTCGCTGCGAACCTGCTCATGGCGTTCGTTCTCGGCGCCGGTGTGATGACGGTCAGCAGGGTGCCGCAGGAGGTCTTCCCGGAGTTCGCCCTCGACCTTATCCAGGTAACCGTGCCCTATCTGGGCGCCGCCCCCGAAGAGGTCGAGCAGGGGGTCAACGTAAGGATCGAGGAGGCAGTCCAGGGCATCGACGGCATCAAGAAAGTGACCTCCACGGCCGCGGAGGGCAACGGCACCGTGATGATCGAGCTCGAAATCGACGCCGATGCGCGCAAGGTTCTCGACGACATCAAGACCAACGTCGATGCTATCGAGACCTTCCCGCAGGAGACCGAGAAGCCGATCATCCGCGAGCTCACCAACCGTCGGCAGGTGGTCGATGTGGCGATCTTCGGCGACACCGATGAGCTCTCGCTCAAGCACCTCGCCGAGCGCGTGCGCGACGAGATCGCGGCATTGCCCGAGATCACGCAGGTAGAGGTCGCCAACGCGCGCCCCTACGAGGTAACGATCGAGATCTCTGAGGACGCGCTGCGCCGCCACGGCATCACCTTCGATTTCGTAGCCAACGCGGTGCGACGATCGTCGATGGATCTGCCCGGCGGGTCGGTCAAGACCGACGGTGGCGAGATTCTGCTGCGCACCATGGGCCAGGCCTATACGGGGGATGAGTTCGACAGGCTGGTGCTGTTGACGAGGCCGGATGGCACACACCTTCAGCTGGGCGATATCGCCAGGGTGGTTGACGGATTCGCCGACACCGACCAGATCTCACGCTTCGACGGCAAGCCGGCGATGCTGGTGAAGGTCTACCGTACCGGTCGCCAACGGGCTCTCGACGTGGCGGGCGCGGTCAACGGCTACGTCGAGGGAGCACGCGACCGGATGCCAGCGGGCATTGCGCTGACCACCTGGCAGGACCAGTCGCGGGTGCTGCGAGATCGTCTCGATATGCTGCTCCGGAATGGCCGCGTCGGGTTCGCGCTCGTCTTCCTGTCGCTGGCTCTGTTCCTGCGACTGCGACTGGCGTTCTGGGTGAGCCTGGGCATACCGGTCAGCTTCCTGGGGGCGATCTGGCTGATGCCGGGGTTGGACGTGTCGGTGAACCTGATGTCGTTGTTCGCTTTCATCCTCGTGCTCGGAATGGTCGTTGATGACGCCATCGTGGTGGGCGAGAACATCTACACGCATCAGCAACGGCACGACGATCCCCTTCGCGCGGCGATCGAGGGCACGCGCGAGGTTTCCAAACCGGTGGTTTTCGCGATTCTCACCAGCATGGCTGCGTTCGCACCGCTGCTCGCGGTGCCCGGTGTGATCGGCAAGATCATGGTGACTGCGCCGCTCATCGTGATCTCGTGCCTGACGTTCTCGTTGGTCGAGTCGCTGTTCATCTTGCCGGCGCATCTGTCGCACCGACGGCGCCGCCCGGCAAAGGAGCGCGGCCTCTGGTTTCGCTTGCAGCGCAAGATCTCGGGGGGATTGCACTGGCTCATCGAGAATGTCTACGAGCCGGCTCTTCAGGTGGGGTTGCGTTGGCGCTATCTCACTGTTGCGATCGGCGTAGCGACGCTGCTCGTCACGCTGGGTCTAGTTAGCGCCGGCTTCGTGCGCTTCATCTTCATGCCCGACATCGAGGCCGACTTCGTCATCATGTCGCTGACGATGCCGCAGGGCACACCGGTAGAGGTCACGTCCTCGACCGTCCGACATATCGAGGAAAGCTCCGAGCGCTTGCGGCAGGAGATCATCGACGACTTCGGCAACGACGCCTTCGTGCACACGTTCGCGGCGATCGGTGCCCAGCCGATGCAGGCGGCCCAACGCTCGGGGTTCGGCAATGTCGAGATCAGCGGCTCGACGGCCCACCTCGCTGAGGTAACCATCGAGCTCACCCCCGCCGAAAGCCGCGAAACGGTGTCCAGTGAGTGGGTCGCCAACCGATGGCGCGACCTCACCGGGACCATTCCGGACGCCGTCAGGGTCAACGTCACCGCGTCGTTGTTCACAGTCGGAGACGACATCAACATCCAGTTCACCGGCCTCGATCTCGACGCCCTCACCGCTGCGGCGGACATGCTCAAGGATCGTCTCGGCGACTACGACGGCGTTTACGAGATCAGCGATACCTTCGTGGAAGGCAAGCGCGAGCTGAAGCTCGACATCAAGCCGCAGGCCGAGATCCTCGGATTGACGCTGTCTGACCTCGGTCGGCAGGTGCGCCAGGCGTTCTACGGCGAAGAAGCGCAGCGCATCCAGCGCGGCCGCGATGACGTTCGCGTAATGGTGCGGTATCCGCAGCAACAGCGTCGCTCGATCGGCAATCTCGAGGCGATGCGGATCCGCACACCGGGTGGCGCAGAGGTGCCATTCGGTCAGGTGGCAACGGTCGAGCAGGGTCGCGGGTACTCGACCATCGAACGGGTGGATCGAAGTCGCGCAGTGAGCGTTACCGCGTCGGTCAACCGTGCCGTCGCTACGCCCGGAAGTATCAACACCGACCTGGCGAGTACGGTGCTGCCGCAGATCGCCGCTGCCATTCCTGACGTCCGGTTCTCGTTCGAAGGGCAAGCCGCGGAGCAGCGTGACACCACGGGAGGCTTGGTGCGGGGCTTCGCACTGGCGCTGATCGCCATCTTCGGACTGCTGGCCATCCCGCTGCGCTCCTATGTGCAACCGCTGATCATCATGGCCGCGATCCCCTTCGGGCTCGTGGGCGCGGTTTGGGGCCACATCATCGTGGGGCTCGACCTGACCATCCTGTCGATGTTCGGTGTCGTTGCTCTCGCCGGTGTCGTGGTCAACGACAGCCTGGTCCTGGTGGACTACATCAATCGTCTACTCGAAACCGCCGACGATGTGCGGGGCGCGGTGCTGGAAGCCGGCCGAGCAAGGTTCAGGCCGATCCTGTTGACCTCGCTGACGACCTTCGCCGGGCTGCTACCGATGATCCTGGAGAAGAGCTTGCAGGCGCAGTTCTTGATTCCGATGGCCGTATCGCTGGCGTTCGGCGTGCTCTTTGCCACCTTTGTCATCCTCGCCCTCGTCCCGTGCAGCTACATGATCGTCGACGACGTTCAGAGGCTCCCGGAGAGGTTGCGTGACTGGCGGCAGCGGAGCGCCGCTGATCTCGGCGAGCCCAGCGAGGACGTGATCGTAGGCCGTCGAAACCCCGCCGCTGGTTGAGTCTCGGTCTTGTCCCGCGGGTTCCAGCGCTAGCGTCAGCAACCACGCAGAGCCAACAGCAGGATCGCCAGCACCACGACGATACCGCCGACAATGAGAGTCGTCCGGTTCCGCGCCGTAGCTTGCACGCGCGCGGCGGCTCCTTCGCCGATCCTTCCCTGCAGAGCGGGCACCCGCAGCTCGAGGTCATCCAGCGCTGCAACCAAAGCGCGTGGGTCAGCGAAGCGCTCGCGCGGGTTCTCTGCGAGACAACGCAGAATCAACGGGTCGATCTCGGGCGGCACTTCGCCGCGTACCTGACTCGGAATACGAAACCCGCCAACCGGCAGAGTTCCGGTGAGCAGCTCGTAGCCAACGACACCCAACGAGTACACGATCGATTGTTGATCCGGCGCAGCGTCAGGGGTAGCCATGCGCTCGGGCGCCAGGTAGCGCACCGCTCCGAGCGAGTGCAGCGTTGCGGTGGAGCCTGCATCCATTCCCGCCGGCGCCATCGGCATGCCGACGTCGATGACCTTCACAGCGTGACCTTCGCCGTGGACGAGGATGCGATCCGGATCGACGCCTTCACAAGGCAAGCCCTTGCCGTGCGCATGTCCAAGGGCTCTGGCGGTGCCACGCAGCACGTCGATCACGTCGTGCGTGTCGAGGCGCCGGTGCGCCAGTACCTTGCGAAGCGACGAGCCCTTCACGAACTCCATCGCGGCGTAGGCGCGGTCCTCGTGCTCACCGCAATCGAGCACGTCGACGACGTTCTCGTGGTCGAGATCTCTGGTAGCCGTCAGGATCTCGAGACGTCGAGCGCGCACGGCTTCCGGCTCGCCGGCCGGTTACAGCAGGATGGCAACGGCGCCTCCGCCATCGCCAGCCGCCTTATAGACCTCGCTCTGCCCGCCTTCGTCGAGCCTCGCCTCGACCTTGTAGCCACCGATCCTCTCGGGTATCTCAGTCATCGATCTCGATCACCAGGGTCACAGCACCGACCCGCAGCTTGTCGAAGTCATTCAAGACGACGCTATCGCTATCCACGGGCTCATCGTTGAGCCGCGTCCCGTGAGTGCTGCCGAGGTCTCGAACGCGGAATTCATCATCTTCCTACAGGATGGACAAATGTCGCTTGCTGGCAGCCGGGTCGGAGAGGACGAGGTCACATTCGGGATCGCGCCCCACCACGAGGTCGCCGGCACCGAGCTCGAGTGAGTCCTCGCGACCGGTTCCCTCACTAACGACAAGTCGAGCCGGCGGCGGAGAGCCTGGGTCGCGAGTCGAGCGATCGGGCGGCGAGATCTCGAGGGTGCGGATCGGGAACGGAATGACGATGTCGTTGCGACGGAACTGTTCCCAGATTTGGGTGCGCAGAGCGCTCTCGATCCGCCGCAGCGGGCCCATGTCGTCCACCCAGGAGCGCAGCTCATAGGTGATCGAGCTCTCGTCGAAGTTGTTCACGTAGACCTCGGCGCTCGGTCGCGCCAGCACACCGTCTACCTGACCGGCGGCCGCGAGCATCGCCGCCTTGACCTTGTGGGGCGGGGTGAGGAAATGCGCCCCGACATAGATCCGAGACATGTGTAGCGGATGTGGATACAGATAGTTGGTGAGGGTCTCCCTCGCCATGTTGGCGTTGGGGAAGATCACCGTGTCGTTCTGGCGCGTACGGATCGACGTGGTGCGCCAGGTGATCTGCGTTACCCGTCCCTCGTGCTCCCCCACCTGAATCCAATCGTTGATACGGAACGGCCGCTCGAGCGCGATCACGACCCCGGCAAAGAAGTTTGTCAGGATCGGCTGCAGCGCCAGACCCAGGACCAAGGAGGTAACGGCGCTGGTGGCGAGCAGCGGCCCGACATTCGTATCCGGAAACGCCACCGTCACGATGGCCGCTCCGGAAACGGCGTAGATAAAGAAGCGCGTGACCCGCGGCAACAGCGGCGGCACCTCGATGTCCCATTGGCGCCTCAGCAGGACCTCGTAGCCGAGGTAGGTAACACCGCGGATCACCATCACGATGAGGAAGAACCAGATGATCGCTGCCAACACGCCGACGCCGCGATCCATGTCGCCGACTCCCGCCACGTTGGCAATCGCAACGCCGAGAGCAAACGCCACTAGCGAGACGGGCAGTCCGAGCGCTCGCATGGCCGGGTAGCGGCGGCGCAGAGCAAGAAGCGCGACGTAGACCACCGCTGCGGGCACGCCTCCGGCGACCAACGTCGCCGCCAGGCTCCCACTGAAGTCGCTCGGCATGAGCACCTTCCCTCGCAGGCCGTGGTGGATGTGGTGGACGTGTAGCGGCGCGATTCTAGAGCGTCCGGCGTCTGGACACTACTCGCTGCGCGACGCTACTCGCTGTGCGAGGACAGCTCGGCTCAGTCGAGCAGGCCGTGCTCGCCCATCCAAGACTCGTTGAGCTTCGACAGGTAACGCTCACCGGAGTCAGGCAGCAAGGTCACCACCAGTGCGTCATCGGCGGCGCCGCGCGCTACGCGCCGTGCCCCGACGACCGCCGCCCCGCCTGACGAACCGGTAAAGATCGCCTCGGTACGGGCCAACTCGAGGACAGCACGATAGGCGTCCGGATCGTCCACCGTGATCACCTCGTCGATGTAATCCCACCACACGGTCTCGGGCATGAAGTCCTCGCCGATACCGTCGATCAGATACTGGTGGATCTGCTCCTCCGGCGGCATCTCACCGTGGTCTTTGTAGTAGGCGTAGATCGAACCCACGGTGTCCACACCCACGACTCGGACATCGGCGTTCTGCTCCTTCAGATACTTGGCCGTGCCGCTGATCGTGCCGCCGGTTCCCATCCCGGTGACCCAGTGGGTGATGCGCCCCTCGGTCTGTCGCCAGATCTCCGGGCCGGTCGTGAGGTAGTGAGCCTGTGGATTCGCCTGGTTGTAGTACTGGTAGGGCAGATAGGCGCCCTCTTCGTCGCGCAGCCGCTCGGCGACCTTGTAGTAGGAACGCGGATCGTCGGCGTCCACCTCGGTAGGACAGAGGATCACCTCCACACCGAAAGCCTGCAGCAGCGCCACCTTCTCCTTGGGAATCTTGTCGGCCGCGGTACAGACCATCCGGTAGCCCTTGAGGATGGCGGCCATGGCCAGGCCCAGGCCGGTATTGCCGGAGGTCGGCTCGACGATCGTGCCGCCCGGCTGTAGCTGCCCGGATTCTTCCCCGGCGGCGATCAGCGGCGGCCCGATACGGTCCTTGACGCTCGATCCCGGGTTGAACGATTCGATCTTGGCGACGAGCTCCGCACCTTGCGGCCAGAAGCGCCGCAGGCGCACCAACGGCGTGTCACCGAGCGCTCCCAGGATGTCGTCGAGAATCTCCACCAGCTCGCTGCTCCAAGTACCGCCGGCGGCGGAAGTTGCGGGTATAGTGGCCCCCTGACCACACTCCCGCCAGGCAACGGCCAGGGTTGGGGGCAAGTTACCACGTCAGCCGGGAGCGCATTGTCGTGCGCAACCCACCGAGCGACATCGGTCCGGCGGAGTTGATCGAGCGCCTTGGCGGACCAAAGGAGACGATCATTCTCGACGTGCGCTCCGCCTGGGAATATCGTCGGGGGCACCTGCCCGGAGCCCGGCGCACCCCGCTCTGGAAGGCACTCCTGGCATCAACCGCTGCGTCGTTGCGAGGCTCCACCGAGATCGTCGCCTATTGCGATCTGGGTCCACGAGCCTGGCTGGCGCGCGCGTTCCTGGAGCGCCGTGGCATCGGCGTTCGACTGTTGCGCGGCCACATGTCGCGCTGGCGACGGCGGCGGTTACCGCTCGCGGACAAGTAGCCGGTGGCGGCTAGTCGAGCAGCCCGAGGTTGCGAAGTTGTTCCGGCGGGCAGCCTCTCCAGCGCGAGACGTACTCGTTGCCCATGTACTCGAGGTCCTCGATGCCCATCTTGCTGGTCCAGAACCCAGTCGCCGTAAGATCGCGGAAGGCGTTGAAGAAGGCCACGCCGTGGCGCAGCTCGTGTGGCGCACCGGCCGGCCAGGCGATGGCATCGAGCAGTTGCTCCCGCTGCGTCGCGCCGCAGGCGACAAGGCGCTCCCCGTAGCGATCATGCGCCTGGCGGTCGAGCCAGGCGAGCCCGCCGCGCATTGCTACCTGGCGCTCCGGCTGGTCGGCCATCATGAAATCCATGAACTCCGGCACGCCCGCCTCTGTGGCGCTTCCAGAGCGCTCATCAGCGGGAATGATGATGTCGACCAGCTGCTCCACCGTAGCGTACTCGTGCGCCGTGAAGAACTGCGGCACGTAGCTGTCCCCGCGCTGCGCGGCCTCCTGCAGGGCGGCCGCCGCGCGCTCGCTCGCCAGCACGGCCTGGGCCGGTGACCATGCCAAGCTGGCCGTCGCGGATGCGAGCAGGCCGAGTGCCTCGCGGCGGCTCAGGTCAGGCGTCCGTCGACCCATCAGAGATTGCCTCGCTGCATCTCATCGGCAATGTACTCGCCAGTGCGCATGGCGAGGGCGAGAATCGTCCACGTGGGGTTCTTGTTGGCCTGCGACACGAATGGCCCGCCGTCGGCGACAAACACGTTCGGCGCGTCGTGTGCCTGGCAGAACGCATTGAGTGCCGAGGTGCCCGGATCATCGCCCATGCGCACAACCCCGAGCTCGTGGATGATGCGGCCTCCCGGCTCGATCCCGTAGCCTTCCGACGCATCCGGCATCGGCGTCAACGGCGTGCCGCCCATAGTGTGGATGATCTCGCGGAAGGTCTCCTGCATGTGCCGTACTTGGCGGATCTCGTGCTCGCTCCACTGGAAGTGAAACTTCAACACCGGGATACCCCAGCGATCGACCGCCTCCGGGTCGATCTCGCAGTAGCAATCGTCGTTGGTGACCATCTCGCCGCGACCCGCGAAACCGATCGTAGCGCCGTAGTACTCGCGATACATGTTCTTCAGGTCTCGTCCGTAGCCGCCACCCCCCGGATAACGGTGAATGCCGGACATGAACCCGTACCTGGGCAGCGCGCGACCACCGCCCATCTCGACGTGATAGCCGCGCGGAAAGTCGAGCCGACGGTTATCGAGCCACCAGGGCATGTACAGGTGCGAGCCCGCGGCACCGTCCTCGTTGTGCGGGACACCTCCCGCAAGCGCTGGAATGAACCCCCGTACGCTAGTGCCCGTGCTGTCGGTAAGGTACTTGCCAACGACGCCACTGGAGTTAGCCAGACCGTTGGGAAACAGACCCGACTTCGAGTTCAGCAACAGCCGCGCCGACTCACAGGCGCTCGCCGCAAGCACCACGATGCGGGCGCGGACTTGCTCGTCGCGCCCGGTGCGCTTGTCGACATATGCGACCCCGCTCGCCCGTCCCTGTCCGTCGACCGTCACCTCACGTGCCATTGCGTCGGTGATCACCTGGAGCCGACCGGTGGCCAGCGCCGGAGGCAGCAAGACCGAAGGTGTGGAGAAGTTGGAGCCCGTCGCGCAGTCGCGACGACATTGGCCACAGTAGTGGCACGCCGGGCGGCCATTGAGTGGCCGCGTCAAGATCGACTTCCGAGACGCAACGCACGGGATGTTGAGCCCGACGCAGGCGCGCTGAACGAGCTGTTCCCAGCAACGGGGCTCGGGAGGTGGCTGGAAGATCCCGTCAGGATCGTTCGGCAGGCCCTCGATGGAACCGAAAAGGCCGACAAGTCGATCGACCTTGTCGTAATAGGGGGCGAGATCGTCGTAGGAGATCGGCCAGTCGTCGCCCAAACCGTCGATGCTGCGCACCCGGAAATCGTCCGGACCAAAACGCAGGGAAATGCGCCCCCAGTGGTTCGTGCGTCCGCCGAGCTGACGGACGCGGAACCAGTCGAACTCCTCTCCCTCGGCGACGGTGTAGGGCTCTCCGTCGAGCGACCAGCCACCCAGTCCGGCGTGGAACTCACCGAATTGGCGCTCGGGCGTCGGCGCACCGCGCCGCGGCGACTCGTAGGGCCACTCGAGCATCGCCGAGTCCGTCGCCACGCTCCACGTGGGTCCGGCCTCGAGCATCACCACCCGCGCGCCGGCCTCGGCGAGCACCTTCGCCGCCATGCCACCGCCGGCCCCGGAGCCGATGATGCAGACGTCCCACTGCTGCCGCGAGCGAATGATCTCCGGCCCTTTCGACCTTGGTTCTGTTGTCACGGCTACCTCGATGATCGAGCTACGACCGCCGGTGAGGCTATTCAGCCAACCGCGCACAACCCTGCATGATGGAATGCCGGCAGGCATCGTGATACTCCTTGCGGCGCAATTGTGCGCAATTCGCCGCGTTTCGCAAGGAGGGAATATTGAACCGTCGCGACGCATTGCAGGCCTTCGCGGCCCTCGCCGCCACGCCGTTAGCGTCTGCAGGGTCCCTCGAGAAGCTGGTCGAGGCCGGCCACGCAGTACGCCGGGCCGGGTCCGGCAAAGGGCCTGCGCCGCGAGCTCTGAGCGCTAGCCAGGCGAGATCGATCGGGGCGCTCGCCGAGATCATCATCCCGGCAACGGATACGCCCGGAGCACGGCCGGCCGGCGTTACCGAGTTCATCGACACGTTGCTCGCCGACTGGATGCCCGAAGACGAGCGTAACGCGTTCTTGGCCGGTCTGGAGATGCTCGAGGCACGCGCCCGGCGGGAGCTCGGCGCCGCATTCGCCGAATGCTCCGAGGATCAACAGGTGGAGCTGGCGACGGCCCTGGACGCCGAGGTTGCCGCGTTGCTGGCGGCTGATCGCGCCGCCCCCTACGACGCCTACGACGAGGAGCACCGACCCGAGCGCACGGCGCCCGGTCATTTCTTCTATCAGATGAAGCGCTGGACCCTGGTCGGCTACTACACCTCCGAAGTGGGGATGACCCAGGAGCTCCGATACGACTTCCTCCCCGGTGAGTGGGATCCGTGCCGCGTACTGGAAGAGTCGCGATGAAAGCACGCACGAGTCAGGTCTACGATGCGATCGTCGTCGGTACCGGCATCACGGGTGGCTGGGCCGCCAAGGAGCTCTGCGAGGCGGGATTGAACACGCTGGTACTCGAGGCGGGCCCGATGATCGTTCCGGAGCGCGATTATGTCGAGCATGTGCCGCCCTTCGAACAACCGTTTCGCGGGCTGCGCGACCGTCGACGACAATCCGATCGCCAGGCGATCCAGAAGGAGTGTTACGCCTGCGACGAATCTGCCGAGAAGTTCTTCGTCGACGATATCGAGAACCCGTATGTCCAAGCCGACGGCAAGCCCTTCGTTTGGATCCGTGGTCGCCAGGTGGGCGGCAAATCAATCATGTGGGCGCGTCAGAGCTATCGGCTGTCGGACGTCGACTTCGGTGCCGCTGAGCGTGACGGCTTCGGAATCGACTGGCCGCTGCGCTATGCAGATCTCGCACCCTGGTACGACCATGTCGAACGGTTCGCCGGCATCAGCGGACAATCGGAGGGACTCCGGCAGTTACCCGACAGCCGGTTCCTGCCGGCGATGGCTCTCAACTGCGTCGAGGAACATGCCCGCGGCGCCATCGGCGCAGCCTGGGGTGGCAAACGGGTGCTGACGCCCGGTCGCACCGCCGTGCTCACCGAAGATCACAACGGTCGCGCGGCCTGTCACTACTGTGGCCCGTGCCACCGCGGCTGCATTACCAACTCGTATTTCAGCAGCCTCAGCGCCACGCTGCCCGCGGCAGTGGCGACCGGAAACATGACGCTTCGCCCCAACAGCGTCGTGCGTCACGTGACCTACGCCAACGGTAAGGCGTCGGGCGTACTGATCATCGATCGCGAGAGCGGCGAGTCCATCGAGTTCAAGGGCCGCGTGATAGTCCTCGCTGCAGCAACGCTCGAGTCGACTCGAATCTTGCTCAACTCGGCCAACTCGACGTTTCCTGATGGGCTCGCCAACTCGAGCGGAGCCCTTGGCCGCTACCTGATGGACCACACGATGAGCGTCGGGGCATCCGGTACCCTCGACGGGTGGCCCGACCGCGACACCACGGGACACCGACCCAATGGCGTGTATATCGCGCGTTTCCGGAACGTCGACGATCAGCACCCGGACTTTCTCCGCGGCTACGGATATCAGGGCAGCGCTAGCCGACCCGGCTGGAATCGCGGCGTCTCAGAGGCCGGCTTCGGAGCGGACTTCAAGCGATCGATGAGCCGGCCCGGCCCCTGGCGCATGAACATAGGAGCGTGGGGCGAGTGCCTTCCCTACCACGACAACTACGTCGAGATTGACCCCGATGCGGTCGATGCGTGGGGCATTCCGGTACTGCGCATCCATATGCACTGGCGCGAGAACGAGATCACGATGCAACACGACGCCGCCGAGCAGGCTGCCGAAATGCTCGAAGTAGCCGGTGTCAAGGACATCGTGATGAACGCGGTGGGCACGCCGCCCGGCCTGTGCATCCACGAGATGGGCACGGCCCGTATGGGTCGCAACCCGCAGACGTCGGTGCTCAACGGACACAACCAGTGTCATGACGTCGAGAACCTGTTCGTCGTCGATGGCGCGGCCATGACCAGCTCGGCGTGTCAGAACCCGTCGCTGACCTACATGGCACTGACGGCGCGTGCCTGTAGCCACATCGTCGAGCGACTCAAGCGTTTCGAGCTTTAGCGACTCCGAGCGCTTTGGCGACCTGCGTCGAGTGCCCGTCGACTAGCCGCTGAGGAACGGCTCGATGGTGTCCCACTGCGCTCGTACATCCTCGAAGCCGAGATCCATCAGCCGCTCGATATAGGGCTGCTCGAACAACAGGTAGCTGAGAAAGTCTGGCGTGGTGGTTCGCGATGCGCCGAGGCCGCGCGCCAACAGGCGCAACGGACGCGGTAACTCGTCGACCAGGCCGGCTGACAGCTTGCCCAGGTCGCGCGAGGGCCGCAGCATCAACATGTCGATCGGCCGCAGGTCATCTCGGAGCTCGGCGCCCTGCGGCACCGCTTGCAGCGTGCGATTGATGCGCAGTAAGCGCTCTGCGTCGTCCTCCAGGTCATCGATGAACACCCCATGGAGGATCATCCCCAGGATCTGCGCTGGCGGCGGGTAGCCGACGAACTGCGGCTCCACCGTTTCCTTCGGAGCCAACGAGTAGCGTACGGAGATCGCCAGAATGCGATCGGCGCCAAGGTGAACGGCAGGTGACAGCGGCGCCGATTGCCGAATGCTGCCATCGCCGTAGTAGTCGCCGCCGATCTGGATGGCCGGGAAGACGACCGGTAGGGCCGCCGATGCCATCACGTGGTCGACAGTGATTCGGCTACGCTCCGAGAGGCGTCTGGCGCGCTGCCAGTCACGCATCCGCTCGGTCGCCTGCACAGCGGTCACCGTCCGTCCGGTCGCATACTCGGTCATGGAAAGCGCCAGGGCATGCAACCGACCGCCGGCGATGTTGTCGCCGATGCCGTCGAAGTCGATCGCCGTTTCCAGGTAGGTGCGCAGCGGCCGGGTGTCGAGCAGTCCCCGCAGATCGGCAGGAATCGCCCCGCCACTCCCGACCTTGGCGATCCAGCGAAAGGCGCTCCACGTGAGCGTGCGGAAGTTGGAGCGAAACACACTGTCGGTAGTGAGCTTCAGCCACGCCTGCCGCAGCTCCTCGGTGGCGCCGGCGAAGCTCGCGCGGCTGGCGGCGAGCGCTGCGGCGTTGATACCGCCCGCGGAGACCCCGGTCACGATCGGAAAACAGACGTCGCAACGCGACCGATCGGCGATGCCGGCGAGCACCCCGGCCTGATAGGCACCACGTGCCCCGCCGCCTGTCAGCACCACGGCCGTCAGCGGGGCACTCATGACCGTCGCGTCATCCGCATCTCCTTGGCAGCATACCGATTGGCCCCGAGCGGTCAGACCGCCTGGCCGGCGTGCGAACATGGGCTCAATGCCCGAGTTGCCCGATGTAACCGTCTACGCAGAGTGCCTGCAGCACAGAATCACGGGTGAGACGCTGCTTGGCACGCGCGTCGCCAGCCCGTTCTTGTTGCGCACCTTCGACCCTCCGCTGATGGAAAGCTACGGCAAGGTGGTGTCCGGCGTCGAGCGCCTCGGCAAGCGAATCGTGATTGCCCTGCAAGACGACCTGTTTCTCGTATTCCACCTCATGATCGCCGGCCGGTTCCGCTGGCACGATGCTGGCGCGCGCATTCCCGGCAAGATAGGCCTGGCCGGCTTCGATTTCTCGAGCGGCACGCTGGTGCTCACCGAAGCGAGCGCCAAGAAGCGCGCCTCGCTGCACGTCGTGCGCGGCCACGACGCGTTGGCGGAGCACGACCCGGGAGGCATCGAGGTCCTGGAGTGTAGCCTGGCCGACTTCGCGGCCCGCCTGAGCTCCGAGAACCACACGCTGAAACGCGCCTTGACCTCTCCGCGACTGTTCTCGGGAATCGGCAACGCCTACTCCGACGAGATCTTGCATCACGCCCGTCTATCGCCGCTGACCTGGACCTCGCGTCTTGCCGACCGGGAAGTAGAGACCCTGTACACCAGCACGGTGACGGTTCTGGCTGACTGGACCGCACGGTTACGGAGTCAAACCGGCGACGGCTTCCCACGAAAGGTAACCGCGTTCCGCCCCGAGATGGCGGTTCATGGACGCTACCGTGAACCCTGCCGGCGCTGCGGCGACCCAGTGCAGCGCATCGTGAGACCAACTACTGCGCCACCTGCCAGACCGGCGGCCAAGTCTACGCTGATCGGGTGTTGTCGCAGCTGCTCAAGAAAGACTGGCCACGCAGCCTGGAGGAATGGGAGCAGATCCGTCGAGGTTGAACCCCCGGCAACGTTGCGAAACGATCAAGCATCGAATGCGCAACGTGGATCCAAGAGGAATTCAGAATGCTGGCTCGTATGCTGTTGTTGCTGTCGTTGGTACCGGGATGGGCTGCTCCCCAGGACGTCGAGGCGCTCCACGCCGCAGTGCGCGATGGGGCGGCCGAGCGTGTACGTGCACTTCTCGACGCCGGAGTTCCGGTCGACGCAGCGAACGAGTACGGGACCACGGCGTTGTTCTTTGCCGCCGACCGAGGTGATGTCGCGCTGGTGCGCTTGCTGTTGGAGCGGGGTGCCGACGCCGATCGCGACGACAGCTTCTACGGGGCCACACCGCTGGTGTGGGCGCTCTCGAACGATCACTCCGAGGTCGCTGTGTTGTTGCTTCGCCATGGGTCGAGCGGCGCCGTCGAGGCGCTCGCAAGCGCCATCCAGAACGACGACGCCGATCTCCTGACGGCGGCGCTCGACACCGGCCCCTTGGCAAGTGCCGAGCGCGATCGCCTCTTGACGCTGGCCGAATCCTTGGGCCGTTCCAACGCGGTCGACGCATTGCGTGCCACGGCGGTGTTCGATCCCGAGCTGTCGACCGGCTTCGACGTCACGCCGGAGCGGCTCGCCAGCTACGTCGGGATGTATCGCAATGAGGACGAGGACATCATGTTGGACATAGTGGTCCGCGGAAGCGCTCTTGCCATCCACACCATCGACGGCAGCAATGCCGGCGACGGCGGCGAGACCGTGGTCGACGCCGTCGCGCCCGACATGTTCGAGAGTGCCGATGGAACCGCGACCCTGAGCTTCGGTGGACGCGCCGGCGTGATCGAGTTCGCTCAGCTTCGACACGGCAATGAGGATCTGGGGCTGCAGCCTGTGGATCCGGAGGAGGCAGAGCTGTTGCGCGGGAATCGACAACCGAGAGCATCAGCTTCGGGCGCCGCCCGCACAGGAGATCCGCCGCCACGCTCGCTCGGCCAGTGGGCATCGTTTCGTGGCCCCCGGGCATCCGGGGTCGCCGACGGTCAAGCTCCCCCGCTGACCTGGAACGTCGACACCGGCACCAACATACGCTGGAAGACACCACTGCCTGGTATAGCCAACTCCAGCCCGATCGTGTGGGACGACCGCGTGTTCCTGACCACGGCAGTCAATACCACCGGAGATGACATCGTCCGCACCGGCCTGTACGGCGACGTCAAGCCGGTCGACGACCTGTCGGAGCATGCCTTCAAGGTCTATTGCCTCGACAGGATCACCGGCCGTGTCCTGTGGGAAGACCTCACCTACGAGGGACTGCCACGCATCAAGCGCCATCCCAAGGCGAGCCAGGCCAACAGCACGCCGGTCACCGACGGCGAGCATGTGGTGGTGCTGTTTGGCAGTGTCGGCAAGCTCGTCGCCTACACCATGGAAGGCCACCGCGCTTGGGAGCGTGACCTCGGCGCGCTCGACTCAGGCTGGTTTTACGATCCCGACTACCAGTGGGGCCACGCCAGCTCTCCGGTGTTGTACGAGGACACTGTGATCGTGCAGGTCGACGTACAGCAGCAGTCCTACCTCGCGGCGTTCGACATCGCCACCGGCGAACCGTTGTGGAAAACGGAGCGTGACGAGATCTCGACCTGGGGCTCGCCGGCGCTGTACCGCGGCCGACCGCGCGACGAGCTGATTACCAACGGCACTACGATTCGTGGTTACGACCCGCGGACCGGGGAAGAGCTTTGGACGCTCGGGCCCAACTCGGAGGTCGTGGTCGCCACACCGATCGTTGGCGACGGCCTGGTGTACGTTACCGTCGGCTATCCGCCTGTACGCCCGATCTACGCGATCCGCCCCGGTGGCAACGGCGACATATCACTGCCCGCGAACTCCGACACGAACGAGGACATCGCCTGGAGCAAGAACCGCGGGGGAACCTACATACCCTCTCCGATCCTCTACCGCGGCATCTTCTACACCAACGCCAACAATGGCCGGCTGACCGCCTACGATGCGCTCACCGGCGAGATGCTCTATCGCACGCGCATCGCCGGCGTGGGCAGCTCGTACGTTGCCTCGCCGGTGGCGGCAGACGGTCGAATGTACTTCTCTTCCGAGGACGGCACCGTGCATGTAGCGAGCGTCGGGGGCGAGTTCGAAATGCTGGCGAGCAACGCGATGAACGAGGTGATCTGGGCAACGCCGGCGATCTCGGACGGCATGCTCATCGTGCGCACCCTCGGGCACGTGTGGGGGATCGGCGAGTAGCCAGCAGACGACGGTAACGTCAGCGCATCGTCAGCAAGGACGCATACAGGTCGACGCCGTACCAGAGGTTGCCGATGCGGATGTTCTCGTTGGAGGCGTGCTGGTTGTTGTCGGCGTTGGCGATCGGCAGGATCACCGCCGGAGTGGCCAGCAAGTCGGTGAAGAGGTACAGCGGCAGCGAGCCGCCGAGCGTCGGCACCAGCAACACCTCCTGCTCGGTGGCGGCGCCAACCGCACCGATGATCTCCTCGATCGCCGGCAAGCCCATGTCGGTGCGGGCTGCCGAGTATCCGGTGTCGCGCCCGATCATGACCAGGCGCGGGTAGCGCAGTCGAGTATCGAGGTCCGGCTCTTGGCGCACGATATGGAAACCTTGAGCACGGATGTGTGCCTCGACCAGGTCGAGCATGTCGGCGGGGTCGTTGCCCTTCACGAGGCGCACGCCGAGGGCAGCCTCGGCTCGATCGGGGATGATGTTGCGCGCGGCGGCACCGACGTCACCGCTGCGCAGCCCGCGTACGGTAAGCGACGGAAGCAGTAGGCGCTCGCCGAGGCTACCGTCGCCCTCGGTCCACGCCAATCCCAGATCGCGCCGTAAATCGGCATCAACGTCGGGCAGACGGAGGAGCGCCTCGCGCTCCTCCCTGCCGAGGGGTTCCACGGTGTCGTAGAACCCCTCCACGATCACGTTGCCATCACCGTCCTTCATGCTAGCGATCAGCTCGGCCAGCATTTGGCCCGGCACCGGGGCCCAGTTGCCGTAGTGGCCGCTATGCAGCGGCCGCGCCGGCCCGAAGACCGTCAGGTCGAGCCCGGTGACCCCGCGCACGCCGAAGACGATCTGCGGAAGCCCGCTCTGATGCACTGGCCCATCACAGAAGAGCCACAGATCGACGTCGAAGCGGTCACGATAGGTTTCGAGATATTCCTGCAGATGCGTTGAGCCGATCTCCTCCTCGCCTTCGAACAACAGCTTGACGTTGGAGGTCAACGGCAACTGCGCGGCGCGCAACGCGTCCAGCGCGGTGAGCAATGCCGGAATCGGTGCCTTGTCGTCGGAAGCGGAGCGCGCGTAGATGCGCCAGCTCGGATCCACCGGCTCGCCGGCGGCGGGCATGGAGCGCGGCTCTCCGCCACGGTCCATGCGATCCGTATACAGCACAGGCTCGTAGGGACCATGTACCCAGTCCGGGCCGGCGGGCGCTTGCCCGTCGTAGTGCACATAGATTCCGAGGGTTCGGGTGGCGCCCGGCACAAGGATCTCGCCGTATACGAGCGGCGGAACGTCGGGCAGCGTGAGCAGCTCTGCCGCTACGCCGCGCCGCTCCAACTGAGCCGCTATGTGCCTCGCCACGCGCGTGCTGTCTGCGAGATCCCGCCCGAAGTTGGGGAGCTTCAACAACTCGGCGTAGTCGGCCAGGATGTCGGCCTCATGCGCGGAACGGTATGCGCGGGCCGCAGATGTCGCTGTTCCCACCTGCCCACTCGTCTGTGAGGAGGCTGGCAGCGTCATATAGGTCAGCACCACTACCCAGGACATCGAGCTACGCCAGCGCATGTCGAACCTCATCGTTGCGTCCCCAACACCCTGCTCCTCCGAGGCGCACAAGCGCCCGGTGGAGCAACAGGAGCACGGTATCCTACCGTCACCAACTTACGGCAACGAACCGCCGGCGTGCCCATGATGCTCCCTGCCAGCCAGCTCGCTTCGCTAGCCACCGGAGGTCCCGCGCTCACCGCCGCACTCGGCCTCCGCACCATGGTGTTCGAATGACCCTACTGACTCGGAAAGCGGCGATCGCGATCGCGGCGTGTGCGATGGCGTCGCTTGCTGCGCCGGCGACCGGGCGGGAACCATCAGGTCAGGCCGGCACCACCGGCGGCGGGCCAGCCGTTCGCACGTGGACCGCACAAGTCGAGATCCCCACCTACCCGCTCGGCGCCGACGACGTGAACCCGCACTTCTATGAGCTCGAGGGGACGATCATCTATCCGTACACGGCGCAGGATCGATTCGGCAGCGAGCGAGTGGACCGCACCTACCGCGCCGTATTCATCGAGAACGAGTACTTGCGGGTCATGTGCTTGCCCGAGATAGGAGGTCGCATCCAGTCAGTCTTCGACAAGGTCACCGGCCAGGAGATGTTCTACCGCAATCACGTCATTCGGCCGGGGCATATCGCATTGCGCGGCGCTTGGGTCTCGGGTGGTATCGAGTGGAACCGCGGGCCCCAGGGCCACACAGTCACCAGCTTCTCGCCCGTCGACGTGGTGGCGGTACAGAATCCGGACGGCTCGGCGGCGCTGCTCATCGGCAACATCGAGCAGAACTTCCGCACCGGGTGGGAGGTACGGCTGACGCTATACCCCGGGACACGCGCCCTCGACGAACAGATTCGGTTGTTCAATCCTACCGACAGTTTTCATCCCTACTACTTCTGGAACAACACGGCGTTTCCGAACACTCCCGGAACGCGGTTCGTTATCCCCATGAGCCTCGGTACCGACCACTCGGGCACCGAGTTCTTCAGCTGGCCAATGCACTCGGGTCGCGACCTCAGGTGGCTACGCAACTATCCGGAGCCCACCTCGGTGTTCGGGTATGAGGTGGGCTTCGACTTCTTCGGCGCCTACGACGTCGACCGCGACTTCGGCATCGTCCAGGTAGCCAACCACCATGAGCTGCCCGGCAAGAAGGCCTGGACCTGGGGACAGTCAGACGTCGGCACGGTGGCTCAGTCAGTGCTCACCGACGCGGATGGCCCGTACATCGAGGTCCAGAGCGGCCCGTTGCCTACCCAGGCTGACTTCGGTCTGTTGGCCCCCGGTCAGGAGGTGTCGTGGCAGGAAACCTGGTACCCGGTCAATGGCCTGGGGCAAGGGTTCGAGCTTGCTACACGCGATCTGGCGATCGAGCGCCTCAATCATCCCGACGGGGTGGAGCTGTGTATCGCCGCAACGCGCTCGATTCCTGGTGCGGAGATTGTCGTCGAACCGCGCGGCGGACGCGTCGAGCGCCGCCAGCTCGATCTTTCGGCAGCCCGGACCGAATCGTTCGTCGTCCAAACGGATCTCGCCGGCGTTGGTCTTGGGGAGGCTCGCTTGCGCATCCAGATCGACGACGCCAACGGCAACACACTGCTGGAATACTCATCGCCGCTGCGGGTGCCACAAAGGGAGATCCCCGCACCCCACGGCATGCCAGAGCCGACCGCTGAGAGCGCGTATCGTGCCGCACTGGAGCTCGACAAGCGAGGCGACGAGGCCGCGGCCCGTCAGCGCTACGCCGATGCCCTACGATTCGACCCTGGACATTCGCTCACCTTGAGGGCCCTGGGTGGGCTCGAGATCGAGGCCGGT
This sequence comes from Acidobacteriota bacterium, assembly GCA_036012155.1. Taxonomy (GTDB): domain Bacteria; phylum Acidobacteriota; class UBA890; order UBA890; family WLXD01; genus DASCOT01. The sequence continues at coordinate 115,377 of DASCOT010000236.1, forward strand.
CGCTTCGACGCCGCCATCGCTCAGCTGTCTCACGCCCTCGAGCGCGACCCGGACGATGGACTCACCTGGTACTTGTTGGGCGTCGCCAGGCTGCGCCAGGGCGACGTCGATGGAGCCCTTGCAGCCGGCTATGCGGCAGTCCGGCGAACAGGAACCACGGCTCTGGGGTACAGCCTCGTGGGCCGTTGCAGGGCCCGGCTCGGCGACTACACCGGAGCCACGCAAGCCTTCACGGCCGGGCTGTCCGCCGGCGGTGCCGACTGGACGCGACTGTTCGAGCACATCCTGCTGACAACCTACGCGGCGGGCGACCTCCGGAGCGCCCTGGCATTGGCGCAGCAAAGCACTCAAGCGGGAACAACGCGATTGGTCCCGTGGGTCATCCAGGCACTCGGATCCGACCAGAGCCTGCGCGATTTCGCGCACCGCGCGCGTGAGTGGGTCGGCGAGCCGGAATTCGCGTTCCTCGAGCTCAGCCTCACGCTCGCCGACCTCGGCCTGACCCGCGACGCCGCGAATCTGGTGGAGGCGGCGCTCGTGGCAACCGTTCCGCCTGCCGAGCGACGTGCCCTGCCGCTCTACTATCTTTCCTATTACCTCGACCAACTCGGCGATGATGCGCAGTCAGCGCGCTGGCTACTCGAGGCTACCAGTGCGGCGACCGAGTACGTCTTCCCTTCTCGTACCGAGGAGATCGCCGTTTTCGCCAACGCGCTGGCGCGGAACCCGGACGACGCGCGCGCGCGTCTCTACCTGGGCAACCTGCTCGCTGGCCTGGGGCGCATCGACGAGGCCTCAAAAGAATGGACTGCGGCGGTGGAGTCGGCTGCCGACCTGAGTACGGCACGCCGCAACCTGGCACTCTACCGCCTTCGAATCGGGGGCGACGCGGCGGGAGCCGCCGCCTTGCTCGCCGAGGCGATCTCGATCCGCCCGCAGGATCAGACGTTGTATCGCGACCTCGGCCGGGTGCGCATTGAACAGGGTGCCCCAGAGGCCGCGGTGACCGCTCTCGAATCCGTACCCCAAGGCGATCGCCGTGCCGACGTCACGCTCACGCTCGTCCGCGCATATGTCGATGTCGAGCGTTTCGACGATGCCATCGCGCTGCTCACCGGTACCCGATTCACCCAGCGTGAGGGTGATAGCGGCTCGCGCGAGATCTTTTATCAGGCTCATATCGAGCGCGGTGTCCAACACCTCGACGCCGGCCGCGCGGAGGCTGCCTTGTCAGACTTCGACGCGGCGCTCACCTATCCGCGGAATCTCAACGTCGGCCGACCGCATCGACCGATCGAGGCACGCGGCCGCTACTGGCGTGGCATGGCCTTGCTGGCGCTGGGGCGTAACGCGGAGGCGCGCGCCGCCTGGCGTGAGGGAGCAGCGGGCGCTCCGAGCACGGCCGAGCAGCGCGAGCACATCCGCCGCTGCCGCGAGCAGCTCGAGTCGGGCACCTAGCGGGACTGTCGGCCGGAAAGACGAGCCTCGGTCGGCGTCACCCGCTCGCCGATAACGCTCGGCACCACGACTCGCCGGAAGGTGCGGGGCGGCACGGATATAGTGTGTGCTTTTCACTCCACCCAACAACCGGTAGCTGCCATGCGAGCAACACTCGGCGTCTCGTTTCTAGCCATCACCATCGCCTGCACCGCGCCTGTGGTGCCATCGCCTGACGAGCGAATCAGCGCCGCCGCCGTGCTCGACGACGTCAGGGAGCTTTCTGCCGACGACATGGAAGGACGCGGCACCGGAACGGCCGGCGAGGCGCAGGCTACCCGCTGGATCGAGCAGCGATTCCGCGACGTCGGGCTGTCGGCGGCTGAGGGCCTGTTCCGACAGGAGGTGAGGCTGGTCGGCATGCGGCGCGATGATGCTACGGCATCGTTGCGCATCGCCTCCCGGAGCAACACGTTGGAGTTGGTCGACACCGAAAACATTGCGTTCTGGTCGTCTGCACAACGCGACACAGTCGACATCGACGAGGCGCCGCTGCTGTTCGTGGGATATGGCGTCCAGGCGCCCGAATACGCCTGGGACGATTTCAAGGGCGTCGACGTGGGAGGCAAGGTCCTCCTCTTCCTCAACAACGACCCTCCGGTCACAGAGGCCGGCGTGGAGCTCTTTGGCGGCGAAGCCCGCACCTACTACGGGCGCTGGTCGTACAAGTTCGAGCAGGCCATGCGTCTCGGCGCCGCCGGTGCCCTCATGGTGCACACAACGCCATCCGCTTCCTACCCGTTTAGCGTCGTTCAGTACGCTGGGACGAGCGAGGACTTTGCGCTCGATCTGTCGGGCGCCGGCTATCAGGTCGATTTGCTCGGCTGGGTCGACGAGCAACTCTCCGATGAGATCGCCCGTTCCATGGGCACCGACCTGGACGGGCTCTTCGCGATGGCTCGACAGCGCGACTTCGAACCAGTCGATACCGGTTATCGTGTGAGCGCCCACATCGATACGACGGTGCGCCAGATGACTACGGAGAACGTACTGGGATTCCTACCCGGTAGCGACCCCGATCTGAGCGACCAGATCGTCGTGTTCACTGCCCACTACGACCACCTCGGTACCAACCCGGAGCTCGACGGCGACACGGTCTTCAATGGCGCCTGGGACAATGCGCTGGGCGTCGCCTCGATCATTGCGCTGGCCGACGCGTTCGCCAACATGGATAGGGCGCCGCGCCGATCGTTGCTGTTCCTCGCTTGCGCAGGCGAGGAGAGCGGTCTGCTCGGCAGCGCCTGGTTTGTTGCCCAACCGCCGGTGCCACTCGGCTCGATGGTCGCCAACTTCAACATCGACATGCCGCAGATCTTCGGCGTCACCGCCGATATCGCCGCCATCGGGGAGGACACCAGCGAACTGGGAGACGTGCTGCGCGCGGTAGCGGCGGAGTTCCCTGTCGGCGACGGACAGACCGTGGTAGTGCGCGGCGATTCCAATCCATCTGCCGGCAGCTTTTACCGATCCGATCAGGTCAACTTCGCCAAGGCGGGAATCCCGGCGTTGTACCTCAATCCCGGATCCGACTACATCGAGCCGTTACCCTTCGATCCGGCTGCCTACGAGGAGGCCCACTACCACCAGGTGTCCGACGAAGTGCGCGACGAGTGGAATCTGGCCGGCCTGGAGCGCGATCTGCGTATCGTCTTCCGCACCGCTCGAGCTGTCGCCAACGGCGACGAGATACCGCGCTGGCGTCCCGGCAACGAGTTCGAGGCGGCCTGGCTACAGCTTCACGGCCTCGACTAGCGGAACATCGCGCCGGCACGAAGTGGCGCTTGCGCGCCGGGGTGCCGATGGAGGCCGTCGGGTGGATGTCAGGCTGTCTCAGGCCGAAGAGGCTGCTTGCTCCAGTCGGGTGGCCGATGCTAGCGCTCGCTGCCTCCAGAAGGCGTCGATCGAGGCGACCGTCGTCTGGTCGTTGGAGCTTCCCTCGACTGCCTGTCGCGCGTAGCCGGCAAGCCAGGCCAAAGTCGCGGCGCGATCCTGTCCTATCAGGGCGCGCAGCGCGTAGCGACGTTCGCCGGCGCGTAACCCGAGCCGCAGGTCCGCTGCTGCCGTCTGCAGATCGATGCGCGTCAGGATGAACCCGCAGCGCACCGGCGTCAGCAGGCCCTCCAGAAACGCCTCGCCACCGTCTTGGCGGGGCTCGGGAAGCGGCGGAGCCTGCTTCAGGTGAACCGGGAGCTCGTTCGGAAGGGTCAGTTCAGACGCCTCGTGCCGCAACGCGCGCTCCAGGACACTCCCCCAGGCGGCGTATGGCGGCGGGGCGATGGTTTCGAGCTTGCGGAGCCAGCATCGCTGCCAGCTGAGGAGATGCTCCCAAAGTAGCGCCGCGCGGGCGCGCTCCCAGGCCTGCTTCTGGTCCCCGGTGGCTGCCGACTCGAGCTCCAACAGGCGCGCGTATAGGCCCAGCAGAGCGCTCAGGTGATCGGACTCGGCGGGCGGCGTTTCGCCGAGGGCGCGCCAGAAGCCGGCAACGCGATCACGGGCCTCGCCGCCCAACATGCCCTCGGGCCCTAGATACACCGACGCGTACGGGTACATCTGGCCAAGGAACAGGTCGGTGTACTGCCACGGCTCGGGAACGGAAGGCAGGCCGATGAGCTCGGCCAGCTGCGGCGTTGCCGCAGAAGGTGGTTCCGCCAACACCCCCAACGCACGAAAAAGCTCGATCATCCGCCGGCTCGCGGCAAGTACCCGATGCCTCGAAGCTCCGCTGCTACGACGGTACGTCCTCTGGATCGCGACCCGGTAGCGCGTAGACGTCGCGTGACGGCTTGAGCGGCCGCACCAACCAGAACGGGCGCCGCGTACCGTCCGGCGAATGCGTATCTGCTGGCCGCGTCTTCTTCAACCACTCGGCATGCACTCGCCGCGAGCGCTCGGTGTCGACAGCAATGTCGCCGTAGCGGTCGCCCGGCTTCGCCGGCATGACCCACACGGCCTGGTGCCAGCAGTGCATGCCAGAGACCGGGTCTGGGTGAACCGGGAAGGTGAGGTTCTGGTGCACACCGACATCGGTCCACCAGATGCGCCGGGTATCTGGATCGTCCGACTCGTAGGGACCAGCGGCGCTCCGGCGCTTCATACCCCAACTGCTGCCCTCATGGTCGAGGGTAACGGTGGCCATCAACTGTCGCTGCCCTTCGTCGTGGAGCTTCCAACGACCCATGTGGTGGCTACAGGCAACGACGCCCGGGTGGATCCCCTCGGTGACCCACGCCTTGACGACAAAGTAGCCGATCTCGGTCTCGACCCGCACCAGGTCTCCGTTGCGGACGCCCAGACGAGCGGCGTGCGATGTGTGGATCCAAAGGGGATTCGTGTGGGCGATCTCGTCGAGCCATTTGGCATTGGCCGAGCGCGTATGAATCTGCACCGGGAGCCGGAAAGTCGAGATTAGCGGTACCTGTCCGTCGTCGAGGTTCTCGGGATGCACATGGCTGCGGATGTAGGTAGGCAGCGCGTGCTGTCCCCATCCCCACTGGGCCAGCGTCGACGAATAGAACTCGAGTCGCCCGCTCGGCGTCGGAAACCCGCGTCGAACGATCCCGTCAACACGCACGCCAGCGGGCCGGCGGCCCTCCTCATCGGGGTCCGGGGCACCGGTCGGCACGATGTTGTCTGGCACCGGGGCGGGCGCCGACGTGTAGACACGACCAAACGAATCCTCGCCGATATCCACTAGCTGATCATCGGCAACCTCGTCCTCGTACAGCGGACCGACATGGTCGGACAGCTCGAAGGCGCCGTAGCGCCGCATGTACTGCAAGGGCGTGCGGCCCTCGGCGGCGGCAGCTTCCGGCAGACCCGGGACCGAGTTGTCGAAGATGTGGCCGTAGTACTCGTCGACGGTGAGCTTCTCGCCCGGCTGCGCCTTCGACTCGGCAAACCAGCGGATGCCGAGAGAGCCGTCGGGATCGATCCGCCAGGTCAGGTCGATCCAGAACTCGTTCTCTTCCCACACCTCGCCGGGATTGACGTGTCGGGTGTCGCCGACGACCTCACCCAGACGCTCCCTCGCGGCACGCATCACCGGCTGCCGAAAGCCCAGCCACTGGCCATCGTGGGTCTCGTAGGAGTGGATGTCGTGGCGCTCCGACCCGTGACCCATCGGCAGCACGTAGTCGGCAAAGTACGCCGTTTCGTTCCAGGTTGGCGTCAATGCCACGTACAAGCCCACCTTGGCCTCGTCACTCAGCATCTCGATCCACGAGAAACCGTCAGGATTGGTCCACACGGGGTTGTAGACGCGGGTGAAGTAGACGTCGAGATGGCCGTTCTGCTCGCGCATCAGATGCGGTAGAAGGAACGACAACTCGTACATCGCCAACGGGTACTGCCGCGGCCAATTGAGCTCGTTCCATGTCTGCGGAGGACTCGGAGCATGGATGGGTCGGGGTACGAACTTGTTCCAAGCGTTCGGGTAGGTGCCCCCGGGCGTCGCCACCGACCCAGTCAGCGCGTTGAGCAGCATCAACGTGCGTGCCACCTGCCAGCCCCCTTCGTTGCCGGCGCCGGCGCTACGCCAGTTGTGGGTGGCCAACCGGGTACCGGCGCCGGCCACAACGGTAGCCACGTCGGCTATGACAGCCGCCTCGAGCCCCGACTCCTGGGCCGCGACCTCGAAGGTGAATTCCGCGTACAACCCTTTGAGCACCGTCTCGAAGGACTCGAAGGTAGCGTCCTCATCGGGACGCTCCTTCACCATGTACTCCTCCCAGTTCCACCAGCGACGCACGAACTCGCGATCATAGAGGTCGTTCTGGATCAGGTGGTTGGCAATGGCCAGCAGTACAGCGGCCTCCGATCCCGGGTAGCTCGCCAGCCAGTGGTCGGCATGGGTGGCGGTGTTCGACATCCGGGTATCGAAGACGATCAGCTTGGCGCCGCGGCGCCGAGCCTCGGTGATGCGCTGCGCGTGCGGGTTGAAGTAGTGGCCGGTTTCGAGATGCGCCGAGACCAACAGGATCACGTCGGCGTTGGCATGGTCGGGGCTCGGACGGTCGATTCCGCACCACAACGCATAGCCTGCACGTGCCCCCGCAGAGCACACGTTGGTGTGCGAGTTGTGGCCGTCGACCCCCCAAGACGCGATCACGCGCTCGGTGAAGCCGTCCTCCCCCGGTCTTCCAACGTGGTACATGATCTCGTTGTGTCGCTTCTCCGAGATCGCGGCCCGCACGCGGCCAGCGATGTCGTTGAGGGCTTCGTCCCACGAAACCTGCTTCCACTTACCCTCACCACGGGCACCCACACGCTTGAGCGGGAGGAGGATGCGGTCGGGATCGGTGATCTGGTTCAGGGTTGCCGGGCCCTTGGCGCAATTTCGACCGCGTGACCCCGGATGTTCCGGATTGCCCTCGAACTTGCGCACCTGCATGGTGTCGCGATCGATGTAGGCCAGCAGGCCACATGCCGATTCACAGTTGAAGCATGTCGTGGGTACGAGCATGTAGCGGCGCTCCTCACGACGCGGCCAGGCTCGCGACTCCAGCTCCACCCAGTCGTCCCATCGCTCCTTGGGCGGAAAGCTCGCCAAATGGATGCGGCTCGGGCCCGGATAGAACGTCTCGCCGCGCCGCTCCACTTCACGGCGCGCCGCGCTCACCCGCTCGTTCAACTTCTCGACCTCGGTCATTGCTTCCTCATGCGAGCGGCACGCACTGGCCCGCCTGGACGTAGGCGTGCTCGTGCAACAGGAGTCCGGCGAGGGCAGCCAGCGCGGAAGGGATCATCAGCCACGGGACCAGCAACCCCGCAACCGTCAACACCAGGCCGATGCGAAAGAACCACGAGTATCGCCCTCGCGTCATCTCCTCGGTGGCAAGGCGCGCATGGGACGTGGCGTGGGTGAGCGTGACTTCACCCCACACCATGGCGAGATGAACCCCGCAAGCCAGCGACAGCATGGTCGCGATCACCGATTGCGCGGCCGCCGGGGTGGCGATGAGCGTCGTCGAGACCAACATCACGGCGGCACCGGCAAGGAGCGCCTGCACCAACATGTGCGGCGGCAGCAGCGGACTCTGCCATAGGTCACGTGCCTTGGCCTGGGCAAACAGGTAGGCGGTGTATACCGCGGTCATCACCGCCAGCGGCAGCCCCGGAAGCAGCAATCCGAGCTGAATCTGGTAAGCGCCGAGCAGGCTGCAGACCAGATGCCCGACCAGCACCGCGGAGTATGCCGCGATGATGACGGCGCCCTTGACCAGCCAGCTTCGCCATTGCGGGCGCGTGAAGATGTAGTAGAAGCGCTCGGGATGCTCGAGGTCCCCGATTAGCAGGGCGCCAGTGATCGCCAAGAAGATCAATGCGGTCAGCGGCGCGGTCCACTGCCAAAGGACATGGGTCGGCTCCAGCCCGCCCAATAAGACCGCCAAACCGATGACCAGGTAGCTACCCGCCGCGACCCCCTTGGTCCACGTGTATGCGCTTACCCGCCAATCCCACGGGGCCTGGTGCGGAACGTCGTACGCCAGCATGGCGGCAGCAGCGCTGTTCGGGCGATCGGGGTGACCTGAGACGACGTGCTGCCCGCCAACCGTTTGCTCGCTCCACATGAACAGGCCACCCTCAGGGCGCTGAGCCGCCAGCGGATCGAGCGTCGCCTGTCTGGCGCCGGTATAGAACAGCTTGGGGGCAGTCTCCTTCTCCGGGCGCCGCACTGCCACCGGCTCGCGATGAATCACCTGCGCTACACGCGAGGCAGGATCGCGCATGTCGCCCACCAGAATCGCTTCGGTGGGGCACACTACGACACACGCCGGCTCCAGATCGATGTCGAGGCGGTGAGCACAGAAATTGCACTTCTCCGCCGCGTGGTCCTCCGGGTTGATAAAGATCGCGTCGTACGGACAGGCAGCGATGCATGCCTTGCAACCGATGCAGATCGACTTGTCGAAGTCGACGATGCCATCAGGTCGCTGGTACATCGCCGACGTCGGGCAGGCGATGGCGCACGGGGGATTGTCACATTGGTTGCAGCGTGTTACCTGGAAGGCGCGGTGGGCCTCGGGAAACACGCCCACGTCGACATACTTCACGTAGGTGCGGTTGACCGACAGCGGCACCGCGTTCTCCGATTTACATGCCGTCGAGCAAGCGTGGCATCCAATGCAAACATCGTGATCGATGACCTTCGCCCACTTGAGTGGCCGCGGCGGCTCGAGTTGGTGCGACTCGGTCATCAGGTGCTCCGTCGGTCCTGGTTGGCGCAGGCAGTTTGCCATCCGCGCCGTCTACTTGCCTCACCAACAACAGCCCGGCTGTGCCTCTCCGGCGGCACGTGTACCCATCCGGGCGACGCGCATCGTTCGCGTCTGCTTAAATTCACCCGATCTCCGGGATGTGGATCTTACGTCCAGCCGCGAACCTACCGTGTTCCATAGCGCCTTCGAGGATTCGCCGTGACCATCAACAACAAGCTCAACGCCTGGGTCGACGAGGTCAGCACGCTCTGCCAACCGGATGCCGTCGTCTGGTGCGACGGCGCGCCCGAGGAATACGACCGCTTGAGCCAGCTAATGGTCGATTCGGGCACATATATCCCGCTCGATCCGGAAAAGCGCCCGAATAGTTTCCTGTGCCGATCGGATCCCGCCGATGTGGCGCGTGTAGAGGATCGAACCTTCATTTGCTCGGAGTCGGAATCGGATGCCGGCCCGACCAACAATTGGACCGATCCGGAGGGCATGCGGGCGACGCTGCGCGGTCTCTATAACGGCTGCATGCGCGGACGCACGATGTACGTGATTCCTTACTCGATGGGGCCGATCGGCAGCCCGATCTCCAAGATCGGCATAGAGATCAGCGACTCTCCCTATGTCGTATGCAATCTACACATCATGGCCCGTGTGGGAACGCGCGTGCTCGAGGCGCTCGGCAACGACGACAGCTTCGTGCGCGGGCTGCACTCCGTCGGCTACCCGCTCACCAGCAGCACACAACCCGACCTCCCCTGGCCATGCGACGCCGACAACAAGTACATCGCCCACTTCCCCGAGAGCCGCGAGATCATGTCTTACGGCTCCGGCTACGGGGGCAACGCACTGCTCGGCAAGAAGTGCCACGCGCTACGCATCGCCTCGGTGCAAGCGCGAGACAACGGCTGGCTCGCCGAGCACATGCTGATCTTGAAGCTGACCTCCCCCGCCGGCGAGGTGAAGTACATGACCGCCGCGTTTCCCAGCGCCTGCGGCAAGACCAACCTGGCGATGATGAACCCGACGCTACCTGGCTGGAAGGTCGAAACGATCGGTGACGACATCGCCTGGATGAAATTCGGCGACGACGGACGCCTCTACGCGATCAACCCCGAGGCCGGGTTCTTCGGCGTCGCACCCGGCACCAATGACCAGTCGAACCCCAACGCCATGGCGTCGATGGCAGGCAACTCGATCTTCACGAACTGCGCCTTGGCCCCGGACGGCGACACCTGGTGGGAAGGCCTGACCCCGGAGGCACCGGCCACGCTCGTCGACTGGTTGCGGCGACCCTGGACACCCGATTCGGGCCGGCCGGCGGCACATCCGAACGCCCGCTTCACCGCCCCCGCGCACCAGTGTCCGGTGATCGCCCCGGAATGGGAGGATCCAGCAGGTGTGCCGATCAGCGCCTTTCTGTTCGGTGGTCGCCGCGAAACCGTCGTCCCGCTGGTCACCGAAGCCTTCGACTGGGAGCATGGCACGTTCCTCGGCTCGATCATGTCGTCGGCGAAGACCGCCGCCGCCGCCGGGCAAATCGGCGAGGTGCGCCGCGATCCAATGGCGATGTTGCCCTTCTGCGGCTACCACATGGGCGATTACCTCGCCCATTGGCTCCGTCTCGGAGCGAAGACCGAGCCATCCAAGCTGCCGAAGATCTTCTATGTGAACTGGTTCCGCCGCGACGCTGAGCGCCGCTTCATCTGGCCGGGCTTCGGCGAGAACTCGCGCGTCCTTGCCTGGGTGTTCGAGCGCTGCGCCGAATCCATCGACACCATCGACACACCAATCGGTCGCATGCCCGAGGCCGATGCCATCGACATCGCTGGTCTCGACATCCCGGCAAGCGATCTCGAGGAGTTGCTGCGCGTCGACATCGACGGCTGGCAGCAAGAGATCCCGCAGATCGAGCAGTATTACGAACAGTTCGGCGAGCGGCTCCCACAAGCGCTGACCGAGCAGCTCGACGCCCTGCGATCGCGGCTCGAGGAAGCGGCCCAGGAGCGGGCGGCGGTCGTCTGAGGGTGGAGGACGAGGGAGCAAGCCACACCCCGCTCTCCCAGCGGTCACGGCCTGGTGATCAATCAGCTTGGTTGCTCACGCGTCTTGTCTACTAGTGGATGTGCGCAGTGCAGGCGAGGCTGGGTAAGCGGGGTGTGGCTTGCTCCCTCCGGCACCGCCTCAGGCACGCGAAGCTCTGGGCCCATCTGAGGACACCGAGGGAAAGGCATCGCCCTGCTCGGTCAGCCGCCCAGCAAGTGATCCGCTCCGAGCTGCTCTCCAGCGAACAGGGTCCTATCGAGCGCCGGAGGCCCTCTCGGACGGTCGACGCGGGGGCGTGGGCATCGGTACGCACCGTAGCCAGGCTCGCTGGCACGGCACACGCACACCACAAACGATGACGCGTTGACTAGCAAGCCCAGCGAGCATAGGAGCCCCACCCTGGCCGAGGTGCGTGCCGGGGCCCACGCCCCGCGCCTATGCCCCAGTTGTCCTCCGCGCCGCGCGAACGATAGATTCGCCGGCGTGAGACGGCAACGAGTCACGACAGGGAGTGCGGCGCGTTGAGCTCTGACGGCGCGTTCATTGCACCCCGCAGACGACAGACGATCGTCGAGCTCGACGAAGTGAGCGTCGAGTTCGACGGCGAACGCGGGGCCGTCGTCGCCCTCCAGAACGTATCGCTAACCATCGAAGCCGGCGACTTCCTGACGGTGATCGGACCCTCCGGCTGCGGCAAGTCGACGCTGTTGCGCGTGGTAGCCGACCTCATTGCACCGACTTCCGGTAGGGCTCGACTGCTCGGGGAGCAGCCGAAGCTGGCGCGGGAGCGCAAGGAAATCGGCTTCGTGTTCCAAGAGCATGCTCTGCTGCCCTGGTGCAACGCGTTGGCGAATGTAGAGCTGCCGCTAGAAGTCGGGGCTCGCCGTGCCCCTCCGGCCAACGCCATGACGCCTTCGCAGCTGCTTACGCTAGTAGGCCTTGCCGATCGACAAGACGCGCTGCCGCACGAGCTCTCGGGCGAAATGCGCCAGCGTGTCGCCATCGCGCGGGCCCTGGTCACCGGTCCCCGGCTCCTGCTGATGGATGAGCCGTTCGGCGCCCTCGACGAGATCACCCGCGATCGACTCGACGAGGAGCTGGTGCAAATCTGGCAGAAGACCGGCACAACGATCGTCTTCGTGACCCACAGCGTTTCCGAGGCGTTGTTCCTGGGACGTCGGGTTCTGGTGCTCGCCGCCAACCCCGGGCGGGTGCTCGACATCGCGACCACCGACTTGCCCGAGCCGCGGCGGCTCGCGGTGCGCGAGAGCGAGCCGTTCATGCGTCAGGCCGCGATGCTGAGAAAGCTGTTGGAGCAATGCGCGTGAAGACGCGTAGGCTACCGTTGCTGAGCGCCGCTACGTTGCTCGTCGCCTGGGCGATCGCCGTTTGGTGGCTCGCAATACCGAGCCAGGTGGTGCCGTCAGCCACTGGCAGTCGCGCAGACGGTGTGGCGCGACGCCGGGACGCTGCTCACCAACCTCCTTCCCACGGCAATCGAGAGCGTGGTCGGGTTCCTGCTCGGCAACCTGGCGTCGGTGCTGCTCGCCATCGCCTTCGTCCAACGGCGGCCCATGCAGGAAGCCTTCTTCCCGATCGCCGTGGTAATCAACACGATTCCTATCGTCGCGATCGCGCCGATCCTGGTGCTACTACTAGGTAACGACATGAAGCCCAAGATCGCCATTGCGGCGCTCATCTGTTTCTTCCCTACGTTGGTGAACATGGTGCGCGGGCTATCGTCTGTGAACCCACGCTCCGTGGAAATGATGCGCGTCCTGGCAGCCAGCGACCGGGACGTCTTCTTTAAGTTACGACTGCCTAACTCGCTCCCCTACCTGTTCGCTTCGCTGCGTATCGCCACCTCAACCGCGGTGATCGGCGCCATCGTTGGCGAATGGATCGGCAGCACTGCTGGGCTGGGCGCGCTGATCATCCAGGCGACGTACAACTTCGACACGCCGCTGCTGTACGCCTCGGTGGTGGTCGCCTCGGCATTCTCGGTCACGTTCTTCGCCTTCATCGGCTGGCTCGAGCGACGCATCGTCACCTGGGACGCCGCGCCATGACCTCCGACTTCATCCGAATAGCCCGAGCGCCGTACTGATGCCGACGAAGGCATCGTGGCATTCGTGGAGAAACGCCGTTCCGATTGGAAGGGCCGCTAGCGCAGCGGTTGGCTAGCCGGCCGGACTCCGCCAGCTCGCCGGAAGCACCCCGATGATCGCTGCGGCAACCAACACGTCTACGAACCGTCCCCGCCGTCGATTTCGGCGGCTGCGCCCTGCGCCAGGACGCGGTAGGCGGAGGCCTCGTCGCCGCGGTTCCACGCCTCGTACAAAGCGACCAGACCCGAGGCGATATCGGCAAGCGCAACAGCGTCTTGATTCTCACGCGCCTGCTCTGTCTTGAACGCTTCGAGCAATGCTCGCTCCGACTCGTCGTATCGCCCGAGCTCGAGCAGGCACTGGCCGTAGCTGGCGATGACCCACGCCAGAACGGGGTCGTCGGCGGCGACCGAACGCCGCATCAGCTCCACAGCCTCGGCAAAGTAGGGCTCAGCCGCCGCCGGCTCGTCGCTGTGCAACTCCAGGTGGGCGAGGCTGGCCAGCGTGTCCGCGACCATCAACCCGTCGCCCCAGATCTGTCGCGACGCCTGCAACGACTCGGAGTACAGCTCGCGTGCCTCCGCAGCGGCGCCGCGCTCCTCGAGCAACGCTGCGAGGTTCTCTAGTGCGTTGACCACGCCTGGATGCCGGGCGCCCAACAGCTTGCGGTTCATGTCGAGCGCCTCGCGCAACAATGGCTCCGCCTCATCGGACCGCTGAAGGTCCAGCAACAGCGCCGCCAAATTCGTCAGCGAGGTAGCCACATCCGGGTGCTCGTCGCCAAGGGCCCTCCTCGAGAGCGCCAGCGATTCGCGGTAGAGGCGCTCGGCGTCATCGAGCTCCTCGCGATCGTGGTGGATGGACGCCAGATTGTTGAGGCTCGAGGCAATGTCCTGATGTTCCGGCCTCAACACCGAGCGCCGGATACGTAGGACCTCGCGGTACATGCTCTCGGCCTGCTCGAGATCACCGCGATCGTGGGCCGTGTTGGCGACGTTGTCGAGGACCCACGCAACGTCGGCGTGCTCCGTACCGAGCAATCCCTCCCGCATTTCCAGCGCCTGGCGATACAGCTGCTCAGCGCCATCCACATCACCGCGGTCGTAGAGCACCTCGCCGAGGCTGTTGAGCGTCGCCGCGACATCAAGGTTGGGCGAGCCGTCTATCTCCTTCCGAATCGCCAGTGCCGAGCGTAGCTGCTCCTCCGCCTCCGCCAAGCGCCCCAAGCGCGAGAACGTCGTACCGATCGTATGGCGCACCGCTGCCTGTAGATCGGGTTGGTTGGCGAATGTGGCGTCGATCCTCGGAACTGCTGCCTCGACCGACTCGATCACTGTCACGTCGCGACCCAGGCCCTCGATCGGATCGGCCGACGCCATAATCTCTTGTAGAAAATCGCTCACCGCCGTGGCGCGCGCCGCCGCCCGCTGAGCACGGTCTCGCTCCGCGGCCACCTGCCCGGCCTGCACCACGATGGTGGTCGCCAGAGCCAGCCCGAACACCGCCGCCATGACGCTCACTGCGACTGCCAGCCGATGGCGCCCGACGAACTTGCCGACCCGATAGCCCACCGTATCGGTTCGCGCCATCACCGGAAGTCCCTTCAGGTAACGCCGAATGTCGTCGGCGAAATGCTCGACCGACGAGTAGCGCCGGTTCGCTTCCTTGCGCAAGGCCATGAGCACGATGTTGTCGAGGTCGCCCGCCAGCACCCGCCGCAGACGCTCCGGCGCCTCGCCGCGCGCCTCGGCTACGGCCGCCGCATCGAGCCGCGTGGCGAGCCCCTCTACAGACGGTGCGGTGTCCGTTTGCGGCACGGCGTCGCTCGGACGCGACGGCTGGGTGGTGCAGACCACCAACTCCATATCCGGTATCGCCAGGTTGTCGAGCTGGTACGGTCGCCGGCCCGTCAACAACTCATAGAGCAACACCCCGAGCGAGTACACGTCGCTGGCGGTGGTGATCGCCGCGCCACGGATCTGTTCGGGGCTGGCGTACTCCGGTGTCATGACGCGTAGCTCGAGCAGTGTCGGGTCATGCACGCCGGCTGACAGCTCGGGGTTGAGCAACTTGGCGATTCCGAAGTCGAGCAACTTGGGAACGCCATCGGCAGATACCAGGATGTTGCCCGGCTTGATGTCGCGGTGCACCACCAAGTTCTGGTGTGCTACCTGGACCGCCGAGCAGGCCTGGCAGAAGAGCTCCAGACGTTCCTCGATCGACAGGCGGTTGGAATCGCAATAGACGTTGATCGGCTCGCCTTCGATGTACTCCATGACGAAGTACGGGACGCCCTCGTCAGTCGAGCCACCATCGAGCAAGCGGGCGATGTAGGGATGATCGATGCTGGCGAGGATCTGACGCTCGCTGCGGAAGCGCCGCAGGATGTCGGAGGTGGCCATGCCGCGGCGCACGAGCTTGATTGCCACCCGGCGTTGAAACTCGTCGTCGTCGCGCACTGCTAGGTACACGCTGCCGGTACCGCCTCGACCGATGAGGCGGAGTACCTTGTATGGGCCGATCCGTTCTCCGACGCGCGATGCCACATCGCGCTGCGCCGTAACCTCGGCAGCGGCAGCGGACGGCGGCTCGTTCAAGAACTCGCTCGACGAATCGTGTGACGAGAGCAACGTCCGGACCTCGCGACGCAACGGCTCGTCCTCGGTAGTCGCGGCGTCGATAAACGCGTCGAGCTCGTCGACGGGCCTGTCGAGAGCTTGTTGGAACAACTCCTTCACGCGTCGCCAGCGATCCGGGTTCATTCGCCTTCCCCGGAAACGACCTCACGGTGCAGCCAGGCGCGGGCGGTGCTCCACTCGCGCTTGATGGTAGCCGGCGATAGCCCCATCACCTCGCTGGTCTCCTCGATGGTGAGACCGCCGAAGAATCGCAACTCGACGAGCTGCGCCGCTCGGGCGTCGAACGCCTGGAGCTTCTCGAGGGCGTCGTCCAGGGTTACGAGGTCGAAATCACGCTCGGGCCCCGCCGCGACCTCCTCGTTGATCACCAGCAGCGTCGCAGGCGACATGAGCCGATCCAGGGCTCGACTACGCGTTCTTGTTTGAAGGACCTATCCCCTATGGAGACAAAGCGATGAGAGCAGCACTGGTGTTGACGGTCGGGCTGATTGTGGCCCCGATGTACGAATTACATGCTCAGGAGAGCTCGCTGCAGCAGCAACCGACCCCGAGTCGACAGGACCGTGAGCAGCTCGAGCAGAACATCTACTTCGGCGACGCCGAGAGCCGTGAGCTCGGTGTGCGCTGCGGTACGCGCACGCCCGATGACCTGGAGCGCGAGCTGATCGATCGAATGCTGGCGCCGCACCTGCAGGCGGCAGCAAAGCAGACAAGCAGCGCAATCACCGTGATCCCGGTAGCGTTCCATGTGGCTACCACCAAGACAGGCAAGTTCAACGTCAGCGACAGTCAGATCGCGCGTCAGATGACGGTGCTCAATCACTCCTTCGAGCCGCACGGTTACCGCTTCGAGCTCACCTTGACCCGCCGCTATCGAGACAACGCCTTTGCCAAGAAATGCCTGAACATGCGCAAGGAACGGAAGTTCAAGAACAAGCACGCCGAGGACCCGCGGCGCACACTCAACATCTACACGTGTCGGCCAGCGCAGGGCGTGCTCGGGTATGCCTATCTGCCGAGCGACTGGAGAGAATCGGACCGCCGGCACGGCGTCTTCTATTGCACTCGACTCTTCCCGGCGGGAACGCGCGCCCCTACCACCTGGGCGATACCGCGGTACACGAGGTCGGCCACTACCTGGGCTTGTTCCACACATTCGACGGCGGCTGCACCGGCAAGGGTGACCGGGTCGCCGACACGCCCGCAGAGAGGACCGAGGCGTATGGATGCCCGACCAGACGCGACAGCTGTCCGGCTGACCCCGGCCGCGACCCGGTGCTCAACTTCATGGACTACACCGACGACTCCTGCATGAACCAGTTCACCTTCGGTCAGGCCGCGCGCATTGGCGCGCAGCTCGCCGCTTTCAAGCCCAGCCTGGGAACCTAGGCAACCGGAGTGGAAGAGGGCGACGCGTTGCTAGAGGGGAAGCACGACCAAGCCATCGCGAAGCTTGGGCTCGAACCAGGTCGACTTCGGCGGCATCACCTGGCCGAGGTCGGCGACTGTCAGGACGTCGGCGAGCTGCGTCGGATAAAGAGAGAAGGCAGCCTTCATCTCGCCGCTGTCCACCCGCCGCTCGAGCTCCACCAGGCCACGGATGCCGCCGACGAAGTCGATGCGATCGTCGGTGCGCTGATCTTCGATGCCGAGCAACGGTCCCAGGCAGTTGGCGCCCAATAGATTGATGTCGAGCCGACCAAGCGCATCGGCGGGAACCCTGCTCGCGGCGATCTCGAGCCGATACCAGCGTCCGGCGAGATAGAGGCCGAACACCCCCGGCCGCTCGGGCTGCACGGCGTCGCCGCTGGGCGCCACGGTGAATGCATCGCGGAGCGCGGCGACCAGCTCGTCGGCGGTACGTCCACCCAGCGTCGAAACGACGCGGTTGTACGGCAGGATCTGTACTTGGTCGTCGGGAAAGATCACGGCCAGAAACCAATCGGCACCACCGACGTCCTCTCCCGCTGCGCGACGCTCCTGGCGCCATTCGTACAGCTTGGCCGCTGCCGCCGAACGGTGGTGACCATCGGCAATGTAGACGGCCGGCATGGCATTGAAGGCCGCCGCCAAGGCCACGGGCTCGGACACCACCCAGAGCGTGTGGCGCACACCGTCCTCGCCGGTCACATCGACGGTCGCCTGTTGCGCGACGCACCCGGCTACCAGCCCATCGATCTCCGAGTCGGCGCGATGCGTCAAGAACAGCGTGCCGGTGTGGGCGTCGAGCGCATCGGCGTTGCGAGCACGGTCATCGACCTTGTCGTCCTTGGTGTGCTCGTGCAACCGGATACGGCCATCCAGATACGCGGCAACGCTGGCGGCAACCACTACCCCTGTCTGGGTATGCTCACCCATCACCAGCCGGTACACGTACAGACAGGGGGCGTCGTCGCGGCACAGCAGGCCGTCGCCGATCAGCCGGTCGAGGTTCGCTCGACCGCGGGCATGAACCTCCGGCGCGTGGGGGTCGGTGCCCGGCGGAAAGTCGATCTCGGGCTTGGACACGTGCAGGAAGGAATCGGCGTTCTCGCCAACCAAGAGGCGCGCCTCCTCGCTGTCGAGCACATCGTACGGCGGTGCGGCGACGCGGCCGGCGCTCTCGGGCGTCGATCGCAAGGCACGGAACGAGCGTATTAGCTGCATCGTGTTCTCCTACGCCTCAGCGTGCCGACGCTGAGCGACATGGACTCATTTGTTCTTGGGCCGGAAGGCTGCGAGCCTGGCCTCGTCCGTCGTCAGGTACGGGCCACCGATCAGATCGACACAGTACGGAATCGCCGGAAACACCGCGTCCAGACACTCGGCGATTGCCTTCGGTTGTCCCGGGAGGTTGAGGATCAAGCTGCTGCCCCGGATGCCGGCGGTTTGGCGCGAGAGGATCGCCGTTGGGACAGCGCGCAGCGACACCGCGCGCATGAGCTCACCGAATCCCGGCATGAGCTTGTGGCTTACCGCCTCAGTAGCCTCAGGTGTAATGTCGCGCGACGCGGGCCCGGTCCCACCGGTGGTCACTACGAGGCAGCATCCCTCCTTGTCGCAGAGAACGCGGAGTGTGCTCTCGACGACTGGCTGCTCGTCGGGAATCACGCGCGGCACCGGCCTCCACTCCGAGGTCAGGACCTCGGTAAGGTAGGCTCGAATCGCCGGCCCGCCGCGATCCTCGTATTCGCCGCGGCTGGCCCGGTCCGAGACCGTCACGATGCCGATCGTCGCCGTGTTGCTCACGGCGCCGGATTCTGCCATCTCGCGGTGCCCGGCGTCAGCATCGAGCCCGCGCGCACCCGCGTTGGGCGTCGACTGCAGGATCCAGACACGCAGCCCAGCCTCTTCAGCCGGCCTCCCTCATCCGCGCGGCGCGCCGCATGAAACGCGCCTCACGTGCCAACACGTACAGGCCGCTGCAGACGATCACCATGGCGCCGAGCAACATCGCGGCATCCGGCACTTCGGCCCAGATCACGTAGCCGAGGGCCATCGCCCACAGCAAGTGTGTGTAGTCGAATGGCGCCACCACGTAGGCCGGTGCCAAGCGGTACGCCTGGATCATTGCATATTGGGAAACCCCGCCGAGCAGGCCAAGCGCCAGCAATAGCAGGGCGTCGAAGCCTCCCGGCGTCTGCCACTGAAAGGGCCAGGTGACCATCGAGACCAACGCCATAAACACAGCGCTATACACGAGCATCGCGGCACTCGACTCGGTGCTGGTCAGCCGGCGCGTCTGGATCATCATGAGGGCATAGAACAGGCTCGATACGAGCGCGGCGATCCCTGCCCAGTCGCCAGCAGCGTTGCCGGTTGGCCGGACGATCAACAGCACCCCGAGGAATCCGACCAGCAACGCTGTCCAGCGGTGCAAGCCGACGCGCTCCCCGAGGAGCGGTCCGGACAGCGCAGTGATCATCAGCGGCGCCGAAAAGAGAATCGCCGCTAGCTCACCCAGCGGCATACGGGCAATGGCGAAATAGAAGCTGACCCAGGTAACGAGGGTCAGCAAGCAACGGATCAACTGGCCGCGCGGGCGCCGGGTTCGGA
>DASCOT010000237.1:0-9060 GCA_036012155.1 Acidobacteriota bacterium
CGCTCCCCCGTTTGCGTTTCCCTATCAGGTGGCTTGTAATGGCCTCCCTCTCCGAGGTGCCGCGGGCTGACCTCGGGGTGTCCGCTCGCCGTCGTTGACCGCGTACGGTCGCCTGGACATCGACAGTCGCGGCCTGGACGATGCAATAGCACCCGTTGACGGACTCCGCTCGTAAGTTGGACAACAGGTAGTCGTCGTGAAAGTCGCATTCATCGGCACGCACGGGGTGGGCAAGACGACGCTCGCCTACGGTCTGGCAATGCGCCTCAAGGAGCTCGGCGCCAACGTCGGTTTCCTGGAGGAGGTGGCCCGCCGGTGCCCCCTGGAGATAAACGAAGAGACCAGCTTGGGGGCCCAGACCTGGATCCTGATGGAGACGATCCGGCGCGAGATCGAACTCGACAATGTTTATACCGAGATCGTCTGCGACCGCTCGGTGATCGACAACTACTGCTACCTGGAATTCGGGCTACGACGACAAGCGGCGTTGTTCGACCTGACGTGCTACTGGGCAACGACGTACGACCTTCTGTTCAAGGTCCCCATCCGCCCCGAATACTTGCAGGGTGACGGGACACGCTCAACCGACCTGGCCTTCCAAAGCGCCATCGACGAGACGCTCGACAAGCTGTTGGATGAGGCCGGCGTCGAGTACGCACGCTTCACTACGCTCGACGATGCGGTAGAACAAGCGCGTCTCGCCTCTGGCCGGCTGCCTATCGCCTAGCCTGCCGGCCGCTCGGTTCGCGGCCGAAACACCGCGTTGAACAACACCTTGAACGTATGGTGCGTCTGCGCCCGGTACTCCGGAGAGAAACCGATCATGATGAGGCGGCCGTCGCCACGCGGTAGCTCGAGGAGCGCGGCGCTGCCGGCCAGCTCTTGCTCTCCCTGGATCCAGCCGCTCATCAGCAGATCTTGCCCCGGATAGCTGGCTACGACCCGGGCGTCGGCTGTCGACTTCCAGAACGGGCTGTTCCAAAAGAAGACCGGCGTTTCCGTTTGCATCCCGAACCCCAACCAGTGGCCGGTGTCCATTCGCGCCCGCAGGATCGAGCCCGGAACGTTGAACACGGTGCGAGACAATCCGCTGTGCAGACTTTGTGGAGCATCGAAATATCGGACAGCGAGCTCCGTCGAGGCTCCCCAGGTCAGGACGGTGCCACCGGCCGCCAAGTAGGCACGCAGCGCGGCGACACCTTCTGCTCCAATGCCACCGGCAACCCGAGGTGGGCTTGGAGGCCGTCGACGGCCGTTGCGCTGTCTTCCTACGCCCGGAAGCCCGGCAACGATGTCGTCGGCGCTTGCGGGTGGAACGATCAGCAAACCGTACGGATCCAGGTCCCCGCGTCGAATATCGCCGTCACCGATCGTGTCGAACGGTATTCCGTGCTGCTCGAACACGAAGCGGGTCCAGCCCTCGGGCATGCTCGGCACGTAGCTCTGATAGATCCCGACGCGAGGCTCGGCGACCCAACCGGTCGACACGCTCGGAGGCTCGCTCACCCCCCATGCCGTGACTCGGTTCTCAGCAACCAGCGCCGCCAGTTGCTGCAGGGCGGCAATCGACGCAGCCCCTTTGGGTAGCGTGTAGATCCAGCTACCGGCCGGCCAAGACCTACCCGCAGCCTCGAACGGCTCGAGCGACCGGCGGAGCCCGCTGCCGCCAAGCTGTGCTGCGACGCCATAGGTGTTGTTGACACGAGCATCGAGCAGGTACGTCACGGCATCACCGGAGGGATCGACGAGCCCGCCGGTCGGTTGCCGCGGCGACTCGATGGCCTCGAGATCTGCAGCGAACGGCTCGACCACGGTATCGACGACGACGTTCATCATCAGTGGCAGCGTGTGAGCCGTGACGTCATAGGGTGGGTCGATCGGCCCTCCCTCGTACAGGTACATGCGTGGATACTGCTGCCGCTCCAGCACGCTCTTCGCGAAACGGCCAGCGGGCTGTGCAAAGCGCACGACTACCGACCCGGCATCGTAGTCGCGCCCGGTGGCGGTGAACGGCGCGCGGGCGACTTCAAGCTCGACGTCCGCCACCAACAAGACCTCTTGTAGCTTTGCCGCCACCGGCGGATCGGGCTGCGACGCCGGCATTACGAATGCGTACGGTGCCCCTGCGGGCGGCGACACCGACCGCCGTTGGGCCTCCAACATGCCGCGAAGTAAATGGGGGCGCAGATCGGCCGCTGCACGAAGCGCCGCCATGGCGCCCGCATAGTGATAGTCGACGACATCGCGGAAGCGCCATGTACCGCCGGGCCACGGGTCGGGAAAATACCAGTGCCGCTCGCGGTAGGCGGCCGCAAGCTGGTCGGGGGCGATCTCCAGGTCATCCGCGTAGTTGGCGCTCGCAACTTCGGTAAGCAATCTCACGCCACCATGCGTATGGGGGTATGCACGCGCCGGCGTCCAGGCATCGTATCGCTGCTTCCACTCAACGCCGCGGTAGCCGCGGGCGGTGAGATACTGCCCCATGAATGTGCCCAACAGGTTGTTTGAGGCAATCAGCGCCGCGTCTACATTCGGCTCCCACGGGTCTTCGAACGGCGGCACGAAGATCCGCGACTGGTTCGACCCCTGCTGATGTTGGTCGAGTGTGAATTGTGGGTGCAGCCTGTTGTCCAGGCGGATAGAGAGTCGCGTCTCGAGCTGCGTGAACATGTACCAATCGCGATTGTTGTCGTGACCCGCGTAGCGCTGGTAAAGAAACGGTGGCGGCGAGTTCTGGTGGGCGGTGCCGCGCTGCGAGTCGAGCCACCGAGCGACCATCTCCTGGCCATCAGGGTTGTGCACCGGCACGTGGGCGATCACGACGTTCTCGAGAATGTGCTCCGTCTCGGAGTCGGTCGCCGATGCCAACCGATGGGTCAGCAACACACCCCCCTGTGACGCTCCTACTTCGGTCGAGTGGATCTGCCCGTTGACGATTACGATCGCTCGCCCATCCTCGAGAATCCGGTTGGCCTCGGCGTCACCCAGCCCACGTGGATCGTAGAGTCGGGCGTTGTCGGCCAGCAGATCATCGAGCCGAGCGAGGTTGCCCGGTGCCGAGATCAAGGCGTAATAGAATGGGCGACCGTCTGTGGTATCACCGAGATGATGGAGTTGCACTCGGTCTGATCGGTGAGCGAGCAGTTCGTAGTACTCGAGAATCTCCGAGTGCCGGATAAGCACACCGGCCGCGCCGACCTCACGACCGAAATAGGCATTCGGGTGTGGGATGTCCTCGCCCGCGGCCGGCGCTACGATGGAGACGCTCGCACCCACCAGCAGACACGCTAACCAACGGACTCGCACTGAGCGCATCGAACCTCCATCCGGAATCGTGGGGATAGCGGAGACCGCGTCGCAAGTATCCCACGCGGCCAACCCATAGACCGCGGCTCACCAACTACCGAAAGGGGCACGACCAGCTGACCGAGACCATGCGATGCCCGAACTGCAGAGCAGAGTACCGCCCCAGCTTCAAGATCTGCGCCGACTGCGGAGTGGCGCTAGAGCTCGCCGGCGAGGCGGACGCGCCAGCCGACCCTGACACACCGGCCGACTGGACGCCGCTATGCACGCTCTCTTCGGAGAGCGAAGCACATCTATTGCAGGGCTATCTCGAGAGCGAGGGCGTCCCGTGCTCGATCGAGTCGCTGGTCTTTCACGCCGAGCCCTTCACCTTCGGCCCTCTGGCCAAGGTGCGCATACACGTGCTGTCGGCAGACCGAATACGGGCCGAGCGACTGCTACACGATCGTGGAGTCGATGCTTCAGCTGATACTCCTTAGGCAGCGCCGGTCGCCGTGCAGCCACGGACAGCAAGGGCGGCCGGCAGGTGCGATCCGCTAGCGACGCGCACTTGGTGGACAACTCTTGACCACTACGGCCGCACTAACCATATCGGGGAAATCGATAGCTAGAAATTAGTTACTTATAGTTACTATTGAGCAATTAACCACTTCCAAAAGTTGTTCAGAGGCACTATGCTATCTCTCAGTCACGCCTAAGGAGGGGCTGAGGGAGTATTGGCAATGAACCGGAAGCAATGGGGGGGCGAGGAGCGCCGCACCTTCCCGCGCCAGGACGCGACGCTCGAGGTACACATCCAGGTGGAGGTGTATGGGTTCGACGCCCAGGCGCGGCCGTTCTTTTGTCGTGGGACAACCACGAACATTAGCTGCAGCGGCCTATTTGGACGGGTTAACGCGCCGGTGAGCGTTGGCGCGATTTGCAAGCTCTTCTTTCACAATCCGAGCCTGGAGCTCCATCCACGCAATGTTTGCGGACGGGTAACACGATGCACCGAGCGTGGGGGAGCGTTCGATGTGTCCGTGGAGTTCGATGAGCCTCTCACCGAGCTCCGCAGTCCGGACATGGTGGCGGTCGTAGCTGTGGCCTGACGGCTTCATGCACGAGCCTGACGATCCCGGCGGCACCGGGCATCGCAGAATGCAGTCAGCTCGCGTCATCCGGTGTGGGATCTGCCCGTTCGCCGGCGCGCTCTTCGGCTGCCAGGCGCCGCGCCTCTGCGAGCAACTCTTGCACCTGGCCAGCCTGGTCTCGAAGCGATCGCCGCTGCAGGATCGCCAAGAGCACAGTAAGTCCCATGAACGCGATCGCGATCAGGAGGAAAACCAGCGCCAGGGGGCTCCGCTCCATGGGTTATGCCAAGTCCACATCCTCACCGTGCAAGACGGCGTGGATATCAGGAAGCACTCCTTGCAGGATTTCCCGCGTCACGACCAACGGCGGGGCGAAGCGAATCACCTGCTCATGGGTCTCCTTGGCCAGGATTCCGCGGCGCGCCAACGCCTTGCAGAACGGACGCGCTGGCCCCGAGGAGTCGTGAACCACCACCCCTACCATGAGGCCACGGCCACGCACCTCAGCGACGTGTGGCGAATCCATCGCACGAAGCTCGTCCATGAACCAATCGCCGAGCTCACGAGCGTTGTCGACCAAGCCCTCGTCAGCGAGTATCGCAAGGGCCTCGCGTGCGACCGCCGCTGCGAGCGGATTCCCTCCGAACGTGGAGCCGTGGTCGCCGGGCGAGAATACGTCCATGATCTCGTCGTCGGCCAGCACGGCGGATACCGGGTAAACGCCGCCGCCCAACGCCTTGCCGAGGATGAGAACGTCGGGCCTGACGTTCTCCCACTGGGTTGCTAACAGCTTGCCTGTACGGCCGAGCCCAGTCTGGACCTCGTCGGCGACCATCAGCGCCTTGTGGTCCCGGCAAAGCTCGGCCATGGAGGTCAAGAAGCCATCCGGCGGCATCACCACACCGGCCTCGCCCTGGATCGGCTCAGCGAGCACTCCGACGGTATTGGGGCCGAACGCTGCTGCCAGCGCGTCGACGTCGCC
The DNA here is from genome assembly GCA_036012155.1 of Acidobacteriota bacterium. GTDB lineage: Bacteria > Acidobacteriota > UBA890 > UBA890 > WLXD01 > DASCOT01. Next base: position 5,362 of record DASCOT010000237.1, read on the forward strand.
ATACGGCACGATCTTGAAGCCAGGAGCAAAGGGACCGAACCCGTCGCGAGCCTGTGGGTCCGTTGAAAATCCGACGATCGCCGTCGTTCGGCCATGGAAGTTCCCCGACATCACGATGATCTCGGCGGCATCCTCGGCAACTCCACGAACCTGATAACCCCATTTGCGCGTCATCTTGATCGCGGTCTCGACTGCCTCGGCGCCGGTGTTCATCGGCAGCGCACGAGCGTAGCCCATGAGCTCGCACAACTGTTCGAGGAACGGCCCCATCTGGTCGTTGTGAAAAGCGCGTGACGTGAGCGTCAAGGCCGCGGCTTGCTGCGTCAGCGCTTCGACGATGCGAGGATGGCAGTGTCCCTGGTTGACGGCCGAGTAGGCAGCCAGACAATCCAGATAGCGGTTACCTTCGACGTCAAACACCCAGCAGCCTTCGCCACGCGAGAGAACGACGTCGAGTGGATGGTAGTTGTGTGCGCCCCATTGATCGGCGAGATCGATAAAGCGCTTCGAGTTCGTCACGGTGACTGCGGATTCGGTAGGCATTTCTTCCTCGACTTCCAGGCGCGACGCTCGAAGGCGATCCACCAGTTGTTCCCCGCGATTGACCAGGGTCGCTTGGCAGGCTCACGGCCAGAATCGAACCTGCTGTAAAAGCGCCGAGGAGATATTATAGTTCTCTTCCGTTACAAAGCTCTTCCACCGATAGTCGGACGTTACCTGACGAGGTATCGCGTACGAGACGCGCCAGCCTCGCTCATGAAAACATGGTCGTGGAGTCCGCTCGCTCCCAAGGAGACACTTCGATGGTCTGTCGCACGCTACGTATACCCATGCTGGCGCTTGTACTAGCGCTACCGCTCGCCGCAGCGTGCGGCACCGCCGAGGAACCCGCCGTCGAGACGCCGGAGGTTCCTGTCGAGCAGCCTCCCGTCGCGGTCGAAGAGCCGCCGATGGAAGAGCCCGAGCCGCCGCCCCCCGCCGAGCCGGAGCTCGTCGGTAACATCGTGCTTTCAGGCGACGACTTCGAGTGGGGCGAGTTCGGCGCCGGACAGCCCGCTCCATATACCTGGACCGTACGCGTCGACAACGACACGACGGCGACGCTGTCCATTCGCGTCAGCTTCCAGTTCCTAGACGACGACGACCAGGTCCTGAAGACCGAGAGAACGACGATCCGCCTGGATCCGGCAGCGGGCCGTACGATTCGCGAGAACAGCACCATGCCGTATGACGACGCCCTGCGGGTGATCGGTTTCGTTGCCGACTACACCTACGACATCGTCACGCCGTAGCTGGCCACTCTCATCACGGGCGCGTCTTCTGTTGTCGAGCTGTGTCTCGCGCGATCTCGTCGAACGCCGTTAGCAACCGATCCATTTCCCGGCGCTCGATCGATCGGCCCATGTGCCCGACACGGAAGGTCTTGCGGCCAGCTCGTTGATCCCGCCCAAGATGTAGGTGCGAGGTCGGGATCGGCGACCGCCGGGCCGGGAATCAACACGTGCATGTCGCTACGCTTGGCTAAGCCCCCTCTCGGTCAGAGCCTCGCAGCCGCAGGTTGGCCTGTTGGCCGCCAAAGTGAGTGTTCGATCATGGGACGACTCCTTCCCACAAGCGAACAAAGGCACCGCCTTGCGCGCCACGGTACAACCTGTCAAATTATTGATAACAAGCAAGTTACATGCCGCGACCGACTGCCGGCGCGCTTGGCACGCAGCTTGCGAAGCTGATCCATACATCCACCGAACCCTATGTGAAGCCCTCATGGTCGATATCAAGCGAGAGCCACCGAAGAAGACCAAGCAATACGTCACCTGGACGCTCGGCGCGATCCTGCTGGGCGCAGTCACCTGGTACGTATCCACTCTCGAAGCGGCCCCGCCCACCGTCGAGTCCGCGACGATCTGGACCGGTGACGTAGAGCGCGGGGAGCTGCTACGGCAGGTGCGTGGACCCGGAACGTTGGTACCGGAGGACGTGCTGTTCGTCAGCGCTCGTACCGCCGGACGTATCGAGCAAATCCTGATCGATCCCGGCGCCGTGGTAACGCCGGACACCGTCATCATGCTGCTCTCGAATCCGGACCTGCAGCTCACAGTACAAAACGCCGAATGGGAGTGGCGGCGCGCCGAGGCCAGCTTCACAACCACGCGCGTGCAGCTCGAGCAACAGCGCCTGCAGCAAGAATCGCTCGTCGCCCAAGTGCAAGCGAGCTTTCACCAGGCCCGTCTGAACGCCGATCGCGACAAGCAGCTGTTCGACGAACAGCTCGCCTCGGAGATCCAGATGATGCTGTCGCGCACTCAGGCTGAGGAGCTTGAGAATCGACTGCGGATCGAGAGATTGAGGCTCGAGAATCTACAGGAATCGAACGACGCACAGCTGGCCTCACAGCGCGCTCAGGTCGACCAGCGACGGGCTGAGCACCAGCTCCGCATCCGCGATCTCGACTCCCTGAAGGTCAGGCCAACCATCAGCGGAGTGTTGCAGGAAGTCCCGGTCGAAGAAGGGCAACAGGCAACTCCAGGCTTCGTACTGGCTCGTGTCGCCGACCCCAAGCGCCTCAAGGCCGAGCTGCGTATCGCGCAGACGCAGGCAGGCGAAGTGATGATCGGCCAAAGCGCCATCATCGATACGCGCAACGGCGTCGTGCCCGGGCGCGTGACCCGAATCGACCCGGCGGTAGTTCAGGGCACCGTCACGGTCGACGTAGACCTGCTGGCAGATCAACTGCCGCCCGGTGCCCGCCCCGATCTGAGCGTCGACGGCCGCATCGAGATTCAGAAGCTCGACGACGTGATGTATGTAGACCGACCGGCGTTCGGCCAGGCCAACCAGGCAGTTGGGCTGTTCAAGATCATCAACGACGGTGCCGAGGCCATTCGTACGACTGTGCGGTTCGGCCCCAGCTCGGTCGACAAGATCGTCGTCATCGATGGCCTGAGCGTCGGCGAAGAGATCATCCTGTCGGACATGTCGCGCTACGACGCCTCCGACAAGGTACGCATTCGATAGCTGTTACGAACTGGTGAAGGAGCAGATATGAGCGGCCCGCTGATCAAGATGGACGAGATCAAGAAGATCTTCGTGACCGAGGAAGTCGAAACGCACGCGCTTTCAGAGGTTTCGTTCAACATCGAGCCCGGAGAGTTCGTATCGATCTCCGGTCCTTCCGGGTCGGGCAAGACGACGCTGTTGTCGATCCTCGGACTGCTCGACACGCCCACCGGCGGCAGCTACCTGCTCAACGCCAATGACGTGTCCAACCTCACCGCCTCCGAGCGTGCGCGGGTACGCAACCGTGAGATCGGCTTCATCTTCCAGAGCTTCAACCTCATCGGCGACCTCAACGTGTACGAGAACGTCGAGCTGCCGCTCACTTACCGAGGCATGTCCTCGTCGGAGCGTCGCGAGCGTGTCAACGCCGCCCTCGATCGGGTCGGCATGACCCATCGTGCCAAGCACATGCCCAGCCAGCTTTCCGGTGGTCAGCAGCAGCGCGTCGCCGTGGCCCGCGCCGTGGTCGGTGATCCCTCGATTCTGCTGGCCGATGAGCCCACCGGTAACCTCGATTCCGGCAACGCCTCCGCGGTCATGGACCTCATGGCCGAGCTGCATCAGGGTGGCGCCACCATTTGCATGGTCACTCACGACCCCAGGTGGTCCGAGCACGCTCAGCGCACCATCCATCTGTTCGAC
>DASCOT010000238.1:0-11315 GCA_036012155.1 Acidobacteriota bacterium
CACGCTGCGGGAGCCCCTCGGCAAGGGTGCGCTGCCACTCAAGAAGGCACTCGGGTTGGCCACCGAGATCGCCGAGGCACTGGCAGCAGCACACGCCGCCGGCATCATCCACCGGGATCTGAAGCCGGAGAACATCTTCGTCACCACGGAGGGGCACGCCAAGGTACTGGACTTCGGCCTGGCGAAGCTCACCGAGGTGGCGGCGGCGGGATCGCCGGGCGGTGCAACGCAGTCACCCACGATGATGGGCACGGTGGCCGGCCAGGTGATGGGGACTGCCGGCTACATGGCCCCGGAACAGGTTGTAGGCTCGGACAACATCGACCATCGGGCGGATCTGTTTGCTTTCGGCTGTGTGCTCTACGAGATGGCGACTGGGGCGCGAGCGTTCGCCGGGCGCAGCATCGCCGAGACGCTGGCACACATCCAGCACGATGATCCGCCGCCCATTCAAGAGTTCGACCCGTCGCTGCCTGACGAGCTGCAACGCATCGTCGGCAAGTGCATTGCGAAGGAGCGAGAACGTCGCTTCCAGGGTGCCAATGACCTCGTAGTGGACATGAAGACACTGGCCCTCGAGGTGGAGTCGGGTGCGGCACTGCCGACAAGCTCTGCCGCCCAGAACACGACACGCGGCATCCCCTCGATGCTGACAGCGCCGACAGTCGTGGCCAGTGCGCTTGTCGCCAGTGCTCTCGTGGGGGCTCTCGGAGTCTGGATCACGACCCCGTCACCGCCAGAGTCTCTCATTCGCCGCTTCTACATCGACTATCCACCAGAAACTACCTTCCTGGCCGATTCCAGCCTGGGCGTTGCGATCTCACCCGATGGCAGCTCGGTGGTGTTCGCCGCCAACCGGCAACTTTGGCTCCGAGCGATTGACGATCTGGTAGCCACACCCATCCGTGGCACGGAACTTACCAGAGTGCCGTTCTTTTCCCCCGATGGCCAACAGCTCGGCTTTTGGGGGAACGACGGTCAGATCAAGAGCATTTCGGTCGCCGGTGGTGCGCCGGTCTCACTGGGGTCAGCGCCCGAGTTTCCATACGGGGCGAGCTGGGCAGATGACGGCTACATCTACTTCGGACAGGGTCCCAGTGGGATCTTGCGTGTCTCAGAAACGGGCGGCGAGCCAGAGTCAGTCGTTCAAATGGAAGCGGGCGAGCAGGCCCACGGACCACAACTTCTTCCTGGTGGCGAGTGGTTGCTGTTTACGCTGCGGAGCGGCTCTGGCTCGTGGAGCGATGCGAGCATTGTGGCGCGGCCGGTGTCCGGCGGCGAGCGCAAGGTGCTGGTGACCGGAGGAACCGATGGCGGCTACGTGCCCACCGGCCACATCGTCTACTCGCGGGACGAGCGACCTTCTTGCGGTGCCCTTCGATGCAGAAAACGTCGAGGTTACCGGAGGATCGGTGTCAATCGTCGAGGGAGTCCTTCAGGCAATCGACACGACGGGAGCGGGCCAGTACGCCTTTTCGGATCGCGGCGGATTGGTGTACATGCCGGGTAGTGGGGCTGCGGACACTCACCAACTCGTCTGGGTGGATCGTAACGGCGGAGTCGAATCGCTGCCCTTCGAGCCACGTACGTCTTGGTATGCGGACCTTTCGCCAGATGACCAGCGCATCGCGCTCCAAATCCAGCAAGATGGAGCCTGGGACATCTGGATCTACGAGGTCGAACGAGGAGGCAGCGGGGTGCGGCTGACGACGGAGGGGAGCAACCAAGTGCCCATTTGGTCGGCCGATGGAGAGTGGGTGTTCTTCGCGTCGGATCGGGGTGGCAACCAGGACATCTGGAAGCGGCGGGCTGACCGAAGTCTCGACGCCGAACTGGTGTTGGATACAGAGGCTGACGTGTGGCCGGCGTCGATTTCGGCGGACGGTGAGATGCTTCTGTTCGAGAGCGGGCCCTACACGAATCAGGACATAGGGATGCTGGCTCTCAATCCGGGTCCGGAGCCGGAGCCGGAGATGATCGTCGCTACCGCCGCCGATGAGGGAAGGAGCAGCTTCTCGCCGGACGGTCGCTTCTTTGCCTTCATGTCGAGCGAGACCGGGGAATACGAGGTGTACGTACGGGAGGTATCGAGCGGTCGGACATTTCCGGTCTCTACGAGTGCCCGCGGTGGTCAGTACCCGCTTTGGTCGAAGGATGGAACGGAGATTCACTACATTCCCTCCAATAACAGCTCAGGCATCCTCGCTGCGGAAGTGGATTTGGAGTCGTTTTCCGCATCCGCCCCTGTCGAGCTCTCGGACATCGTCATGCGTCGCGAGACCCCCGTCGAGGCCACCGCCGATGGCGAGAAGTTCCTGGTAACGGTACCCATTGGTCGTGATGAGCTCGGGGGGCCGGCTTTCGGCACACGACTCAACGTAATCCTCAACTGGTTCGAGGAGCTGAGACGGCTCGTGCCAACGGATCCGTAGGACCGTCAGCCGACCCTCGAGAGGCACGGCACATGCTCCGCGTGTTCAACACTGAGGAGCCCCGATCGGCTACTCAGCCGGAGCGTTTACGGCCTTGGCAAGGATCCCTCTGATTGGCTTGCTGGAGTATGGGGAGGGATGATCGGCTCATCGCGTTTCACGCGATACCGAAACCATCCTTCCATCATCTCGTCGCGCGAGTCCTGACCATAGACAACCTTCAGGCTCGGGTTGGGGTTCCGGGGATTGTTCTCGGAGTTGTCGAAGTGGGCAGTAACCCGAAGCTTTGCTTCCCTCGTTAGCGGCACGGGCTCCGCCAAGTAGTAGCTCAGCTGCCAGTTGAAGTCGTAGTCCGGAACCGACAGCAGGATCTCTTCGCGGCCGTCCGGATAGATCACCTCGCACATCATGTCTTTACCGCGATAGTGCATGTGGGGCTCGAAGCTCAGTAGCTCGACGTCGCCGTCGAACTCCATCTCGGCGACACTTTCGTAATTCGGGTCGTACGGTGGGATCTCGATCTCCCGATCTCTGACCAGGCCGTCACGAAGCACGTCGGTGATCGGATAGCGTGCCAGCCAGACACCGACTTCGGCGCGATCGAACTCCTCCTGGCCGCTCGGGTGGTAGTGCATATCGAACTGCAACGTCGATCCGGCCGGGATCACCTTGGCCGCGCCTTGCGGGAGAATGTGCGGGTGGAGTCCGGGGATTATGTTGCCGACGTAGAGGGGGCTGCCGTCCGCCTGTACCGCACTCACACTGCCGTGGTGAACCACCCGCGGGTTGCCTCGCATCTCCACCGCCCTGGCCCAGATGTCTTCTGCGTGGCTCGTAGGCGCCGTGATGTGCGGGAAATGGTCCGGGCCCCCCGCTGAGACGCGATACGGCTCTTCCATCTCGAAGATGTGGTCGGGTGGCCCGAGCTCGGCGCTGAGAGCCCAGCCCTCGACGAAGACCGGCGACGTGAACTCGCCCTCTCCCCGCGGTGCGTCCGCCGAGACCCACTCCACGATCGTTCGGACCTGCTCGCTGCTCAGCCGGCGATCATTGGAAAACCGACCGTAGCGCGGATCTGCCTTCCACGGCGGCATGATCCGCTCGCGGACAACCTGACGGATCGACTTGGCCCAGGGGCGTACTTCTTCGTAGCTCAACAGCGACATGGGAGCAACTTCCCCCGATCGGTGGCAGCTCATGCAGCTGTCCGCCAGTAGGGGGCCGACGTCGCGAGTCCACGTCGGCACGCTCGTATCCTCGGCGCCGGATTGGCCGCTAGCTCGACCGAGAGTCGCCACACCAAACGTCACCACCAACGTCGCCAGTGTTCCAACAAGGGCCTTCCGCATGGTGTTCTTCCTCTGCCTCATGGCACGCCGTACCAGTCTCCAAACAGCTGTCTGGACTCAGCCTTCATCATCCTCCGGCGGTACCAGCTCGATCGTGTCGATCTCGATCTTCTCTCCCCTCCAAGTGCCCGACACCCGCACCTCTTGGCCGGCGTAGCCCAGCAGCTCCTCCTCGAACTCTGCCGGGTTCGTGAACTCGAGTGCGATCCCGCCAAGGTCTGAGATCAGCGCCAGATCCTCCGCCGATTGCACGCGTTCCCTCACCCAGGCGGCCGGGGCTTCGGCGTCCTCCGGCGGTGCAAGCTCCGTGCGGTGGCCGACCACGCCAGGGTGGACCGTGTAGAACTCCTCAGGCTCACCGACATAGAGCAGACCCGTGTCCTGCCGGTTCCCCACGATCTCGAACTCGCCCAACGGGCTCACGACCGTTCCCGTGACCCGATCGCCGTCGAGGCTCAGCGTGTACTCGTAGGCCCCGAACTCGACAAACATCGTGCCGTCGTCCGAGCGGAAGTCATCGACCTCCATCAGGCTGTCGGAAATCGAGGTCATCTGGGCGCGCAACTCCCCGTCGGCTTCCTCCACTTTCAGAAGGACCGTCCTGCCCGCACCCGAGGAGGGTGGCGCGACGGGCATCGTCTCACCCCCCAGGCGCCGCCCTGGCACCTCGCCCGACTTCAGGTTCCAGGTGCCAACCGGGTCCGGATCTGATTCCATCGAGGCTGTGCAGGCCGCCACGACGATGATGGCCACCCCGGCAAACACGCGGGGTCGCACGCCGCTTCGCAATGCTGTCCTCATCAGATCCTCCCGCACGCAAGCCTACCGTCTGCGCCGCGGCGTGGCCAATGTCGCCTTCGGACATCTCGACGGCTATCTTGGCGGCTGCGAACCTGGCTCAGGACCGGTGTATTCGAGGACGAACATGCCTGTTCCCACGCGGTCCGACGCGTAGGCAAGACCGCGGTGGTCGAGCGTGACGTCATTGATCTGGATCGCCGTCTCTTGCCCCGCGGCGATGGGGTAGGAGTTCTCGTTCGTCTTGGGGATGTAGTAACCGAGCTCCGTCAAATGGTAGGGATCCGAGAGATCGACGACACGGACGCCAGCGTTGAAATAGGCGATCCAGGCAATTCTGTCCTCGTGGCGATTGATGCGGCCGTTCCGTTGCTCCGCGTGCTGGTGGGGACCAAAGCGCCCACCCTTGCTACAGAAATCACCGGTCGGCACCTGAAACGTCGAGACCGGCATCGGATGGGTCTCCACGGTGACGTCGAACATATAGGACTTCGCACGTACGCCATCCTCGCAGGGTGCCAAATCGGCCGTGCCGGCTTCGTCGGTGACGAACAGGAAGTTGCGGGGTAGCGCGTCGTTCTTGAAGTATTGGGTGAGATCGTCATAGACGACGGGCGTAAGGGTGTGGGGACCCCGCCCTGGCGGCGACGTGTCGTAGCTCCAGACCATCTTCGGGTCCGAACGGTCGGAGATGTCCCATGCGCCCATCCAACCGGAGCCGCGGAAGCCGATGTACATCCTGTTGTTGGCCTCGTCGACGATCGGATGGTGCACGTACTGGCCCTCGTAAAGGGCTTCGTCCTCCGTCTCCTTCATGCCCGGAAGCCAGGCCCGGCCTGCAAACCTCGGATGGCTCGGGTCCCTGAGGTCCCAAATCTGGAGTGATGTGTTGCGGAAGCCGGGCTCCCCCGATGATGTGTAGTAATAGCCCGAGTCCTGCGACCAATAGCCCTTGTGCGCTCGATACCTAAAAGGGCCGCCGCAACCAGGGCCGCACGAATCCGGGGGCGTACCGGTGATCTCGGCCACGAGAGCAATCTGTGCGGGGTCCGAGCTTCTGGTGGTGATGTCGAAGATCTGGAACCTGAAGTCGTCACCCGTGTCCAGGCTACGGACGAGATAGTCCTTGCCTTCGCCCTCGTGCGCGTAGTCATGAACGACCGAAACCGAACGGTGATTCGCTTTCGAAGCGCCAGGAATATGCCACATCGTGGTTGGGCTGGATGGGTCCGAGATATCGATCAATGACGTCCCGCTGACCTCCAACTCCCCTGTGATGGGATTCAACAGCCCCTCTTCGTCGCCGCCGCGTGCATTCGGTTGGTGACTGACATAGAGCCAGTCTCCGTTGTCCCCGTCCGAACGAGTCACTAACTGCAGTGATTCGCGGCCCTGCAGATCGTTGTAGCCCACAAGCCGCACGTTCCGGGCGCCGTCGGACATCGGGTCGTCTTCGGCCGCGCGCACACCGCCGGCGCCCTCTTGGGGCGGCGGCGCACAGGACAAGAGCGCAAGCGACAGCCCCAAGCCCAGCAGCAACAACGTTGCGGACAGCAGCGCCGTCCTACTCGAATGCTCTCTAGTCGTCATGCGGCGTACCACGCTTTGGTCGAGCGCCAGCTTGCGCTCAAGGGACAGTGCCTGCGCCCAAGTGCTCGGGCCAATTCGTAACTCAAGGAATCGGTGCTGGCAAGAGTCCGTTGGAGCCGCCGGGCTCCTGGGCCTCCTTGTGCCAGCTATCGAGCCGGCTCATGAGACCTACCAGTTGAACGAGCGGGTCACCTTCAGCGTCACCGAGCGGTCGTGGCGCCCGAAGCGGAGGCCGTCGTAGTCGCCCGCCTGGCGGTAGACGAGATAGATATCGTCGCCGACGCGATAGATGTAGCGCAGCCGCGCGAAGATCGATAACGAGTCCGACCGACTGTTGTACTGAACCAAGGCGTCGGTGAGCAACCGGTCAGAGAAGCTGTAGTTGGCGTTGGCGTTGAGCACGGTGGTCGTGAAGCTCCCCGCCGGCAGCTCGACGCGGTTGTAGCTGAAGCCCGGCGAGATGCGGAACCGTTCGTTGAATCTGAACGATACGCGCGGCTCGATGGTGACCACATCGCCGTCGTAGAGCTCACCGAGGCGCCCACTGACGCTAGCGCTGAAGGGGCGGCCGCCATACGTCGACAGGAAGAAGAACAGGTAGCGGAAATCGTACTCCCCCGGCGGGATGGTCACGTCTGGATGGATCTCGAAGGGGAGGTCCAATCGGTCGAAGTTATCGACGAAGAAAGTACCGAAGCTATCGCCAGACTCGAGGTTGAAGACCGTCGCCATCCACCGTTGCCCGCTGACCAACGTGCCGGATGTGTCGTGGAAGGTCGTGTCGGCGAAGTTGAAGTTCACCGACCGGAGCCATGGAACGCTCGGTCGAGGTTTCCAGGCTCCCCGGTAGGCTCGACGAATGACATCCTCTCGGAGGACGAAGCCGAGATCGCTTCGGAAGTCGGGGTCGATGCGCATGACGTCGAAGCTCGCTTCCCACAGGTCGCTCTCCCACCCAACCCGGAACTGGCCGGCGAGCTTACCTTCGTCAAGCTCGTCGTCGGTGGCCCGTGCGCCGAACGCCGAGATGTTGAGGTTGTCGAAGAAGGTGAAGTTGGCGTCGGCTCCGACCACCGTGTTGATGGCGCCGTCGGGCCTCTGGACGTTCGTCACCAACGCTCCGACGCTGGAACGGGCCAGCACGTCCTGTCGCCAGCGGAATGCGCTGAAGTTTTGCCCGCCGCCGACGGTCGCGTCGCCGGTCTGCACGTGCAACAAGCCGAGGTTGCCGGAGCCGATTTTGCCGGTCACCCGACCGCCAAAGTCGATCGGAATCGGCGCGCCGTCCTCCGACAGCCCGATGTTGCGCGAGTGGAAGAGACGCAGAATGGGCGGGTCGGAGGTATCAAAGCCGCTACGCTGCTGGCCAAAGCTGAAGTTGTTGGCCCCCTCGAGGAAGAAGTCTCGCTTTTCCGGAAAGAACAGCGAGAAGCGCGTCAGGTTGACGCGCTGCTGATCGAGTTCGACCTGGGCGAAATCTGTCTTGTAGGTAAGATCGGCCGTGAGGTTCGAGGTCAGTTGCACCTTGAACACGTCGATGCCGAGCTGGTTGGTGACGTCGGACTGACGTCCGGGGTTCTGGAACACCGAAGTGGCACCGCCCAGGAAATACGGCTTGAGGCGGAAGCGCTGGGTGATCGAGAGGTCCTCGAAGCCGCGCAGGTCACCGGCCTGTGAGACGGCGATGAACTCGTAATCACGTCGATAATTGCTCCATATCGCCTGTTCGTTCTTGCGCCGGATCTGGCGTTGGAAGTCGACTCCCCAGTCGGCGACGCCGGAGGAGAACCTCAGGATCGATAGGGGGATCACGAGCTCAGCCTCCCAGCCGCGCGCGGTGATCTGTGCCGCTGCCTGCCACGCCTCGTCCCAGTCGCTATTGAGCTCGCTCTCGTTCCTGACCAGAGCGTCGTGTCGGGTGCCCAGCGCGTTGACCGTGAACTGAAAGGCGCTACGGCCATCGTGGAATGTGTCGAACAGGACGGTGAAGGTGTCGTCGGAGCCTCCCCTACTCCCGCTGCGCCCGGCGAGCTCGTCGCGTCGCAACTCGGCGGCGATGATGGAGCTCGGGGCGCTGTCGTAGGCGATGACGCCCACGTAGACGTTCTCGTCGTCGTAGAGAATGCGCACTTCGGTGCGCTCGGATGCCGGCTGTCCCTCGTTGGGCTCGCGTTGAAGAAAGTCGGTGGCGATGTCCGCGCCCTCCCAGCTGGCCTCGTGCACCAGCCCGTCGAGCACCGGTGCTTCCGACGCGCGCCCGACCACCATGCTGGGTGCGACGCCGGGGGCTCGTATGGTGCGCGGCACTGCCGGTATCCCGGTCGTGGCGGCGGCACCGGGCGCTCTCGCCGGCGGGCTGGCAGTTTCGGGCCGTTCCCGCAGCGCAGCCGCGGAAGGTTGGCCGGTACCCGGCACGACGACGATCCGCACACCGGCCGAGGATGCGGGTGTCGAAGGTGTCACCATACGCACGGGGATGACATGCCGCGCCGGCGGTGGGGGTGTCGGCAGCCTCTGCTCTAGCGGTGGAAGCCCGCCCGGCGCCTGCGGTCTGATGCCCGCACCGGGCCGCTCGCTCACCATGCGCACCGGGATGGCCCGACGCGCGCGCCGAGGCCGGTCAGCTCGTCGTTCCTGGTCGGGCCCGCCCGGGCTCTGGCTAGCGGCGTCAGGTGGAGCGCTGCCCGTGCGGCTAGGCTCCGCCGCCGATGGCAGAGCGATCGCCAGCACGAACACCGCACACACGACTAGTGGACGTGCCCAGGCGCGCACGGCGAGGCCGTTCCACGAAGCTGAAGAGACCGGCGACAGCATTGCTCGTTAACGTTACAGCTTTCAGGCGCGTGGGCTCGACTGTTGGCTCCGGGCCGGAGAGCACTACGGGTCGCGCGTGGCCGGAGCCTTGCAACCGCGTCCTGACGCGCTGGGACCCGCGTGTACATGAAGTCGGCGTCGAGCCCCCAGGAACACGTGGCGTCGGGTCATGCTCGTGCCGCAACAGTGGTGACCTGTAAGCTTGGGCAATGGTCAAAGACCCGGCACACACCGAAGATAGGATCAAGATCCGCGTCATCGCCTGCGGCATGATTGCCCGTGAGGTCATCGCGATAAACGAGCAGCTGGGTTTCGACTATGTAGACCTGAAGTGCCTGCCCGCCGAATACCACTTCCATCCGGAGAAGATAGCCCCGGCGATGGACATCGCGATCTGCAGGGCGCGCGCTGATGGGTACCAACATGTATTCGTCGGCTACGCCGATTGCGGCACCTGCGGCGGGCTGGACAAGGTGTGCGAGAAACATGGGGTGTCCCGCATAGCAGGGCCACATTGCTTTTCGTTCTACATAGGCAATCAGGCCTTCGAAGAAGCCGCCGGAGCCTATCTGACAACGTTCTTCATCACGGATTTCCTGGCTCGTCACTTCGACGAGTTCCTGAAGCGCCCACTGGGCCTCGACCGCCATCCGGAATTGTTGGAGATGTACTTCGGCAACTACACCAAGGCGCTCTATATCGCCCAAACCGATGATCCGCAGCTCGACGAGGCAGCGCGCGAAGCGGCCGACTATCTGGGCCTCGAGTACGAACGACGCTTCACCGGCTACGGAGACCTGGTTCCGGCTTTGGCAGCGATCGCTCTCGAATAGTTCACTCTGGCCGCGTTAGCGCCGATGGGTCCGTAGCGTCGCTAATCTCCCTTCGACCGACGCTCGTTGCAGGTTACGGCCGTGCGTGAATCTCGCGTCCCCCGACGATCGTCCGCAGAATCGGAACGTGGCGGATGCGATCCACGTCGATCGTGAACACGTCCTCTCCCAGCACGACGAAGTCTGCCAGCTTGCCGACCTCGATGGTCCCCTTCACATCCTCCGAGAAGGTCTGGTAGGCAGGTGCCCACGTATGCAGGTGGACGGCCTCCGAGCGAGTAACAGCCTCGGCCGGCCCGTACACCCGATCGTCCCAACCCTTTCGCGTAATCCCAGTCCACAGACTGACACGTGGGCCGTAAGGCGCCCCGTCCGAGCCCCAGCTCACCCATACGCCAGCGTCGAGCAGCGATCGCGTCGGGTTCATCGTCACCTCTCGGTCCCCGCCCAACGCCTCGACGGCAAATGCTCCAAGGCCGACGGTGAAGCTCGGCTGACTGGCGACGCCGATTCCGAGGCGCGCCATCGTATCAATGGTCGTCTGCGGCGGTTTGACGGATACGTGGTGCAGGTAATGGCGGTGATCCTGGCGCGGCAGCTCGGTGAGAATCCGCTCCAGCTGCGTCACCACCATCTCCGCGGCACCGTCTCCGATGGCATGGATCCCGAGCTGCCAGCCGAGCTCGTGGGCGCGGCGGGCCACCGGGTAGAAGGCGGTTGCCGGAATGCGCACGACACCCTGGAACTCCGGGCGGTTCTCGTACGGCTCGAGCGACCAGAAGGCCGGTGCGCTCAGGCCACCGTCAATGCTCATCTTGATAGCGCCGAGCCGAAGTCGATCGTCGCCGAACCCGGTGACGAAGCCGATCGACTCCAACTCCCGGATGGACTCACGAACCGCCAGGTCGAGGTCATCATAGGCGTCGTAGCCGGGCCGCAGGCGTAGCTGCACCGTGGCCCGTGGAAGCTCGGCGCCATGACGCTCGTAGAGCGCCTGGATCGTACGCAGATCGCCCGGACGCACCGAGGCAATGTTGACGCTCGTCACACCTCCGCTGGCGTGCTGGAGCAAACTCCGCCGCATGTTTTCGATGGCCTGTCGCTGATCGACCACCGTCGCCGCACGCGCGGGTGCCACCTCCGCAACCAGGCGCCGCGCCGCGTCGTAAAGTCGGCCGTCGGGCTCACCGGCGGCGTCTCTGCCGATCTCACCGCCGCCGGTGGAGTGTGTCGAGCGGTCGATTCCCGCCAGGGCCAAGGCGCGGGAGTTGAGAATCGTGGTGTGTGGGCCTCGCGTCAGCAGCACCGGGTGGTCGAAGGCGCCCTCGTCAAGATCCCACCGTGTGGGCAGGCTCTGGTTCGGCCAGACCTCCCGGCTCAGCGCCCCCAGAATCCACTCCCCTTGAGGCGTCTCGGCTGCCTCCTCGCGTAGCGCATCCTGCAGGCTCGTGATCTCGCTCGCGGCGCGAATCCACTCGGGCACGGCTGCGATCAAGCCG
>DASCOT010000239.1:0-20536 GCA_036012155.1 Acidobacteriota bacterium
AATCCGCTCGTCCTCCATGATGCGAATGTTCTCGATCGCCGCCGCACAGCAAACGGGGTGGCCAGAATAGGTAAACCCGTGAGCGAACACGCGATCGGGGTCCGGGCCGTTGATGACCGAGTGGATCTGGTCGGAGTACAGCAACGCCCCCAGCGGCAGGTAGCCAGAGGTGATGCCCTTGGCACAGGTGATCAGGTCAGGCTCAATACCGAATACATCCTTGGCCGAGAACCAGTGGCCTAGGCGACCGAAGCCGGTGACCACCTCGTCGCTAACGTAGAGCACGTCGTGCTCGGTGCAGAGCTCGCGGGTGCGGCGATGGTAGTCGGCGGGCGGCACGAGGACGCCGCCGGCGCCCATGATCGGCTCGGCGAAGAAGGCCGCGACCGTGTGCGGTCCGAGCTCGTGGATCTTGGCCTCGAGCTCGTCGATCAGATGATCACAGAACGCGCTCTCCGACATGCCATCTGGAGCACGGTAGCAGTTGGGAGCCGAGACGTGATGAATTGTTTCCGTTTCGTAGTCGAACTGCGGAATGTGATCGGACTTCTTGCCGCCAATCGACATCGCTATGTACGTGGAGCCATGGTAGGAGCCGTCGCGGGAAATGATGTGCCGCTTCTCGGCCTTGCCTCGCGTGCGCTGATAGAACTGGATCAGCCGGTACGCGGTATCGACCGCCTGTGAGCCCCCGGTGGTGAAGAAGATGTGGTTCAGACTTCCGGGTGCGATCTCGGCCAGCTTCGCGGCGAGCTCGGCGGCCGGGACGCTGGTCATGTCCGAGAAGGTGTTGGAGTACGCCAGCCGCTCGACCTGATCGGCAATGGCGGTGGCCATGTCCTTGCGGCCCAGCCCGATGTTGTTGCACCACAAGCCGCCGTTGGCATCCAGGTAACGTCGATCGCTCGTGTCGTAGATGTAGCAGCCCTCGCCACGCGCCACCGCCAACGATCCTTCGTCGCGAAACGAATCGAAATGGGTCCAGGGATGCAGTATGTGGTCGCGATCCTTGCGCCAGATATCCTCGGCGTTGCGCACGTCCTTATCTATCGTCGCCATCGTTCACCTTCTCTTTACGCCCGGAAGCACACAGAGGATCTCGAACAGAATGTTGGCCCCCACCAGCGCGGTGTTGCCGGTGGTGTCGTAGGGCGGTGAGACTTCTACCAGGTCGCCACCGATGATATCCAGTCCGTAGCAACCGCGGACGATCTCCAGACCCTGAATCGAGGTGAGGCCGCCAATCTCGGGCGTCCCCGTTCCTGGAGCATGGGCCGGGTCGAGGCTGTCGATGTCGAAGCTCACGTACACCGGCCCACCGTCGAGCTGGTCGCGGATCTCCTCCATCAACGAGACCAGCGAGCGATGCCAGCATTGCTCCGCTTCGATCACTCGAATGCCCTGCTGGCGTGACCAGTCGAAGTCATCGGGGGCGTAGCCGCTGCCGCGAACGCCGATTTGCACCGTGCGGCGTGGCTCGATGAGCCCTTCTTCCACGGCGCGCCTGATGGGAGTTCCATGGGCGATGTCCTCACCGAACATCTTGTCGTTGATGTCGGTATGAGCGTCTACCTGGATCAAGCCGACCGGGCCGTACCGCTTGTGCATCGCTCGTAGGATCGGCAGCACCAGCGTGTGATCGCCGCCGAGCGTCAGCGGTACGCACTCGTGGGCCAGGATCTGGTCGTATGCTGCGGTGATGATGTCGACGGACGCTTTCAGGTTGAAGGTGTTGATCGCCACGTCACCGATGTCGGCGACGTTCAGCGAGTCGAACGGCGCGGCGCGGGTCGCCATGTGGAAGGGACGAATCAACGCCGATTCCAGCCGGATGTGCCGCGGGCCGTACCGCGTGCCGGCGCGATTCGAGGCGCCGATGTCCATGGGTACACCGACGAAGCACGCATCGAGTCCGGCCGCGTCTGGCTGAGTCGGTAACCGCATCATGGTGCCCGGGCCGCCGAAGCGGGGCATCTCGTTGCCCCCGAGGGGCTGGTTATGCTCGGACATCGAGTCATCCTGTTAGGTAGAGAGGGCACCATCAAGATACCAGCCGCCGCACCTGGACTAATCTCCCCCGTCCGCCCTTCACATTCGGGTCGACTTGACGCAAACTCGGAGAGTTGAGTCGGATTATCGAGCCGAGCCACGGGAGAGCACGATGAGCAGCAAGGTACTTAGTGGATTGTTATTGGGTTCGATGGCGGTCGCGAGCCTGATCTTGCCACCGAGCGCAGCGTCGGCCAGCGCCCCGCAGGATCCGGCGGCTGGTATCCCCACGCCGGAGTCCGTGCTGGGGTTCCGCGTTGGCGATGACTTCAAGTTGGCCAACTATGAGCAGTCGATGGCCTACTTCCGGGCGCTTGCCGCGGCTTCCGATCGCGTCGAGCTTCGGCAGGTTGGCCGTACCTCGGAGAGCCGTGACTGGTATGTCGCGTTGATCTCCTCTCCAGAGAACCTGGCCAACGTTGAGCGGTATCGCGAAATCTCCCTACAGCTGGCGCATCCTGATGACCTCACCGATGACCAGGCCCGCAGGTTGGCCGATGAGGGCAAGGCGATCGTCGCCATCGACGGTGGCTTGCACGCCAGCGAGACGGCGCACGCACAGCACACGATCCAGTTGGCGTACGACATCGTTACCGAGAAGGAGGGCGCCGAGGGTCGTGCCATTCTCGACAACGTGGTCCTGCTTCTGTGGCCGTCGATCAATCCCGACGGTCAGACGATGATTGCCGACTGGTACGCCGAGAACCTCGGCACGCCGTATGAGACAGCT
This sequence comes from Acidobacteriota bacterium, assembly GCA_036012155.1. GTDB lineage: Bacteria > Acidobacteriota > UBA890 > UBA890 > WLXD01 > DASCOT01. The sequence continues at coordinate 2,780 of DASCOT010000239.1, forward strand.
CGTCTGCCGCGCCTGTACCAGAAGTACATCGGGCACGACAACAACCGTGACGGCTACGGGCTCAACATGATCGAGTCGCGCGTGGCCGTCGGCCTGAATCGGCACTGGGAGCCCCAGGTCATATACAGCCACCACATGACCTCGAGCATGCCGGCGACGATCTGGCTGCCGCCGTACGGCGAGCCGATCTATCCCAACGTGCACCCGCTGATGAATCGCATGGTGAACCTGATGGGCACGGCGGCAGCAGCGGCGATGGATGAGCGCGGTCTGCCGGGAGCCGAGCATATGGGCGAAACGTACGACGCCTGGTACCCCGGCTTCATCGACTTCGTCAACTTCTTCCACAACGTCGTGATCATGTTCAGCGAGGCCGGCCTTCACGGCTCGCCGACGCCTCGCTTTTACACCGTCCGCGATTTTCCTCCCGACGATCGAGCGCTTCTGCCGGGAACACTGCACGCCAGTCTCTGGAGGGGAGGTTGGTGGCGTCTGCGCGACTCCGTCGACGTCATGCTGGCCACTTCGACATCGACGCTCGACGTGGCTGCCAAGTATCGCTGGGACATCCTCTACAACCGCTATCAGGCGGCGAGGGACACCATTCAGGGATACCGCGAAGGGCCGCGGTACGCGTACTTCGTGCCCCAGCAGCAGCGCGATCCGGTGGCTGCGGTCGAGATGCTGCGGCGCCTCGCGTATCACAGCGTGTCTGTCTATCAGCTCACTGAGCAAGTGACGTTCGAACAGCAGACATTTGCGGCCGGTACCTGGGTAGTGCCGCTGGATCGGTCGACCGGGAGCTTCGCCGACGCATTGTTGTCAGTGCAGCGCTACCCGGACCTCCGCCAGTTCCCCGATGGACCGCCGGATCTACCGTACGACCATGCGGGCTGGACGCTGCCGTACCAGATGGGCGTGCGAACGGTGGCGGCGGGCTCGCCCCTGGATGCCACGGTGCTGGCGGCCATGCAACCGGTGCGTGGTGAGGCGGTCTCCTGGGAGGTCGCCAGCGACAACGCCAGCGAGCCGGATGCCGCTCTGTTCGACAATGCCCCGGGCGTCGGCTTCAACCGGAACGCGGTTGCGGCGGGAATCCTACCGCCGGCCGGAGAGGCCACCGGCAGCGGTTCCGCGCTGATCGTTGATCCGGGTCAGAACAACTCTTTTCGCGCCATCAACCGCGCTTGGCGTGGGGGAGGGCGTGTGAGCTTCGTCTCCGGTGAAGGTGGCTCGGGCGGTAGCTACTCGATCAGCGGGATGGACACCGCGAGCATCAACTCGATGGTCGCCGATCTGGCACTGCAGGCGCGCCGCGGCAGCGCTGCCGGCACCCAGGTCCAGCGCCCGCGCATAGGCTCGTACAGGCCCTGGCAGGCGAGCATCGACGAGGGCTGGACTCGCTGGGTGCTGGAGATGTACGACTTCGACTACCGCAACATCTACAACGCCGACATGCGGGCCGGGAATCTGGTCGACCGCTACGACGTCATCGTGCTGGCCGACATACGCGGCCGCCAAGGCGACGCAATCATGGATGGTTCTCCGGTAGGTTCGGTGCCACCACGCTATGCTGGCGGCATCGGCCCCGAAGGGGTGCGGGCGCTCGACGAGTTCGTGCGCGCCGGCGGTACGCTGGTCTGCATGAACAACAGCAGCCTCTTCGCCATCGAACGGCTGCATCTGCCGGTGCGCAACGTCGTGGGCGATCTCAGTCGTACGGAGTTCTTCTCCAGCGGCTCCATCATGGAAGTCAACACCGACTCGAGCCACCCGGTGATGGCGGGAATGCCGGAGCGCGCCGCGATCCTGGTGACCAACAGCCCGGTATTCACTACCGAGGCGGGGTTTGAAGGGTCGGCGCTGGCGAAATACGCGGACTACGGCTCGCCGCTACTGTCGGGGTTCCTGCTCGGTGAAGAGCATTCACGGGGCTACGCTGCTGCGCTCGACGTGCGCCATGGCGACGGCCACGTCGTCCTCTTCGGGTTCCGACCACAGTGGCGCGGTCAGTCGATGGGAACGTTCCGAACGCTGTTCAACGCGCTGCTGTTTCATGGCGCACACGCCGACAGCGCGGTGGGCGACCCCGACTTCTGGACGCCTCCGGCGGACGCCGCCGAGGAGGAGGCGGGGTGCTGTTCGACGATGTCGGAGCAAGGGGCCGCGGGAGCGAAGCGTCCGTAGGGTGCTACGGTAGGCCAATGGTTGGCCAACAGGTGACGCCAAGGTGACAGGCTCGGGGGGCCGCTCGGTGATCGGGCTGTCGGGCGTGCTCACCTTGCTGTCGCTGTCGCTGCCCGTCCATCAGCGCACCGTGACGTTCCCTGACCCGGATATTGGCGAGCAATCGCTGCAAGTACGCCGGGCCGCCCAGTTGGCGGGGGTCGAGAGTCTCGGCGTGACCCACGACTTCCAGTTTGTCGATCGGCTCCCGGAAAGTGGCATCACGTTTCGCAATCGCGTTGTCGACGATGCGGCGCGAACGTACAAGGCAGCCCACTACGACCACGGAACGGGGCTGGCGATCGCCGACATTGACGGTGACGGGTTACTCGACCTGTACTTCGCCAACCAGATCGGTTCCAACGAGCTCTGGCGCAATCTCGGTGCCGGTCGGTTCGAGGACATCACCGAGCGTGCCGGTGTGGGTCGCGCCGAGGTGGTCAGCGTCGGGGCTTCGTTCGGCGACATCGATAACGACGGCGATCCGGATTTGCTCGTTACCAGTGTGCGGGGTGGCAACGCACTGTACGAGAACCTCGGTGGACGCTTCCTAGATATCTCCGCTGCCGCCGGTGTTGACTACGTGGGCCATTCCTCTGGGGCGGTCTTCCTGGACTACGACGGTGATGGCTTGCTGGATCTGCTGGTAACCAATGTCGGTACGTATACCAGCGACGAGCGCGGTGATGGCTTCTTCAAGGCGCTCGAAGATGCGTTTCAGGGCCACCTGTTTCCCGACCGCACTGAGACCAGCATTCTCTATCGCAACCTTGGTGGCAACGCCTTTCGCGATGTATCGGCTGCGGCCGGGCTCGTCGACGGCTCGTGGAGTGGCGACGCCAGCATTGTCGATTTCGATGCCGACAATGATCCGGACGTTTACATCCTGAACATGCAGGGCAGCGACCACTACTACGAGAACAACGCTGGCGTGTTCGTCGACAGGACAGCCGCCAACTTCGCCCGCACGCCATGGGGAGCGATGGGCATCAAGGCGTTCGATCATGACAACGACGGCGATCTCGACTTGTTTCTGACCGACATGCACTCGGACATGAACGACGAGGTCGGGCCGGAAGGGGAGGCGGACAAGCAGCGGTACCGCTACTTCTATCAGGAGGCCTTCGCCCACATCATGGGGAACGCCTTCTATCGCAACGATGGCGTCGACGGTTTTGCGGAAATCTCCGATGCCATCGGACTCGAGAACTTCTGGCCCTGGGGGACCAGCGTGGGTGATGTCAACGCCGACGGCTGGGAGGATGTCTTCATCGCCTCCAGCATGAACTACCCATTCCGCTACCAGATCAACTCGCTGCGGCTCAACCAGGGAGGCGGTGGGTTCGCCGCGGCGGAGTTCGTCCTCGGGATCGAGCCGCGCAGAGATGGGCGCATCAGGGCTCCATGGTTCGGCATCGACTGTGCTTCACCCGATCGGCCGGAGACCGAGCTCGTGGCCACCCTCTGTACCGATCAAGACGGCCCGATCAGCGTGCTCGGAACGTTGGGGACACGGACTTCGGCGATCGTCGATCTCGACAACGACGGCGACCTCGATATCGTGACCGGCGAGTTCAATACCGAGCCGCAGTTGCTGCTCAGCGATCTGGCCGAGCGGCACGCCATCCACTGGCTTCAGGTGGAGCTCGAGGGCACGGCGTCCAATCGTGACGGGCTCGGCGCCTGGGTTGCCGTGGAAACTGCCGACGGGTCACAGAGCCGCTACCACGACGGCAAGTCGGGTTACCTATCGCAAAGCTCGACGGCTCTCTACTTCGGGCTCGGCGAGGCTACGTCGGCCGACCGCGTGAGCATCACGTGGCCGGGCGGCGCGACGCAGGTTCTGGATGGGCCGATCGCCGCCAATAAGCGGTTGCGTATCCGCCAGCAATAGGTCCTCACTCGCACCGCTAGCAGACGGCGGTGGCGTGACCACGGTGTGGCGGGATAGGCAGCTATTCCTCGGCGAGCGCGGCCACCGGGTCGATGCGCGTGGCACGCCGCGCCGGTATGAGGCAGGCGATCAATGCGACAGTCGCCAGAACGCCGCTGACAGTGGCGACAACTGCAGGCTCCATTGGCGAGACGCCGAAGAGCTGGCTCTCGATGGCCCGACGTAGAGCCATGGCGCCGCCCAACCCGAGCGTCAATCCGAGGGCCACAATGGCCGTACCCTCTCGTAGCACCAGGCTGAAGATCGACCGCGCGTTTCCGCCCAGGGCGGATCGGATGCCAAACTCCTTGGTACGCAGCTGCACCAAATAGGCCAGAATGCCGTAGATGCCCACTGCGGCCAGCAGCAGAGCCACACCGCTGAAGCCGGCCGCCAGCATTATCGGGGTGCGGCGGGTCGTCATCGATGCGTCGACGCGTTCCTGTAGAGTGCGGATGTCAAACAACGGTAGGTCGGGGTCGATCGTTGCGATGGTGCGACGTACTGTGTCGCTGTGCGATCGTGGGTCGCCGCTGGTGCGGATCGCCAGATCGAGCCCGCTCACGGGCGACTGCTCGTAGGGGAAGTAGTAGGCGCCGGCTTCGCTGAAGCCGAGCTCCAGCCGGCCCATCTGCACTGGCTCGACGATGCCCACGACCTCGAAGAACTGCGCGTTCTCGCTGTTCATGATGTCTTCGACGCTTTCCGGGCGCCACATACGCTTGCCGAGTGCTTCCCCGGGGCCCCAGAAGCGTGATGCGAGACGCTCGTCGATGATGATGGTTTGGAGACCGTCGACCGTGTCGCGTGAATCGAAGGCGCGACCCTGAGTCACACGGATGTCCAGTGTAGCGAAGTAGTCGGGCGTTACCACGGTCCGTTGAGGAGAGATCGCTGATTCTCCGGGCTCCATGACGTAGCCCTCAGCGAAGATAACGCTGTCGCTACCGCCGTTGCCGAATGGAATCTGGCTTGTGAAGCCGACCGATTCGACTCCCGGGAGACTGGCGATCGCCGGCAAGGCCTCCGCGGCGAAGGCGCGTAGATCCGAGTATTCCGGATAGCCGGTGGGGGTGAGTGAGACAGATCCCGTCAGCACCCCCTGCGGATCGAATCCGGTATTGACGTTCAACAGTTGGCGGAAACTGGCCATGAGCAGGCCTGCCGCAACCAGCAGCATGAGCGCGAATGCCACCTGCGTCACCACCATCCCCCGTCGCACGTGGCGGAGTCCTCGGGAAGCGGTGCCAGAGCGACCCTCCTCCCGAAATACGGCGCTCAGGTCTAGCCGTACGAGCCCGGCGAGCGGAATCACGGCCACAAGTGCCCCCACTGCCGATGCCAGCATCAGGGTGAACAACACCGCGGTGGTATCGAGCTGGATTTCGCCGGCGCGCGGCAACTGGTCGATTCCCATGGCGCTGAGCGCTCGTAGCCCTGCCTGTCCGAGCAGTAGCCCCGCGGCCGCTCCGGTGACGCTCAACACGGCGATCTCGGTCAGCAGTTGCTGTACGACGCGGCCAACCCGGGCGCCAAGCGCGAAGCGGGTGGCCAGCTCCTTGGAGCGGGCTGTCGAGCGCACCAGGAGCAGGTTGGCGACGTTCACGCAGCCGATCAGAAGCACGAAAGCGACGCCGCCCCAGAGCATGTACAACACGCCCCGTACGTCATGGGTCAGGTCTTCCTGGAGCGCGTAGAGCGGGGTATGGAAGCCCGCGTCCAGCAGCAATGGCTTGATCGCTGGCATCTGCTCCATGTTCGCGGTGTTGAGTGCGTCGACCTGTTGCTGCGCCTGCTCCAACGACGTGCCGTTGGCGAGGCGCGCGATCATCGTCCAGCTGTTGTTGTGATAGTCCTGGAGCCGCTCGGGGGCGGCGGCGAACGCGGTCCACAGGCGGACCTCGGGATCGAGGAACGCGAAGCCGGCCGACATGATGCCGACGATGGTGAACGGCGTCGCATCGATTTGCATCTCCGATCCGATCACCGACGGGTTGCCAGCGTACAGCTGCTCCCACAAGCCGTGACTGAGCACCACTACGTTGTTCTGTCCGTACTCGCCCTCGGCTTCGCTCAAGGTCCGGCCGAGCGCTGCTTCGGCACCCAGCACCGTAAACAACGAAGGCGTCACGACCTGCGCCGTGACGCGTTGAGGAGTGCCTTCGATCTCGATGCTGCGGCCCTCGTACCTGTAGACCGCGACCTCCTCGAATGCGTCCAGCGCGCGGCGATCAAAGTAGTCGGGGACGCTGTTCGAGCCCCGAAGTCGACTGTTTCCGCTGCTCGGCATGGCGCCTGGATAGACGTTCGACATGGTGACCAGACGTTCCGGCTGCGGCACGTCGAGCGGCTCTAAAATGACCGAGTTGACGACGCTGAAGATCGTCGTGTTGGCGCCGATGCACAGTGCCAACGTGAGGCCGGCGGTGAACAGGAACCCTTTGTCCTTCCAGAGTTGTCGAACCGCGAACCGAATATCCTGCCGTAGCGCGTCCAAGGAGGCCTCCAGGCCGATTGGGCTAGATTATGATGGCTGATACGGACCGGGGCGCCCACATGTTTCGTGGGCGGCAACGTTGCCGGAAACTTGGCCATCCGCCTCGCCGCGACTGCGCAAGAAACTGCCTCGTTGACCTACTACGACGGTCGTAGTAGGATCGTCCCATGACAGAGTCCAGGAGGAGACTGGAGGGCCTCGGCGAGCTCGAAGCTGCGGTGATGCGAGTCGTCTGGGAGCGTGGGCAAGTCACGGTGGCCGAAACCCTCCGGGCACTGCAGCCAGAGAGACCGCTTGCCTACACGACCGTGATGACGGTGATGTCGCGGTTGGCCGAGAAGCGTCTCCTGCGGCGCCAAAAGGAGGGCCGATCCTACGTTTACCAGCCGGCCTTGGCGCAGGACGAGGTTGCCGGCAGCTTGCTGAGCTCGCTGGTGGGACGGCTCTATGGCGGCTCGTCGGCACGCGCCATCGCCTACCTCATCGAGGCGGAGTCCGGGGCCGACGAGAGCGAGCTCGCCCGCCTCGAAACGCTAATCCGCCGCAAGCGCGGGAAGCTTGACCGATGACCGGCGTCACCCGGTTTCTTCTCTATAACATGCTGCCGGCCTTGGTCGCTGGAGGCGTGGCGTGGGCATTGGTTCACGCCGGCGTCCGCTTGCTGGGAATTCGGCACGGCAAGTTGCGTCTATGTCTGTACATGGCGCCGCTGGTCAAATCGACCTTGGTGATGGCGGGGATGGCGCTGGTGCTCCGTTGGCCGCGCGAGGTGTTCGAGTCCTGGCACGCCGGCGCCTTGCCGCCACAGACCGTCGCTCCGATCCTCGTAGTGCTGACCGGGCTGGCATTGATCGGTCGCGGCGTCGCGGTGCGGCGCTCGCGGCGCGCCCTGCTGGCCTCCGCTAGCCCTGCGAATCAGGTCTCGCCACCGCTGGCCGAAGCGTACGGCCGCGTGCTACGCGCCTTCGAAGAGCGCGGCGCGCATCGGCTTGGCGATTGCGATTGGGTGCCTGAGTTGCCGGCACCTCGCCTGATGGTGGTCGATGCCGACCTGCGCACTCCCGCTGTGGTGCTCGGCGCACGCCCGACCATCGTGTTTCCGCGCGGCTTGGTCGACCGGCTCGAGGAAGGCGAGCTCGATGCGGTGCTGGCGCACGAGCTCGCCCATGTGTATGTGCGCGCGCCCTTGAGCTGCCTGTCTGCCGAAGCGGTGCGCGCCGTGACAATGATCAACCCCGTGGCGGCCCTGATGGCTGTCCAGCTGCATCGAGAGGAGGAGAAGGCATGCGACGACATCGCCGTCGCTGCAACCGGGAACGCCGACCGATACGCAGCCACGCTCCTGGAGTGCTACCGGTACGCCAACGAGTCGACCGGGCTGATGGCCGGACGTCTGCAGCACGTACCGCAGTTGCTCGGCGTACGCCCCATGCTTTCGGAGCGTATCGAGCGGCTGGTGAGCGGCCGTGGACCGGCCGAGAATCTCTCGAGGCAGCTCATCTCGTTCGCGCTCTTGTGGACCTTGCTCTGGGTGCTCGTGTTCTCGGCATGACTTTCTTTTGGACCGAAATCCTACAACCGTAGTAACGAGGAGGGTGATGTGTTTGATGGACAAAGAACCGACGAGCGTCAGTCGGATAGGGGACAGACGCGTGTCATCTATACCTGCTGGCCGTGGCTCGGTGGGGGGCTGTTCTGTGGCGTGTCGCTGGTGGTGATCGGTGCCGCGCTGGTGCTTGGCGTGTACCTTCCGATGCGGTCGGATCTGATCTGGGGCTTCCTGCTCATGCTGTTGGGCGCGTTCGTGCTGGTCTGGCGTGCGCGCGGCGGTGAAATGTAATCGTCAGATGGGTGAGGTCGGTCATGTCTGCTCTGGCCCGGCGCCACGGATGCTGTTCTAGTCGGGCACCAGATAGCCGCTTGCCCGACGTTCGTATTCGCACACCTGCTCCTGCGCCCAGCGCTCGCCACGGTGCAGCTCGCGGGCCAGAATGGCGGCGATCGTGGGCGCTGCTTCGATGCTAGCGCGAGCGTCCAGGAGCAGCATGCGGGTGCGACGCGCGAGGACATCGTGCAGGGTGCGCGCCATTTCCTGTCGCACCGCCCAGATGACCTCGCAGACGCGGTGTTCGAAGCTCGGGTGAAGGAGCGCCGCACAGTCTGGATCCGATGTCGCCAGCTGTTCGATTGCCGGAGCGTCCGAGCCGTATGCCGCCAGCCTTCCGAAACGTTCGGCGTGGGCGTGGTAACCGTGCGCATTGATGTCGCTGGTGACGCACGGACGAGTAGGGAGGCCGCCGACCATTGCAGCCTGGTCGATGGTGTCCTGAGCCATCTTGCGATAGGTGGTCCATTTGCCGCCGGCGATCGTCACCAGACCCGACCGCGAGACGCTGACGGTGTGGTCGCGTGAGACCTCGGCGGTCGACTCGTCGTCGCCGGAGCGGACTAGCGGCCGCAGACCTGCGAAGACACTGAGCACGTCGCCGGGTTGCGGATCGCGCGTCAGGTAACGGGCGCAATGGCGCAGCAGGAAGTCGATCTCATCCGGGAACGGCCGCGGCTCGGACTCGATCGACTCGACTGGCGTGTCGGTGGTGCCTACCAATACCCGTCCGTGCCAGGGGATTGCGAATAGCACGCGTCCGTCGTCGGTATGCGGCACCATGATGGCGCTGTCGCCCGGTAGGAAGTCGCGATCGAGCACGATGTGCACACCCTGGCTGGCGCGAATCATCGGCGTTGCCGTCGGGGCGTCGATCTGCCGGAGCCTGTCGGCGAATACCCCCGTTGCGTTGACCACCGCGCGTGCCCTGATCTCTTACCGGCTCGTGGTCTCGAGGTCCTCGACGATCACGCCGTCGATCAGCCCGTCGTTGTGCAGGAGCTCGGTCACGGCGAGATAGTTGAGCAGCGTGGCGCCTTGCTCGACCGCGGTCTGTGCCAGGTTGATGGCCAGCCGCGCATCGTCGAACTGGCCGTCGAAGTAGAGAACTCCGCCACGCAATCCCTCGGTCTCGATCGTCGGGATACGCTCGACGGTTTGCTCTCTGGAAAGAATCCTCGACGGGCCGAAGCCGAGTTTGCCCGCCAGAAGGTCGTAGACCTTCAGGCCGATGCCGTAGAACGGGGCTTCCCACCAGTCGTAGTTGGGGACCACGAACTGCAGGTCGTGTACGAGATGGGGGGCGTTGCGACGCAGTAGGCCGCGCTCGTGGAGTGCCTCGGTAACCAGCGCTACATCGCCGCGTTGCAGGTAGCGCACGCCTCCATGGGCAAGCTTGGTACTGCGGCTCGAGGTGCCGTGGGCAAAATCAGCACGTTCTGCCAGCAGCGTTCGGTAGCCCCGCGCCGCGGCGTCGAGCGCACATCCCAGACCCGTGGCTCCGCCTCCCACCACGACTACGTCCCAACGCTCCGGCTCGTCGAGCCGGGGCAACATCTCCGCCCGGTTCAAGACTCCTCGCGGGCCCAGCCCTGGGAACGCTGTACTGCCTTGCTCCAGCCCGACCGCATTGAAGCCACGTCCTCACGGGCCAGCTGCGGGTCGAACCGGGTATCGATGCCCCAGCGGCTCGCAAGCTCGTCGATGTTGTCCCATACGCCGGTCGCCAGGCCGGCCAAGTAGGCGGCGCCGAGAGCCGTTGACTCGAGCTGCCGGGGGCGTACGACCCGGGCGCCGATGAGGTCTGCCTGGACCTGCAATAGCAGCTGGTTGGCCGCTGCGCCGCCATCGACACGGAGCTCGGGAATCTGTACCCCGGAGTCGGCCACCATCGCCTCCAGTACGTCAGCCACCTGATGGGCTATCCCCTCGAGGGTGGCCCGCGCTAGATGGGCTGCGCTGGTGCCGCGCGTGATCCCGAGGACTGCGCCACGGGCGTAGGCATCCCAATGAGGCGCCCCGAGGCCGGTGAACGCCGGGACGCAGTAGACACCGCCGCTGTCATCCACCCGGTTCGCCAGAGCCTCGACATCCGCTGCCGAATCGATGAGGCCGAGACCATCGCGCAGCCATTGAACCGCCGCACCGCCGATGAACACTGAGCCTTCGAGGGCATACGTCGGCTGACCGTCCAGCCGCCAGGCGACCGTTGTGAGCAGGCCGTTGTCGGACGCCACCGCTTCGGGGCCGGTGTTCATGAGCAGGAAGCAGCCAGTGCCGTAGGTGTTCTTGGCCATCCCGGGCCGTACGCACATCTGGCCGAAGAGAGCTGCCTGTTGATCGCCGGCGATGCCGGCCACCGGAATGGCGCCACCGAACAAGTCGGGCTCCGTTTCGCCGTACACCTTGCTGGAGTCGCAAACCGTCGGAAGTACCGCGGCCGGCACACCGAGTGCAGCCAAGAGCTCCGGGTGCCACGCTTGGTCGTGGATGTCGAACAGAAGCGTGCGCGAGGCATTGCTGGCGTCGGTGGCATGCACACGCCCCGCCGTCAGGTTCCACAGGAGCCAGGAGTCGACGGTGCCGAATGCCAGTTCTCCTGATTCGGCGCGTTCCCGCGCCCCGTCGACGTGCTCGAGCAACCATGCCACTTTCGTGCCCGAGAAGTAGGGGTCGATCTGCAGGCCCGTTCGTTCCCGAAACAGCGACGACGTCGGCCCGCGTCGTAGCTCATCGCATCGCTCTGCCGTCCGTCGATCCTGCCAGACGATGGCGTTATGGATCGGTGCGCCGGTATTACGGTCCCACAGCACGGTGGTCTCACGCTGGTTGGTAATACCGATCGCCGTGATGTCGCCGGCCACCAACCCGGCCGCCGTGAGAGCGTCTCGGGCCACCGCCAGCTGCGTTTGCCATATCTCCGAGGCGTCGTGCTCGACCCACCCCGGGCGCGGGAAGATCTGCCCGAACTCCCGTTGCGCCTGGCCTAGCGCGTTGCCGTCGACGTCGAAGACAACGGCGCGGCTGCTGGTAGTTCCCTGGTCGAGCGCGAGTACGTTGCCCATGGGTACCTCCGATCAGGGCGCGTTGCTGAACAAGGCCGGCAAGGGAGCCTCAGATGCTACCGGCCAGGACTTCCTCGGAAGGATCGAACCGCTCCCAGAGACTACCCCCAACCACCGCGATCGCAACAACGACTGCGATAATCGGCATAGCGCCGGCGATTCCGAGTAGGGGAAGCTCCCAGGCGTTGAGTGGGATCTCCCAGAGCCAGATCTGTGCCACGAGGGCGGCGCCGATCACCAGTGCGCCCGGTACCAGTCCAAAGAACAGCGCGATCGACAGCTCCATGAACACCAGCAGGTTGTGGCCGAAGCTAGCGGCTGCCTGCTTCCTGTTCATGCCTAATGGCACCCAACCGGGGAATGTCAGTACCGCGAGGTTCTCGAGTCCGGCCGACAGCAGTGCAACTGCGACGCTGAGCGGCAGCACGCCGAAGACGGCCAGCGGTGTGAGTAGCAGCGGCGAGACGCCGAGCCAGGATGCCAGATCTGCCTTGCCGCCCACGTACGCCAATCCCAGGGTGTCGGCGAACCCGCTGCCGCCGCCGACGTCGATCCATCCCATCTCGAGGGCCGTGTCGACACTGATGAGCAAGAGGGCACCGAAGCCGATGCGTATGCCGATCAGGATAAGCGGTGCGGCGACCTGAGCCAGAAACATCCGCGCGCCCGCCACTGGCCAGGGGCGGATCATCTCGACCTTGAGCAGGTCGGTACGCAGATCATTGCGCAAGGTACGGGGGGAGAACAGAGGGGGAAAGAGCATCAACGCGGCGCCGCCGATCTGCAACACGCCGACCCAACGCGCCGGTAGAAAGCCGATGGAGAACGCCGCGACGAGCATCGCGATCAGGGGCTAGCGCCGGCTAGTAGTGTCCGCAACGGTAGCCGTTGCACGAGTATGACGTTCTTCCACACGATGGCCATCTCGGGCGTGCCGCGCGGCGCCAGAGGGAAAGGTAGCCATCGACGACGGCGTTGCGATTGGCGCCACAAGCGGGAAGCCGGATCAGCCTGGCGATTGCGGTGCCGCGCGTGTTCAAGGGCCGCTTCTTCGAAGCGCCCCTGGCCGCGCACCACCCATTCGTTGTGGATCCAGAGCAACAACGACGGGATTGCCCAGGCAGCGAGGAATTCGGCGGGCGTCGATGCCCGCAGGCCGACGAAGGCCGGAGCGATGAGCCACAGGAATAGGGCAAGCGCCCAACCCAGAGTCCCGGACCAGGCGCTGTGAGCGTGCCGGGAGGCTATCTCGACGAGTCTGTCCAGGCTGTCGCCCTGAAGCGGCGGCGCGGCTGAGCCAGCGATCGCCTCCACGAAGACCGCATTCAGGCCGGTGATGAGAAGAAACCACCATCCCAGCAGTACGAGCGCCAGCAAGAGCCGCCGCCGCCACGCCGCAGCGCTCGGCATCTCGGCCAATTGCGCCAGCCACAGTCCGCGCCCCTTGGAGTGTAGGTCCCAGATGCTCATGAAGATCCAGATCGCGACGAACGTGGCCACAGCACTGCCGATGCCGCGCGGCCGCCAGAAGAAGGTGATGATTGCTACTCCGAGGAGCACTCCCGGCTGGCTCCGCAGGATTCCGTACTGGATCAGGCGACGGCGCTTCACTGGCGCGGGCAGCAGCAGGTGCAACTCGGACTCGGTGAATTGCAGCGCATTGCCCCCGAAGGGCAGCAGCCACCATAGGGTGACCCCGGCGGCAAGCAGCAGCGCGAGGCCGAGCTGCAAGGCCCTGCCGAAGGGGCCGGCGAGCGAGTCCAACGCCTCGACCGGCATTCCGAACTGCACATCCCCGGAGAAATCGAAACCTACCGGCGATCTCCCGAACACGCCGGACAACCAAGACGCCGCCCACCCGGTGCCGATGAGGAACCCGACTAGGTAGCGTGGCTCGCGAAGTCGACGCAGCGCCTGAACGAGACGCCCTCGGACGGAGCGCACCAGCAGAAAGAGGAGCGCTTGCGTCAAGTGGCGCCATCCAGCTCGGTAGCGCGCAGGAAGATCTCCTCCAGGTCGGCATCGCCTGAGAGATCGGGAACAGTGGCGCGGATCTCATCGAGTGTGCCGACGACCGCACAGCGGCCGTTGCTGATGATCAGGATGCGGCCGCAGATCTCTTCCACCAAGTGCAACATGTGTGACGAGGCCACCACGGCAGCCCCCGCTGCCGCCGTGGCGCTGATGGTGCGTTTGGTGCGCCGCATCGCTGCCGGGTCGAGCCCGGTGAGCGGCTCGTCGAGGACCAGCACCTTCGGTGAGTGCAACAGCGCACACGACAGCAGAAGCTTTTGCTTCATGCCGCGCGACAGCTCGCCGGGAAAGGCATGGCGACGATCCCACAACTCGTTGTCGCGCACCAGCTGCTCGGCACGCGTGCCGTGGTCGGCAACTTCGTACAGACGAGCGAACAGCGCGAGATGATCGGAGACCGTCAGATGGTCGAACAGATGCGGCTCGTCGGGAACGAAGGCCAACGCTCGCCGTGCCTCGACGGGCGCTTCCATCAGGTCGTGTCCGCCGATGCGGATTTGCCCGGAGGTCGCCGGTATGATCCCGGCCAGGCATCTAAGCGTGGTGGTCTTGCCGGCACCGTTCGGTCCCACGAGACCGAGAATCTCGCCAGCGGCCACGGTCACCGTCAGGCCGTCAACAGCGCGATGTCCCGCGTAGTCTTTTACCAGCTTTTCGATTTGAATTAGGGCGTTCACTGGGCCATGGTATCCGCTCGGCAAGCGTTGCCTCGGCGCGCGGATCGCGGTCGGTACGAGCCGACCACCGAGCGGTCGCTTGTGGCGGTCGGGCGGCCGGTGACACCGCCCCCGTGCGAGCAAATCGGCATATCATGAACTCCGGAAACTCTCTCCAGGTCCTAGCGTAGGAGATCGACCCCATGCCCCGACTAGTGCTGACGCGAGCAATGACCGTCGCTGTGGCTTTTGGCCTTGCCATGCTGATGGCATCGGCGCTGGGTGCGATCCCGGCGTCTCCAGCGAGCGCGTCGATCGAGGCGCAGGGTGCCTCGGTGCGTCGCATCGTCGCAGTCGGCGACATACACGGCGCCTACGATGAGCTGGTATCGGTGCTTCGAGCGGCCGGCATCGTTGACGGCGACATGAAGTGGAGCGGCGGCGATACCGTGTTCGTGCAGACGGGCGACTTCATGGATCGAGGCGCCGGCGTGCGGCAAGTAATGGATCTGCTGATGCGACTCCAGGCGGAGGCCCCCGACGCCGGCGGCGAGGTGATCGTACTGTTGGGCAACCACGAGGTCATGAACCTGATCGGTGAGTTTCGTGACGCGACCGACGAGCAGATGGCGGCCTTCTCCGATGACGATGAGGGGGACGTTCTCGACAGTGCGTGGGACGAGCTGCAACGGGTCATCGAGGCTACAGACACGGGCCGGATGTCGTCACGGCGTCGTCGCGAGTTGCGCAATAGCTGGCAGGAGACCACATCTGCCGACCGCGTCGCTTATGTGCGCGCCGTCGGACCGAGCGGGCAGTACGGCGCCTGGCTCAGGACTCTGCCGTTGGCTGCCGAGATCGACGGTATCGTCTTCATGCATGCCGGCGTGGCGCCCGAGCAAGCCCCACGTGGGCTCGAGGCTCTGAACCAGCGAGTTGCCGACGAGATCAGCGCCATCGACGCATATCGCGAGGACTTGCTGGACAGCCGTCTGGTGACCTCTTTCAGTGAGTTGAGAGATGTCGTTCGGGGGGCGGCTCAGCAGACCGGTGGGCTCGAGTGGTTCGACTCCACCAAGACCGGTCTACCGGAGCTTTCGGGCGCCAGTGGCGACTCCCAAGATGCCAGGCGAGCCTGGTATGAAAGCCTGTTTCGTATTCAGCAATGGTACGTACTGGCTGAGCGCGGCCCTCTTTGGTTTCGTGGGCTCGAGGCATTGTCCGACCCGGACAATGCGGCAGTGCTCGAAGCTACCCTGGGTGCGCTACAGGCACGGGCGATCGTTGTCGGACACTCACCAGTCGTCGATGGCATCAGCTCGCGCTTCAACGGGCGGCTGTTCATGATCGACACAGGTATGCTCGCCTCCGTCTACAATGGCCGACCGTCAGCGCTCGAGATTAGCGGCGCCGGTGCGGCCGCCCTCTACGCTGACGGCTCGAGGGTGGAACTGCAAAGCCCCGCTGAGCCGATGGGTGTCAGCGGCGCTCGCTAATCCCTGCAAGTGGACAGCCAATGGACGTGAACTGGCGTCGTTTGCTCGGAGCTCGAATGGGCCACGAGCTCGCGATCTCTACGGTTGCGGAAGGTTTCGGGACCTTCGTCCTGACCTTCATGGGGGCGGCGGCCGTTTGCACCGACTCTTACAGCGGCGGTCAGGTCGGCGTCACCGGTATCGCATTGGCCCACGGATTGACGTTGGCGGCCATCGTCAGTGCACTCGGGCACGTCTCAGGCGCGCATGTCAACCCGGCGGTAACGTTGGGCGCGCTACTCGTGCGAGCCATTGATCCGCCACGGGCTTTGGCTCACATCGGTGCACAGCTGGCGGGGGCCGTGGTTGCCGGACTGATGCTGGCGGCGACCTTCGGAGCCGACGTGTGGGATCCGGTACACCTCGGCGCGCCAGCGCTAGGACCCGGTGTGGAGGCCGGTACGGGTGTATTCGTGGAGATGATACTGACGCTGGTATTGGTGTTCGTGATCCTGCAGATGGCAGCCGACCCGCGCGCTCCGCGACATGTACATGGGCTAGTGATTGGCGCCACATTGGCCGCCGCCGTGCTCGTCGGTGGCCCCTTGACCGGCGCCGCCCTCAACCCCGCGCGCGCCTTCGGCCCGGCCCTGGCAGCCGGGTTTTGGAGTGCTCACTACGTATACTGGGTTGGTCCGCTGCTCGGCGGTGTGCTGGCGGCAGTATTGTATGTCTACCTCAACTCCAGCGAGTCGATGAGCTTCGGCCAGGACGAAGAATGAGACGCGGCATCTGCATCACGGCACTCGCGCTTTCCGTGCTCGGCGTAGCGTGTTCAATGACGGCGACGGACGCTGGGGTACCGCAGCGATTGGTGCTGATCACCGTCGACACCCTGCGCGCCGACCATATGTCGAGCTTCGACTATCCGATTGCTACGACGTCGTTCCTGGACCGGTTGGCCGCGGAAGGGACGTCGTTCACGCGAGCCTATGCTCACTCGGCTACCACCAAGCCGTCGCATTCTTCGCTATTCACGTCGTTGTATCCAGTCCAACATCGGGTTCAGAACAACGGGCTGGTGCTCGACGACGAGTTCGAGACGATGGCGGAATTGCTGCGTGCGGCCGGGTATAGCACGGCGGCGTTCGTGAGTACCGACGCGCCGCTCGGAGGCAACGTCGGCCAGGGTTTTCAGGTATGGGATCAGCACCGAGCCGACCCTGACCTGGACGGAGGCCGCAAGCAGTACCGCGCCGCCGGTGAGACCGTCGACCGCGCGCTCGCCTGGGTTGACGAGATGGTTGCCAACGGTCGCGACAAGTTCTTCCTATGGGTCCACGTTTATGATCCCCACAAGCCCCTCCTGCCGCCGGCCGAGGTTCTCGAAGAGGTCGAGGAGATGATCGCCGCATACGGTGAACAGGCCTATCGTGATTTGCTGGAAAGTCGTGGCATTCCGGCCGACGACGAAAAGAGCAGCGCACGTCAGGCTGTGGCCGCCTACGACGCGGAGATCGTCTATGCCGACCGGCAGCTGGCGCGCTTGTTCGAGCATCTGGGCGCCAATGGACTGAATGACGAGGCGCTTTGGGTCGTCACCTCGGATCATGGCCAAGGGCTCGGTGCGCACGATTGGTTCGGGCATTCCAAGCAGATCTACAACGCCCAGCTCTGGGTTCCGCTGCTGTTCTGGCGCGCCGACGGCGAAGCTGGAGTGCAGGTGCACGAACGCGTCGTTCAGCATGTCGACGTGTTGCCAACAATCGCGACGATCTTCGAGTTGACGCCAAGCCAGATCATGCCGATGCAGGGCCAGTCGCTCAGCCAGTATCTGAGTGGCGGGCGCCCGCGCGATGCCGGATGGTTCGCCTTCGCTGAGCGCAGCTATTACGGCGACGCTTCAATGCGGCGGCAGCAACGCAGCAACTACGAGCCCGGAGAGCGCTACGCGCTTCAGGATATCGAGTACAAGTATCTGCTTTA